>JBAQKP010000103.1:0-10555 GCA_049301135.1 Moraxellaceae bacterium | reverse complement strand
GAGGAGGCTAAAACTATGTTACGCCTGCGGCTGGCCTCACTTTTGACAGGCCAAAAGTAAGCAAAAGCCTTTGTGCTTGGAAGACTCGCCATCCATGGCTCAGACAGTTCCAAGCACGTCATCCCTGTACGTAAAGCCAATTTTGAGTGTTTAACTCAGCCACTCACGCGGTTTTAAAAAATATTCAGTCAAACGCGCTTCCGGCGAGCCAACCGCCCATTCCGGTCGATAATGCCAACTGACCAAATTCGGCAAACTGACCAAAATCGACTCAATCCGCCCGCCTGACTGTAAGCCAAAAATCGTGCCGCGATCATACACCAAGTTATATTCGACATAACGGCCGCGCCGATACAGTTGAAACTCACGCTGCGCATCGGTATACGTCATGTGCTGACGCTGTTGAAAAATCGGAATAATCCCATCCAGATAGCCTTGTCCTACCGCTTGCATAAAGGCAAAGCAACGCTCAAAGCCCCAATCATTCAGATCATCGTAAAACAAGCCGCCGATGCCGCGTTGTTCATCTCGATGTTTTAAATAAAAATAATCATCACACCATTTTTTATAGCGCGGGTAGACCTCTGTGCCAAATGGCGCGCACAGATCCCGCGCCACCGTATGCCAATGCACACAATCGGCTTCAACCGGATAAAATGGGGTTAAATCAAACCCGCCACCCATCCACCAGACCGGCTCTTGGCCGTCTTTTTCGGCAACAAACAAACGCACATTGGCATGTGAGGTCGGGACATTCGGGTTTTTGGGATGGATGACCAGTGATACGCCCATCGCTTGGGCTTTTGCGCCGACCAGTTGCGGATAGCGCTGCGTGGCTGCTGCGGGCAGGTGCGACAGGTGGATGTGCGAAAACATCACGCCGCCTTTTTCGATCACCGTACCGTCTTGCAGCACACAGGAGCGACCGCCGCCACCTTCGTCACGTGTCCAATCATCTGGCACAAACCGTGCCGTGCCGCCACCCACTTCTTCTTGTTGTTCGAGCGCCGCACAAATATCAGCCTGTAGTTGCAACAAAAACGCACGAACGCGCTGAATATCGGCGGAGGTAGGATGCTCGGACATGGCAACAGACTCGGGATGATTGGGCAGTAGCCTAGCATAGCTAAAATCCCATAATAAAAATATGGGATTCTGCTAGACACTTATTCCAAATGTCCCATGCGTGCGCGTTTGGTCGAGATGTAACCGGCGTTAAATGGGTTATACCCAACGTGCAATGGCGTGCGCTGTAACACGCTAAAGCCCAAATCCTGCAACGCTTTTTGTTTGGCCGGATTGTTGGTGATCAGGTTGATCTGCTGCACGCTGAAGTGATCAAGCATGGTTTTGCACATCTCGTAGGTGCGCCCATCCGCCGGTAGACCCAGCATCAGATTGGCGTCTAGGGTGTCATGGCCTTGATCTTGCAGCGCATAGGCACGAATCTTGTTTGGTAGACCGATGCCGCGCCCTTCTTGGCGCAGATAGAGAATCACCCCGCGACCGTGTTTTTGGATCAGTTGCATGGTGGCTTGCAGCTGCGGGCCACAGTCGCAGCGCAGCGAGCCAAATGCGTCGCCAGTCAGACATTCTGAATGCAGCCGCAATAAGACCGGCTGTTCAGATGGCTCGGCCATGTTCACGGAGAGCGCAACGTGTTCTTCGCCTGTGTCTGCATCTTCGAACACCGAAATATCGAAGTTGCCATATTGCGTGGGCAGTTTGGAACACGCCACAAATTGAAACGGCATGATCGATTCCTCAGGCTAAGATCAAGGGTCAGACAGTATACCCAACATTGTCGATTTGGTCGGAATTGTCGGTTGTACAGTGATTCAACAGCAGCAGCATTTGGCCGATTAACGCGCTGATCTGCCAGTTTCTGCCTTCTACAAGGCATTAACAAGCTTAGAGTGCCGATCAGTCGCTGTCAAAAGCCGCTCAGGCATGACACTGTATCCAATCTTGAATCAATCGAAAGTGATCCACCACCGCATCAGCAGACGTACACATGCTTAAATGATCATAATCGTGTTGAAATCCATGAGCTTTACCGAGCAGTACAAACTGATCGGCAGGGTTATCCATATCGCGCATCAGCTTTCTCACATCGGTTGGATGACCGAGAAATGTGTCGTTTTGCCCTGCCAAATGTAAGGTTGCCGGTAGGTGTTTGGCTTGTTGTAATGCGGCCAAATAATCAAAGCCATCCTGTGCATCGCGCCACTGTCGCTTATGATAGACCCAGTGTTTGCAGTCCCGATAGACCGCAGCAGGTTCGTCATCTGAGCCTAGCCTGAGTCGTTTGGCCGGTAAATAACCATACAGCCGTGTATATAGTCCACCGATGGTTGCCCACATCAGATCTAGACCGATCATCCGTTCGCGGTTAAACACGCTGACATGACGTTTGCTGCCTAAAAAACTCATCGACGCCAAGCGCGCGTCTGGAAAACGCGCCAAATACGCGGTCAGCAGCACCCCGCCCCATGAATGCGCGACCGCATGAATCGAGGTGTCTTGCCCACGCAATTGGCGGATTTTATCTAAAAAAGCCGGAATTTCTTCGGTGATGATCTGCTGTTGCGTGCGGTTCGACTGCCGAGTCACACGCGGAGTGCTTTGACCACGCCCGCTGAGATCCGCCACATAGACATCAAAGCCTTGTCGTGCCAAAAATGGCGCGAGGCCTTTCATTGAATTGGAGTAAAACACCCGACCGCTACTGACACTGCCATGTAGTAAAAAAACCGGCGTGCCGTGACCGTGCGTCCTGTTGCTGCTCTGCATGTCGTTGGGCGGGTAGAACCGTTTTAAATGTAGTCGATCCAGACCATTATCCAGCGTAATCCATAACGATTCGCTGCACGGTTCACGACATGGCTCGGCGGCTGTGGGCAGTGCATTCACACGCGATGTCATCCATTCTTGTGGTTAATCACAGTATCGCACGGCGATTAGTTGCTAAAAAATAAATTTTATTGTTTTTGATGTAATAAAAAGTCGGCGCCAATCCGCCGCTGAGTTACACGAACACTTCACCAACACTTCAATTAAGGTGCTAGGCCATTGCAGTGGCAAATGGTAGCATTCGCACTTGATGTGGCTGTTCCATTTGGCCAAGCCCAAATGTGTACCCAAGCTGCTGTTCGTCAGCTCAGGCTTAATTAAGGCATATGATGCACCAAAAAATTCCTGCCCATCGACCGCATACCCCACTGCTGGATCAGATTGATCATCCTAAGCAGTTAAAATCCCTGTCCACCGCAGACTTATGTGAGCTGGCCGACCAGTTGCGGCTGTACTTATTATACGCCGCTGGGCAAAGTGGCGGGCATTTTGGCGCGAATTTGGGTGTGGTTGAGCTGACCGTAGCGCTACATGCCGTACTCGACACGCCGCGTGATCGTTTGGTCTGGGATGTTGGTCATCAAGCGTATGCCCATAAAGTGCTGACGGGGCGGCGTGAGCAGTTACCGACGATTCGTGCCAAAGGCGGGCTGACGGCATTTCCGACCCGTGAAGAGTCTGAATTTGATACGTTTGGGGTGGGGCATTCGTCCACCTCGATCTCGGCGGCACTCGGGATGGCACTGGCTTTGCGCTATCGAAATGATCCACGCACGGTGGCCTGCGTGATCGGTGACGGCGCAATGACGGCGGGCATGGCGTTTGAAGCGATGAATGATGCGGTGCAGCATCAGGCTGATTTGCTGGTGATTTTAAATGACAACGACATGTCGATTTCGTGCAGTATCGGTGGCTTTTCGCGCCATCTGGCGGCACTGTGGCAAAGTGGCTATCAAGTCGGTGTGACCGATGCGGCTGAACCGGTAATGCAGCCACGACCTGATATGCAATTTAAAGCGCGTAAAACTGCGCCCGATTGCGAACAAAATCTCTTTCAGGCGATTGGCTTTGAGTATTTTGGGCCATTTGATGGGCATGATTTGCCGGAGTTATTGCGAGTATTACGGCTGCTGAAACAGCGTAGAACCCCACGTCTTGTGCATGTCTACACCACCAAAGGCAAAGGTTTTGCACCGGCTGAAGCTGATCCGATTGGCTATCACGCGATTGGTAAACTTAATGCGGCTAAACCCGCTGCGCTGCCGAGCGACCAACCAAAACCGCAAAAATACTCGGATGTGTTCGGGCAGTTTTTGTGTGACTTGGCGGCGCAAGACCGCGACATGCTGGCGATCACGCCCGCCATGTGCGAAGGTTCTGGTATGGTGAGTTTTGCCCAGCGCTATCCTGAGCGGTTCTTTGATGTGGCGATTGCCGAGCAACACGCGCTAACGCTGGCAGCTGGCATGGCCTGTGAAGGCTTAAAGCCAATCGTGGCGATTTATTCGACTTTTTTGCAGCGTGGTTATGATCAGTTGGTGCATGATATTGCGCTACAAAATCTCGATGTGACCTTCGCGATTGATCGGGCGGGTTTGGTCGGCGAAGATGGCCCGACCCATGCCGGTGTGTTCGATTATGCCTTTATGCGTACCTTGCCAAATCTGGTGCTGATGGCACCAAAAGACGAAAATGAATGCCGCCAAATGCTGTACACCGCTTATCAATATCAAGGCACCGCAGCAGTGCGTTATCCGCGTGGCACGGGGGTCGGTAGTGTCATTGTGCCGGAGTTGACGGCATTACCCATCGGACAAAGTGAGTTGCTGGTTCATCTCAATCCTGACGCGCCGTGTCAGATCGCGTTATTGTCGTTTGGCAGTATGGTGTATCCGGCGCTGCATGCGGCGCAACAATTGGCCGAGCAGTCCACCGAGTTGGGCATACAAGTGATCAATATGCGCTTTATTAAGCCGCTTGATCTCGCTCAATTACAAAGAATTGCCACAAGTTGCACTGGACTGGTCACACTAGAAGAGCATGCGGTGCTGGCCGGTGCGGGCAGTGCGGTCAATGAAGCGCTCAACGCACTTGGGCTGTTTTTGCCGGTAAAAAATCTGGGCTTGCCTGATCAGTTTTTAGAGCATGCCGCACCTGCTGAGATGTTGGCAGACTGTGGGTTAGATGTGGCGGGGATTGTACAGTCGGTACAGGCGTTTGTTGCGCAGCGGTTGAGATAGCTTTATCAGCGGAATCTTGGCATGGCAGTTTTATGCCTGCGGCTGGCCTCACTTTTGACAGGCCAAAAGTAAGTATGAGCAGTATACCGCGAACCTTTGTGCTTGGCTCGCCCTTGCGAGGCAGTGCCTCTCAGGCTCAAACAGTTCCAAGCACGCTATCCCTGTATGTGGCAAATTACTTTGGTTTTTCAGGTTAGTGCCGTGCAATCAACAGTCGTCAGGCGTGCTGAGATTTGCTAGACTTGCCGCGCTTAAAACCGTGAGCCGAAACGCTGGCTTGAACCGTTTATGCAATAGATATTGTGGTAACGCCCCGCTTGAACTGCTGCGACGAGTTGCAGTCTGGTGTGGATGTGGTTGGATTCTTTGACGTTTTGTTGATTAGTGATGGTGGTGGTGATATGGAACCAATGGTAGTCATGGCGGCAAAAGCTGCTGAAAAAGTCGGTGCTGAGCTGCTCAAAGCCCACCAAAACCGTCACAAAATCGACCTACAAGTCGAAAGCAAAGGGCTGGCCGGTCTGGTCACCCGCCTTGATCGCTACGCCGAAGAGTTGGCGATTGCGACCCTGAAAAAAAGCTACCCTAAACATAGTTTCTTAGGTGAAGAATTTGGTCTGCAAGAAGGCCAAGGCGATGATGCTGATTGGTGCTGGATTATTGATCCGCTGGATGGCACACAGAATTTTGTACAAGGTTTTCCACATTTTTGTATTTCGATTGCCGTCCAACATAAAGGCGTCACGCAGCATGGTGTGATCTATGATCCGGTGCGTGATGAGCTGTTTTCGGCGACGCGTGGCGGCGGTGCGATGATGAATCAACGCCGTATTCGCGTTGGTGATAAGACTGCATTACAGGGCACGGGGTTGACCGTCGGCCATCCGCCGAAAGTCGCGCGTAACGGTGAGGTGATTTCGTTTGCCCCACAGCATTTTGCGGCACTACTGGCCGTCACCGATGCGGGTGCGCAAGTGCGCCGGACGGGTTCGGCTGCGTTAGATCTGGCTTATGTCGCGTCGGGTCGCTTTGATGGGTTTTTTGAGGTCGGTCTAAAGCCGTGGGATATTGCAGCCGGTGAATTGCTGGTGCGTGAGGCTGGTGGTACGGTGGTGGACTGTAAAGGCGGTCAAGGCTCGATGGAAAACGGCCAAGTGATTGCTTGTAATATGAAATTACTTAAGCCACTCATGCAAACCATCATCCCTGTCTGGGGTGCAGTGGCCAAGATCGGCGCGTAGATTGTAGATTGTGGCAGTCCAAATCGGTTTTGGGCTGTCCACAGATTGGCAGGCCAATTGATTGATGTTGATTGGACTACTGTGCAGACTGGCTGGCCGCAAGACGTTGAACTTGTTTAAGCCAACCTTGTCGCTCCGATGGTGTGCTGTGTAACACTTTGCCAAACCATGTGACTTGTATCTGTTTAAACCCACAAAAGCCTAAAATATTTTGCTTAAGTTGCCGCACGACCGGTGCAGCTTGCCAATAGCGATAATACCAAACGGGCGCATCCATTGTGATGATCAGCCGTGCAGTTTTACCTTTGAGTAATTGCTGCGGCAGGCGAGAACCCGCGTGATATTTAAACGTGACATTTGGCAAAAACGTTCGATCAATTAAGCCTTTGAGTTGAGCGGGCAGACCACCCCACCAAATCGGAAAGATCAGCACCAGATGATCCGCCTGTAACAAGGCCTGCTGGAAGGCCAATAAACACGGTTTCAAGGTTTGTTGCTGCGCATAACCTAGGGCAAGATTTGGGTCAAACTGCATTTGCGCCAAATGAAAAACCTCAACGGTCGCAGTCGTGGGCAATCCACTCAGATAGGCCGCGGTCAGCGCGTGACACAGGCTATTGGCTTGTGGATTGCCATTGAGGATCAGGATTTTTTGTGATGCTTTTGCAGGCATGCTTTCTGTACCGTCGGGAGATTCAGCACAGCTTACGGGCTGCCCTTGGGGCAGAGTCAAGCCACCGATGCAATAGCTTTTACCGCCATCGTGGTGGATTGCAGGAGTGGACAGTGGTCGAGTTGCTGTAGGCAAGCGGCCAGTTGCTGCTGCTGTTGTTGGACGTCGAGCAATTGCTGCTGGAGTTGTTGCTGCCGCTGTAGCAGTAAGACACGTAGATGCTCGGCTTGAATCGGTTGCTGTTGGGTCAGGTGTTGGAGTTGCCGAATCGACAGCCCAAAAGCGCGCGCATCGCGCAGCAAGATCAGTTGTTCTAGCTGCTGCGGACAGTAGTGCCGATAGCGCCTGACGCGTTGTGGCGCGGCAATCAGTCCTTTGGCTTCGTATAGCCGAATCGCTTTAAGCGATAAGCCAGTATGTTGAGCAACTGCGCCGATATACATAGGCATTCATCCGTGAGCAGGCCAATCGTAGGCGGTTTTAATCACAGCGCGTGATACAACAAAAACAGGGCAGACAGCAATAGACTACCAAACGTCATCATCATGCCAGACACCCGAAACTTAAAGTTTTCACGCGCTTGACTGACCCCATAAGCATGCGACAGTCGTCCCATCAACAGCAGCAAACCCAAGAGATGAACGAACCAACCGGCGGCGGACTGCATTTCTACCAAATAAATCAACAATAAGCCGAGCGGTGCATACTCGGCAAAATTGGCATGCACACGCATAGCACGATTAAGCTGAGCATTTTCACCGCTACCAATCGCAATCTGCGCACGGCGACGAGCTTTGATGGTGCGAATACTGAGAAAAACAAACAGTAGCGTGAGTAAAGCCGCATAAACAGGCAAAATTTGCATGGCGTTTTGCACCAATCTGAGGATGATGAGGACAAAGCCTACATCAAGATAACCTCAAATACTTTAGCAATGATCTGCCAACGCCCATCCAAATATAAAAAACTCAACACATCCTGAAACTGCTTCGGCGTAATCGCACATTCGACCCGCGCCACGGCAGTGGTTGCACCCAATAGCTCAATCGCAATAATCCGATCCTGTCGTCGTTCGGCTCGACTGGCTGGTGAGGGGCGTTGATCGACGATGGGAAAGTATTGATCCATCGTGTAATGCAGCAAGCGACCATCGACCACACAGGCATAAATTGCTTGCGGGTGAAACACCTGCCGCAAACGCTGCGTGTCGCTATGGTATAGGCCGTCAAAATAGAGCTGTAGCTGACTTTCGATGGATTTTAAGTGGCTGATAGATTGAGTATTCATTGTGAGTATCCAAGTAAAACCACCCTGTTGGTGTATCAACAAGGTGATGCGGTGTGTTTAGGGCTGTTGCTGGGCGCGCAGTCGCGTGACGCTTTGACCGGCGATGCCCCAATTGTCAGTATCGACTTCATCAATAATCACAAATGTGGTGGCTGAATTTTTGTTCAGAACGCGCTGCAACAAGTCGGTGACGCCTTGAATCAGCTCGGCTTTTTGTTCGGCGGTCGCGCCTTCGCGGGTGATTTGAATGTTGACATACGGCATGATGCTCTCCAAAAAAACTAGGTGTTAGGAAACTGATTATCAAAAACCACTTCAGCATAGGCCAGCGAGCCACTACGCGGAAAAGCCGCTTGAGTCGGCTTGCCAATCGCGACGATCATGCCAGCCACATGATCGGCCGGTAATTGAATCAGTTGCCCCACTGCATCAGCATCAAAACCAATCATCGGGCAAGCGGCATAGCCGAGTTCTTGCGCGGTGAGCATCAAGGTTTGTGCTGCGAGTCCGACCGAACGCATCGCTTCGTCGCGTTGTAACCACTCACGACCCCGATAAAAATCCTGCAACATGTTGACCATGGTGTCACGAGTCGCCGTGTCGGGCAGATCTTGCCAGTAGCGTTCCGGTTGTTTTTGCCATGCCTGTACGTCTGCACACAAGACGATCACCAGACTTGCATCGGTAATTTGGCTTTGATTCCATGCGGCCTGTCGCACTTGTTGGCGCAGATTGGCGTCTTTAAGTAAGACAAAACGCCAATGCTGAATATTGAAAGAGGTCGGCGCGAGTCGAGCCGCATTTAAAAACTGCTGCTCGATGTCTAGCGGCATCACATGGCTGCTGTCGAAGTGCTTGACCGCGCGCCGGTTTTGGATGGCATCAATAACATTCATGGGAGTGATTCTGTTGTTCGAGGAGACCTGAGCTTATCTGAGCACTATCTATAATGCTAGAATGCACATTTTTAGCTGATACAGTCTTTTTATATACTGTTAATGCCGGTTGTGAGATGAGGATTCGTCATGCGTGAAGACTGTCAAAAGACCCCACTGGATCTGCATTTGGCTTGTCCGATGAGCATTGCACTGGCGGTGGTGGGCGGCAAATGGAAAGGCATGATCTTGTATCATTTGCATGAAGACACGCAGCGTTTTAACCAGTTGATGCGTCTAATCCCGAGTATCACCCAGCGCATGTTGACACGGCAGTTGCGTGAGCTAGAGGCACATGGGGTGATTGAGCGGCGCATCTATCCACAGATCCCGCCGAAGGTTGAGTATTCACTGAGTGAGTTGGGGCAGACGGTGATTCCGGTGATTCAGCAGCTCTCGGCTTGGGGGCGGCAGTATCGGGATTCGAGTGCGTTTAGCGATGCATTTGTCTGGGTCGAGCAATCGGTCGAGGCCGACTGAGCTTGTGCAATCACGCCGCTTAGATCAGATGATCGGTGGCTAAGGTCGGCGCGGCAAATTTGGACGAGTCAGTGAGTAACGTGCCTTCAATTTTACCATCTTGAAACCACAACAATTGACCGCGTTGAAACGCCGTCCACTGTTCGTTGTCGGTTAAGGGTTCGGTGGCAATCACCGCCACGCGGTCGGCGGGCGTGGTGTACTGACTAAAATCAATACTCATATCAATATCAACCAGATGCGCATGGGCAAATGGGTATTCGCGCACGATCCAATGCAGCTTAGTGGTGGCAAAAGCAAACAGGCTTTGACCGTTGGACAATAAAAAATTAAACGTGCCGTATTCGGCGATCTTTGGCGCAATGTCGGCCAAAGCGGTAAAAATTTGCTCAGGCTGTGGTTCGTGGCAGCCAAAGGTTTCGCGTAAATGCTGAAATACCAAGCAGGCTGCGCGTTCGCTGTCGGTAGTGCCAACCGGCTGAAACACCCCGCATAGCGCTGGATAAAACTCGCGCAGGTCGCCATTGTGGGCAAAAATCCAATGGCGTCCCCACAGCTCGCGCATAAACGGATGCACGTTTTCGAGGCAGGTTTCGCCTTGGGTCGCTTTACGAATATGTGCGATGACGTTGCGCGATTTGATTGGGTAATGCCGAATCATTTGCGCAATCGGTGATTTGCAGGCGGCTTCGATATCGACAAACAGGCGGCAGGCTTTGTGCTCAAAAAATGCAATGCCAAAGCCGTCGGCGTGGTCGCCAGTAATGCCCGAGCGTTGGGTAAATCCCGAAAATGAAAAGTTGATGTCAGTCGGGGTGGCACAGTTCATGCCGAGCAGTTCACACA
>JBAQKP010000102.1:0-11636 GCA_049301135.1 Moraxellaceae bacterium | reverse complement strand
GGTCTACACTTGGCATTCCTGTATCTTACGAAAGACTTCATATCGAAGAAAAAGAAAATAAGGCAAAGGAATTAGCGAATCTGAAACTAAAAGATCCTAAAAAATACCTATCAGAGTTAAAAAATACTCCTGAAAGTCACGCACTCTATTTAACAGAATTAGAATTAATGTATCCTGATGACTATAAAATTGAAATAGATAGAATCGCTCAGGCCGAAGCTGATGCCCTAAGAAAAGAGCATCAAGAGCTTAAAAACAAGCTGGGAAATTTAAAATCATTGTCTGAGCAACAGAGGCTAGATTTATATTCTCAGCTGCTAAGGCACGAACCAAAAAACCGTCTTTTCAAAAGAGAGCAACAAAAATATCAAAAAATAGTTGATAACTTAAAGAAAAAGGAAGCTGCCCGACAAGTTGACATCGCGAATGAAAAAAAAGCTAGAGATAATCCAACAGAATTCTTAGAGCTATCTAACTTTCTGTGGTCAAAAGAGGGCTTTGGAGTAGTAATGAACGCAAGTTTTGTTATTAAGAACAAATCTCCTATAGACATCAAAGATGTAACGATAGTGTGTAAACATTCAGCAGCAAGTGGCACAGTTATTGATGAGAATTCCCGCGTCTTTTATGACGTTATAAAGGCGAAAAGTCAAAAAACTGCAAAGGATTTCAACATGGGATTTATTCACGATCAAGCAGTAAACTCTATGTGTTATATTGAGCATGCGGTGGCGATGTGACGCAGATGAATTTTCATTTCAACCTGTATAACAAGACACAAATTTAGGCGCGGGCGCTCACCTTTCAAGCAGCGTCCGCCCACCCCAACTCCTCACAAACGCGCCAGATTCTCACTGACATTCAGCAAAGCCTGCTTTAGCGCATCGCTCTGCTCACGATAGCGCACCTCCAGAATCGAGGTCTTCCACTGTGGCTGCAAACGCCGCAACTCCGCCACTGTCGTCACCGCCTCGATTTTACGCAGTAACGGCTTACCCATCAGCCCACAGGTCTGCCACAACGTCTCACGCATCAACAACTGCAACGCCTCAAAATCCATCGGTTGCCATGCCGGTTGCACCAGCTCGACCAATACAGGAATCGGCGCTGGCGACTCAGGCTCAGGCTCGGCTAAAAATGACGGTACAGGCCGATCTGTCAGTATGAATTCAGTCTTGGCCGCGACGCTGGTTGGTACGGGTTCGACTGGAACCGGCGCAGCTTGAGCAGGCGCCATTTCAACAGGTGCAACCTGAACCGGCTCGACCGACACCGACCGCTCAGCGGCTGGCGGCTCGGCAGTACGACGCTGATCCGATTGAAACCAATCGTACAGCTTGGCCGCAGGCTTTGACCAATCCGCTTTGCGTTTGGCCGCCTCCAGTTGCCGCTCCACCTCAGCGTCAGACAGACGCTCAGGCGGCTGATGAATATTGGCCTCAATCGTCGGTTGCGTCAGCACCGGTGGTTGCTCGTACACCGGCTCGATGAGGCCATAATGCAGCAGTGCATTCAGGTTATCATCGGTCATCAGGCTTTGTACGATCATCGTCACCGAATCGTCACGACGGTCGATCAACAGCAACAACTGGCGCTGCCGACTATTCAGACGTTGGTCGCGACTGGCCAAGGCATCATAGGCCAATTGGGTTTTGCGATAAGAAATCGGTCGCTCGTATGCTGCCGCATACGACGTATCAACAGTCGTCACACTCATCATCGACATCCATGGTCTAGCCCCAAGTCAAGTAGTTTGGGAGTTAGACGTGACCGTTTGCTGACAAACGGTCAAACATTCGCCATGAATTTTTTATGACTTTATTTTTGTGTTATCTTCGTCCAATGCCTCAATTAGCGCAGCTTTAAAGTAATCAAGCCGACAATCACCAGCATGATGGTGACGATCCACGAGCGAATCACTACTTGGGTTTCTTGTACGCCTTTGAGTTCAAAGTGATGATGAATCGGCGCCATCAAAAAGATGCGTTTTTTGCGCAACTTATACGAGCCGACCTGCAAAAACACCGAGACTGCCGACGCGACAAACAAGCCGCCCATGATCGCAAACACAATCTCTTGCCGCACCATCACTGCAATCGTCCCCAGCATCGCACCCAATGTCAGCGCCCCAACATCACCCATAAACACCTGTGCCGGATGCGCGTTAAACCACAAAAAGCTCAAGCCCGCGCCGATCATCGCCGCACAAATAATAATCAACTCGCTGGCATGTGGCACATACGGGATATTCAGATAGTTGGCGTAGCGCAGATCACCAGTCAGATACGCAAACGCACCCAAACCGGCCGCCACCATCACCACCGGCATAATCGCCAAACCATCCAAACCATCAGTCAGATTGACCGCGTTACTCGCGCCATTGATCACCAAATAGGTAAAGCCAATAAACGCCAAGCCCATCGGCACCGCCGAAAACGGAATGCTCAAATCCTTAAAAAACGGAATCAGCAAGTCCTGCATATTACTGCTCAGAACAGGATTACCGCTCTGGCTGGCAATCGTATACAGCGCAATCCCCGCACCCAATGCACCGACCGATGTCCAAAAATACTTCTTGCCTGCCGGTAGCCCTTTAGGGTCTTTGTGCTTGATTTTTAGCCAGTCATCCATCCATCCAACCGCGCCAAACACCACCATCACGCCCAGCACGATCCATACATACGGGTTATGCAGATCCGACCACATCAATACGCTAAACGCGATACTGACCAAAATCAAAATCCCACCCATGGTCGGCGTGCCGCTTTTGACCAAGTGGGTCTGCGGGCCATCAGTGCGCACAGCTTGGCCGTATTTAAGGGTGCGCAGCTTGTCGATCACCTTGGGGCCGAGCAGCATGCCAAACACCAACGCCGTCAATACCGCCAACATTGCCCGCAAGGTTAAATACTGAAATACCAAAAACTTATGGTCGTAACTGCCCAATTGCTCAAATAACCACAGTAGCATTAACGCGTCTCCAATAGGGCTTCACATAGCGTTTCCATGGTGGCAGAACGCGAACCTTTGACCAACACACAGACCGCCGCATCTTGTGCGGCAATCCATGCTTGTAACTCTGCCAGTAGACTGGCTTTGTCTGTGTAGGCGTGTGCATACAGCGCCGCACAAGTGGCCTGTGCTGCCCCAATCGTGGCCGGTGCATACTGACCGACCGCCAGCAGTGCATCAATCGGCAACTGTGCAAGATCATGGCCGAGCTGGGCATGCTCGATCACCGCCGCATCGCCAAGCTCACCAATGTCACCCAGCACCAAGACACGGCGCGCGGCCTGCGTACACAACACCTGTGCTGCCGCTCGCACCGAATGCGGATTGGCATTATAAGTATCATCAATCACGGTCAAATCAGCACGCTTCGAAAATGCCAAACGGCCTTTCACATTGGTTGCTTGTGCCAAGCCTTGTGCGATTTGTGCCAGTGGAATATTTAACGCGGTGGCAAACGCCGCAGCGGCCAGCGCATTATCAACATTATGCCGACCGGCAAACGGCAAACGTACCAATGCTTGTCCCGCTGGTGTGACCAACTCAAACTCACTGTACTCTGGCTGGCTGCTCACATCGACCGCGCAGACTTCGCCACCATCGCCAAACCGAATGACGGTGGACGTGGCGCGCGCTGCCGCAGCATTAAGCACATCGACAAAATCATCCTGCATCGGCAATACCGCAATGCCGTGTTTGGCGAGACCTAAAAAAATCTCCGACTTGGCGCGGGCAATCCCCTCGCGTCCACCAAACTCGCCCATATGCGCCGTGCCGATATTCAGGATACCGGCGACTTTCGGCTGTACCAATCTGGTAGTGTAAGCAATCTCACCGACGTGATTGGCGCCGAGCTCCATCACCGCGTACTGATGCTGCTCAGTCAATTCCAGCAACATCATCGGCACACCGAGGTCGTTGTTCAGGTTGCCGCGCGTCATCAAGGTCGGCGCAGTCAGCGACAAGATGCTGCCGAGCATTTGTTTGACGGTGGTTTTGCCGCTCGAACCGGTCAGCGCCACCACCTGTAGCGCAGCAAATAACGCTCGCTGCGCCTGCCCCAAGCGTCCCAACGCCAAACGGGTATCATCGACCAACAGTTGCGGGATCGAGACATCAGCCAGCGGCCGCGACACGATCACCGCCGCTGCACCCGCCGCCGCTGCTTGCGCGATAAAGTCATGTGCATCAAAGCGTTCGCCTTTTAAGGCCAAAAATACATCACCCGCTTGAATTTTGCGGGTATCCGTGACGATTTGACCCAGCCACAAAGTCGGCTCTACAGCGGTCAACCACTGACCCGCAGTGGCTTGGGCTAAACGCTCAAATGTCCAGTTCAATCGGTTGTCCTCAAATTATTTAGGCAAAGATGCGGCGCTGGCATCGGTGATGTGATCAGGATGTAGCAAGGCAATCCGCGCTTGACGCAACTCGACGGCATCATCAAACCAATGCCGTACCCCAGCGATTTCTTGATAATCTTCGTGGCCTTTACCGGCCAGTACCACAGCGTCACCGGTTTGACTCAAGTGCAATGCTAGACGAATCGCTTGACGACGATCTGGCTCGACCTGTATCCGCGTCAGATCCTGCACTGACAAGCCGTCTTGCATGTCTGTCAAAATCGCCTCGACCGACTCACTGCGCGGATTATCTGCGGTCAAAATCAACTGATCAGCATGTTGCAGCGCGGCGTGGGTCATCAGCGGACGTTTGCCTTTATCCCGATCCCCACCACACCCAAACACCACCCACAACTGCCCCTGCACATGTGGCCGCAAACTCGACAACACTTGCAGCAACGCATCTGGCGTATGCGCATAATCCACCACCAGCAAGCGCTCCGGATCAGCGATCACCTGCATCCGACCGGACGCACCGACCAACTGCGGCACTTGGCGCACCAAGTCCAGCAGCGGCACACCGAGCGCCGCCGCACCCGCGAGCGCGGCCAGCAAGTTACTGACATTAAAGCGCCCAAGCAATGGACTATGCAGCACCAATACGCCCTCAGGCGTTTGCACGGTCAGCTCCGCGCCTTGCAGCGAATACGCGGCATGCAGCACATGAAAGTCCGCCGAGGCATCATTCACGCTATACCACCAAACCCTGACGTTTGGTGCGAGGGCAGCTTGCATGATCAGGCTGCTGGGGTCATCGCGATTTAAAACTGCGGTATGTAAGCTGTCAAACTGAAATAATTTGGCCTTAGCTGCGGCATACGCCTCAAGCGTGCCGTGATAATCCAAATGATCACGACTCAGATGGGTAAAAATCGCCACCTCAATCGGGGTTCCGGCCAGCCGCCCCTGATCTAAGCCATGTGAGCTGGCTTCTAAACAGGCAAATTGTGCACCTTGCTGCGCATACTCATGTAGATGCCGCTGCAAGCTCAGCGCATCTAAGGTGGTGTGACTCGATGGAATCAGATTCGGCAAAATCCCATTACCGGTTGTGCCCAACACCGCGCTGGGACGATCATTTAAACTCAGTAGCTCGGCCAACAGTCGGCTGATGGTGGTTTTGCCATTGGTTCCAGTCACCGCCGCCACGCGTAGTGGCGTGACGGGTTGCTCAGCATGTAAAAGCCGCCGTGCCAACAGCCCGACCCACTCGGCCAAATCTGGCCAGATCCAAAGCGGCACGCCCAGATCAGGGGTTACTTCAGTGGGTTCACCAAGGTCAGCTTCACTGATCACGGCCACTGCGCCACGCGTTACTGCATCTTGTGCAAAACGCTGTAACTGTGCGGGTGTACACGCGCCTTGCCGCAGCAGCAGCAGATCACCGGCTTTGGCCTGACGACTGTCGACACACAAGCCGCTGATCTGCAATTCAGTCTGATCAGCCAATCGCTCTGGACACAGTTGCGCTAAACTCATCATCGGCGTGGCCTCGGGCTGTCTTTTATTTCTAAAGGCTGATCCAGTGGTACATTCATCAAGCGTAGCGATTCTTGCATGACTTTGGCAAAAATCGGCGCAGCCACCAAGCCACCATAATATTGACCGACCGGATTTTCGACCACCACCGCCAGCACGATGCGTGGATCACTGATCGGCGCAACCCCGATAAACAACGCCCGATATTCACTACGCGAATAGCCTTTACCATCACTGCGCAATTTACGCGCCGTACCGGTTTTACCAGCGACCCGATAACCAGCAATCGCGGCTTGTCGCGCGGTGCCGCCTTGTTTGGTTACGCCTTCCATCATCACCAGTACATCGTTGGCGATTTTCGGATCCAGCAAACGCACCCCTTCTGGTGGCGCGTCGCGTTTTTCGATGGTCAGTGGGTAATGCATACCGCCCGACGCCAAGACCGCATACGACTGCGCCAGTTGTAATAACGTGGTGCTGATGCCATAACCATACGACATGGTCGCCACTTCGGCGGTATTCCACAGACGCTCCGGCAAAATCATGCCTGGACTTTCACCTGGGAATTTCAGATCAGTACGCGCACCGAAGCCGACCCGCTTATAAAAGTTTGGCAAAGTTTCTTTCGGCAACGACAGCGCAATTTTGGCCGAGGCGACGTTGCTGGATTTGACGATCAAGGTTTCGAGGTTAATCGTGCCCAGCGCATGACTGTCGCGAATGGTGTGATTGCCGACCCGCAATGCGCCACCGCCGGTTTCGATCATGCTGTTTGGGGTGTATTTGCCCGACTCTAACGCCGCCGCCACGGTCAACGGTTTTAAGGTCGAACCGGGTTCAAACATATCAATCGCGGCACGGTTACGCATCACGTCTTTGTTGGCGAGTCCGGTTGCTGAGTCGTTGGGATTAAATGACGGCCAACTGGCCATCGCCAAAATCTCACCCGTCTTCACATCGACCGCCACCGCCGTCGCCGAGCGTGCATTATTGGTAATGCCACCGGCCGCCAGCTCGCGATACATGATGTATTGCAAGCGGGAATCGATACTCAGTGCGATATCCTCGCCTTGCACGTCCGGCTCGACCAACTCGACTTCTTCGATCCGATTGCCACGCCGATCCCGCATCACTTGCATTTTGCCGTCTTGACCGGCCAGCCGCTTATTCCAGACCATTTCCAAGCCTTCGATGCCTTGGTCACGACTGTTGGTCAGCCCGATCAACTGCGCATTTGGCTGCGCTTGTGGATAAAAACGCTGATACTCGACCTGACGGTGTACCGACTGAAAGCGCCGATCCAGCACCACTTGTGCCGCCGCAGGCGAGAGCTGCCGCTTGAGCACCAAAAACCGTGTGTTCGGGCGGCTACGGATTTTTTCTTTGAGTTCTTCGGCATTCATGCCAATCGCCAGCGCCAACTGATCCAGATCGAACACATGCCGATCCAGTCGCCGTTTCAGCGATTTACTGTCTGGATTTTCCAGTAGTTTTTGTTGCAGCTCGGCACGTTCGATCAGCGCCTGATTGTATTCTTTGACATCCATCCACAGGGTGATCAGCGGGGTGCTGACCGCCAGCGGCACGCCATGCCGGTCGGTA
This sequence comes from Moraxellaceae bacterium, assembly GCA_049301135.1. GTDB lineage: Bacteria > Pseudomonadota > Gammaproteobacteria > Pseudomonadales > Moraxellaceae > JAYXXU01. Next base: position 4,143 of record JBAQKP010000102.1, on the reverse strand, counting down.
ATTTTGCCACGATAGGCTTGGATGGTATCGGTGCGCAAAATCATCTCATCGGCTTTGTCCTGCAAAAACTGCCGATCAATAATCTGTAGATAAAATGCCCGCAGGAGAATCGCTGCAAAAATAAACAGCATGACGCCCCACAGCAGCACAAAGCGCCAGCGGTCTTTGGCCAGGCTCGCGCGCGGGATCGCGCTGCGCAGTTTGCTTTTGGAAACGCTGTCACGGAGTTTGTTCAACGATTTTTTCATAGATCAAGGCATCAGTTGATCGGGCGGAGAGCGGAGAATCACAGTTTGTACAGCCGGTGGCGCATACATGCGCAGACTCATCACCGCACGTCCACCGATTTGGGTGGTCGCCCCAAACGCCTGCTGCTCGATCAGCAAGCGTCCCCACTCGATATCGAGTTTTTCGCGGGCTTTACGCGCTTGCTGCAACTCTTGGAAAGTTTCACGGTACAAAAACACCTGATAGGTCACACCCATCGCACTGGCCAGCACGGCGCCGACCAAGGCAAACATCAGCAACAACGACCAAAACGAGCCTTGTATGGCGACTGCCGGTGAATTCATACCGCTACGCTCCCGAAGATGATGATTGCAAGACGAATAGGTGATCTGATCATGGTAGGCGCGAGGCAACCCGCAGCCATGCACTGCGGGCACGCGGGTTTTGGCTGACTTCGGCATCGCTCGGCGCGACCCGTGACAGTTTTTTGAGGGTTTGTACCGAGCGCTGGGCTTGTTGTAACCAGCTGTCTTCTTGGGTTGGATTCGATTGCTGCTGAATAAACTGCTTTACAATCCGATCTTCTAACGAATGAAAACTAATCACCGCCAGCCGACCGTGTGGCCGTAAGCATTGCACCGCTTGTGGTAAAAAATCCGTTAAATCATCTAACTCACGATTGATCGCAATCCGAATCGCTTGAAAGCTGCGCGTGGCTGGATGCTTGTGTTTTTCCCACTTGGGGTGGGCGACTTTGACCACTTCGGCCAGTTGTGCGGTGGTTTCAAACCGACCAAACTGCTTAATCGCCCGTGCAATACGGCGGCTGTAGCGCTCCTCACCGTACTGATACAGCACGTTGGCGAGGTCTTCTTCGCCGATCTCTAGCAGCCATTCGGCGGCAGTTTGACCGCGACTGTTGTCCATCCGCATGTCGAGCAGACCGTCATGCATAAAGCTAAAACCACGCTCGGCTTGATCGAGTTGCGGCGACGACACACCCAAGTCGGCCATCACGCCATCGACTTGGCTGACGCCCAAGCGTTGTAGCCGTGTGGTCAGCTCGGCAAAACTCGCGTGAATCATCACCAGACGCGGGTCTGCTGCGGCCATTTCTGCGCCAACGGCTTGCGCTTGTGGGTCCTTGTCAAATGCATACACGCGGCTGTCAGCATCAAGTCGCGCTAGTAACGCCCGCGCATGTCCACCACGCCCGAAGGTCGCATCGACAAACACACCCGAACGGCAATCTCCCAGCACGGCATCAATGGTTTCATCGAGCAGCACGGAGATATGCGGGGAAGCTTGCGTTTCGGACATGAGGTGAACCAAGGTTAGACAGCAAAAATACCGGCGTCCATTATCGCAGGCGGATAGTCAGCGTCAAGCAAGCCGTGGGGTTAATTGTATATTGCGACAAAAAACCCGATGTGGCTCACCTAGGTAGGCAATGCCTCCAAACCTGAGTACCATTTTTCTACAGACTGAACGATGTTGTATAGCTCTTCTGTAGGCAAAACCAAATCCAGTACGTCTTCTTCTTTTAAGTCGGTTAAATTAAAAAATCCCATAGCATTTGAAGCAAATTTTACGCATAAAATCCTCGTTAATTGAGCGTAACTCATTACAAATAGCTTGTATTCGTAATGTTCTAGTGCATCAAAATTTGCATCGAAGCTTACGTCCTCCATTTCGTAAACATGGTCTGGATACTCAGCAAACTCTTCAACTGAGTAAAAAACATGGGCAGGATGTCGATTTTTCATCAGATTCTGGATCAAGAAAACACTGGATTGATTGAAAAAACCTTCATCCACAAACCTTGTATGCCTCAAAGCGCCTTTTGTGATCCCAGATACATTATCAAAAATTGATAGGGAATATATATCACCAAAAATACGAACTCCTTTGATATACAGTGCTACTAACCCGTTGACGTAGACAGGAAATTCAGACCACTCATCAACAACATCGAGATATATTGCAAACTTATCAGGACTTCCAAAGATCATCTTACGACACCTGTTTAATCAAACTCACCATAACCGAACCACTTTATCATCACCACGCCGACCACTGCCCGATTTTGCTATCATGCGCAGCAACTGGACTCACTGCCTGACTGACCATGACTGTTCGTACCCGTATCGCCCCCTCACCGACCGGATTTCCGCACGTCGGCACCGCCTATATTGCCCTGTTTAACCAGTGCTTTGCCAAGCAACACGGCGGCGAATTCATTCTCCGTATCGAAGACACCGACCAAACCCGCTCCACCCCAGAATCCGAAAAAATGATCCTCGACTCGCTGCGCTGGCTCGGGATCGAGTGGAGCGAAGGACCCGACGTCGGCGGCAAACACGCCCCATATCGCCAAAGCGAACGCATGGGCATCTATAAAGGCTATGCCGAACAACTGGTCAAAGACGGCCATGCCTTCTACTGCTTTGCGACCAGTGAAGAACTCGACCAAATGCGCGCCGAACAACAAGCACGCGGCGAAACCCCACACTATGACGGTCGCGGTTTACATCTGAGTGCTGATGAGATTACGCAGCGTCTGGCCGCCGGTACACCGTACGTGATTCGGATGAAAATCCCCACCGAAGGCATCTGCGTGATTGATGACCTGTTGCGTGGTCAAATCGAGATTGCGTGGGATCAGGTCGATATGCAGATTTTGCTGAAAAACGACGGCCTACCGACCTACCATCTGGCCAACGTGGTCGATGATCACCTGATGGAAATCACCCACGTGATTCGCGGCGAAGAATGGATCAGCTCCGCACCCAAGCATAAGCTGCTGTATCAGTATTTTGGTTGGGACATGCCCGCGCTGTGCCATATGCCGCTGCTGCGCAATCCGGATAAATCCAAACTGTCCAAACGCAAAAATCCCACCTCAATCACCTATTACCGCGATATGGGCTTTTTGCCAGAAGCGTTGCTCAACTATCTGGGGCGGATGGGCTGGTCGATGCCGGATGAGCGTGAAAAATTTAGCTTGGCCGAGATGGTCGAACACTTCGATCTGTCGCGGGTGTCGCTCGGTGGCCCAATCTTTGATGTCGAAAAACTCACATGGCTAAATGGTGTCTGGTTGCGTGAACTCACGCCGAGCGCCTTGCTGGATAAAATCCTTACGTGGGGCGGCAATCGGCAGCGGCTGGAACAGATTGCGGCGGCGATTCAACCACGCATCAACACCTTATCGGATACGGTGGATTGGGCGGGCTTTTTCTTCACCGGACAACCCAAGATCAGCGCAGAAGCATTTGAGAGTAAGAAACTCAGCAGTGAGCAAGTGCGCCAAAGCCTACAACTGGCCTTGTGGCGACTGGAAAAACTGATGATCTGGAATGAAGACACCGTCAAAGCCACGTTGATGACCCTGTCCGAACAAATGGGCATCAAGCTGCGTGACTTTATGCCCGCGTTTTTTATTGCGATTGCTGGGAGCACCACCAGTACGCCGGTGATGGCGTCGATGGTGACGCTGGGTGCAGATCTGACCTATGCCCGCCTACGCCATGCGTTGGAAGTGCTCGGTGGAGTCAGCAAAAAAGAAACCGCTGCGTGGCAAAAACTGGATGAACAGCTTCAATTGCCGAAAAATCCAGCAGATTCGAGCGAAAATGCGTGATTAAGCGTTGACATCGGCACAGGTGCAAATTATGATTTGCGCCTGTTTGGGGATATAGCTCAGTTGGTAGAGCGCTACAATGGCATTGTAGAGGTCAGCGGTTCGATCCCGCTTATCTCCACCATAACAGAACAGACGCATGATCTTCATAAAATCATGACGTTGCGCCTCTCCCCATCGTCTAGAGGCCTAGGACACCACCCTTTCACGGTGACTACCGGGGTTCGAATCCCCGTGGGGAGACCACACTCTGTATGTTGTTACATAAAAAC
>JBAQKP010000101.1:0-3894 GCA_049301135.1 Moraxellaceae bacterium | reverse complement strand
GGATTGGCCGAAACCCAGCAACTGCTGCGTGACTATGCGGTTAACGTCACCACACATCACGTCGATGTCAGCCAAAAACAAGCGGTCTATGATTGGGCGGATGCTGTGGTGGCCGAACATGGCAAAGTCAACGTCATCGTCAATAATGCAGGGGTGGCGCTGTCTGGGACGGTCGGCGCGTTAGAACTGAGCGACTACGAATGGATCATGAACATTAATTTTTGGGGCGTGATTTATGGCACCAAGGCGTTCTTGCCGTACCTAGAACAGTCCGGCGATGGTCATATTGTCAATATTTCCAGTGTGTTTGGCCTGACTGCACAACCCTTGATGAGTGGTTATAACGCCAGTAAATTTGCGGTGCGTGGTTTTACCGAAGCCTTGCGACAAGACCTTGAACTGGCCAACTCGTGCGTCAGTGCCACCTGCGTTCACCCTGGCGGCATCAAAACCAACATCGCCAAGGCGGCACGAGTATCTGACAGCGTCGCGCAAATGACCGGTAAGGATTCCGCAGCGGCGACCAAGGAATTTGAAATGACTTTTTTGACCACGGCTGACCATGCGGCTGCGACGATTCTGCGCGCAGTACAGCACAACAAGCGCCGTGTGTTGATCGGGGCAGATGCGCGCTTGTATGATGGGTTTGCACGCTTGATGCCCGCGTTTTATCAGCGGGTCTTTACAGCGGTGGTGCGGATGCGCAGCAGAAAATCGGCTTAAATTATCTGGCACACATCTGAAAACAGGCATACTCAAATGCCTGTGATGCCCTCAAAATTCACACTGAACCTTATCTGCTGAGATTCAGTGTAACCAATTCGATCACAACTCAATGGCAAATTACAGCACAGCAACCACGCGTGCTTGCTGCGGCTGACTCGGCAAACTGTGTCGCAAAATCCGCCAAACCACCTGCCCAAACTGCTTAGCAAAACTCCCCGTATTGTAGTGAATGCCATAGCGCTGGCAGATCTCCTGCACCTCTGGCGCAAGCTGTGCGTAACGATGCGCCGGAATATCAGGGAATAAATGATGCTCAATCTGATGGCTCAGGTTGCCAGACAGCAGGTTGAGCAATCGTCCGCCGATCAGGTTAGATGAGCCGCGAATCTGCCGATAATACCAGTGGCCGCGACTTTCATTGTCCAGCACCGACTTGGGGAAAATCTCAGCATCTTCGGTAAAGTGACCACAAAAAATAATGCTAAATGTCCACACGTTGCGGATGCCGTTGGCGGCGAGATTGCCCAAAAAAACCGGAATAAACGACGGCCCCGCAATCAACGGGAAAAACACATAATCTTTAAACAGTTGCTTGCGAATTTTGGCACGCACCGGCGCGTACTCGAGTGCCAGCTGTTGCTTGGTTTTTTTACCTTTAAAGTATTTACCCAGCTCCAAATCCTGAATCGCCACACCCCACTGAAACAACAGCGCAAAAATCACTGCATAGATCGGCTGACCCAAAAAGAACGGACTCCAGCGTTGCTCTGGAAACAAGCGCAGCAAACCATAACCGACATCATCATCTACGCCTTTAATATTGGTAAAGGTGTGGTGCATATAGTTGTGGGTTTTACACCAGTTGGCGCTGGTACCGACAATATCCCACTCGTAGCTTTTCGCGTTGAGGCTTGGATCATTCATCCAGTCATATTGGCCGTGCATGACGTTGTGCGCGACTTCCATGTTTTCCACAATCTTGGCAAAACCCAGCAAGCCTGCACCTGCCAACCATGCGGGCGGCAACCAGCCCAACATCAATAGGCCACGTCCAGCAAACGCGCTATACCGCACCAGTGCAACGATCTTGCGGATATATTGGGCATCGGCTTCACCCAGATCCGCCAGTGTGCGCTGACGTAGTGCGTCGAGTTCTAGCGCAAGTTGATCCAGTTCAGCCGCGCTCAATGAGCGGGTTTTGGCAGCTTTGGGTAGACGAAATTTGGGTTTTTTCAGCAACATGGTCATGTTCCTTTACAGCAAATATTGGGGGATTACAGATCAAGCAGCAGATCAGTTTTAGCCGTGTTTACGCATAACCGTAACGCCGAATCAGCCTCATGTTGCTGCTGGTGATACAGCAGATGCTCGGTCGTTCCGGATAATTTGGTACAGGCGCAGGTATTACACAGCCCCATCCGACAGCCGCTCGGATGCGCAATGCCCGCAGCGTCTAAAGCAGCCAAAATCGACTGACCCACCGGCACACTCAGGCTACGCTGCTGGCGTTGTAGGGTAATCGTCACCTGTTGGTCACTGGCCGCGATCGGTTGCGCTGGCGGTGCAAACGCTTCGACTTGCCACTGATAAACATGCGGTAGGCTGGTCTGTGCCGCTTGTACAAAATCTGCCGACCCGCAGGCCAATACATGTGACTGAGCCAGATCGCTCAGGTCGGCAAACTGTTCGACGCAGATTCGGCCTTGCCGCTCGTGCGCTTGAATCGCCCGCTCTTGGGTGAGATATAACTGAAACGAGAAGTTCGGCTGCATCTGCTGTAAGCACAAAAGCTCCTCAACAAAACACGCCTGCTCACGCCGACTGACCCAATAGTGCAATTGCATCGGGCGGGTATCTGGCTGTTGTTGCCAGTCGCGTAACAGACTGATCATCGGGGTGATGCCACTGCCCGCCGCCAACATCACCACCGGACGCTGATCCTGCGGCAGCCGAAAATCTCCAAACGGCTGACCGAGCCGCACGATGTCACCGACTTTGGCCTGTGTGGTCAGCCATGTGCTGAGCTTGCCACCTTCAACGTGCTTGATGGTGATACTGAGATGACGTAAGCGCTCCGGCAACAGACTCGGACTATAGCTGCGTCCAACCCATACCCCATTAATCTGTGCCTGCACCATCAGATGCTGGCCTGCGTCTGGCATTTGTACATTGCGGTTGGCTTTTAAAATCAAGGTTATGCTGTCTTCGGCAATGATCTGCCGCCCAACGATCTGTGCCAATGCTTGATCAACTGACCACAGGGGATGAATTTTACCGCCCCAAAAATTCAGTAAATCCTTGTGCAAGGTCTCTTGCAGCAGTTGACCAAAGCGAGATGCAGCAGTTGAAAAAGTGACAGACATGGCGACCTCAGAGGCTAACGCGGTGTGGCTTGACTTATTATACATATGTATAGACAACTGCATATTATCTTTTATCTAAATTTCACCTTATAATGCACATTGTTTAAGGATCACGTCCAATCGCCATGAGTTTGCCAGAATCTACTGCTGTTGCATTGCCCTCACCACTATTGGGTTTGCGCACCCCGCAAGGACGCCGTGTGTCGATCAGTCGAGAAGAGCTGATGGGCGCGGCGCTGCATCTGGTCGGCCCTCACCGGAGCATTTCAACGATTGGTTTGCGCGAAATTGCGCGTGAAGCTGGTATTGCCCCAAATAGTTTTTATCGGCATTTTCGCGATGTGGATGAACTGGCGATTGCTTTGATTGAGCGGGCGGGCTCGGAGTTGCGCAATATTATTGGTGAAGCACGGCAACGTGCCTCTGCCGAACGCAGTGTGGTGCAATCATCGATGGAAGCATTCATGGAGCAATTGCGCGCGGAACAGGGCTACTTACAGCTATTACTGCGTGAAGGCAAAGTCGGTTCGGTCGCGTTTAAGCAGGCAGTCGATCAACAGTTGTGTTTTTTTGAGCAAGAGTTACAGGTGGATTTGGTTAAACTCGAACACGCGCAAGGCCATCAACTACACGCGCCGGAATTGGTGGCAAAAGCGATTACCCGTTTGGTGTTTGCGATGGGTGCAACGGCAGTCGAACAAGACGACGCCGGCCAAGCACAAGTGCTGGCACAAACTGTCGATATGCTGCATATGATTATCGTGGGTGCACGGGCAATGGCAGCCGCGAAGATTTAAACACAAGC
>JBAQKP010000100.1:0-3412 GCA_049301135.1 Moraxellaceae bacterium | reverse complement strand
GCACGGCTGAAGCAGTTTAGAGCGATTGCCACGAGATACGATAAACTGAAACGTAATTTCGTCAGTCTGGTGGCATTAGCATGTGCCTTCATCTGGTTGCCAATGTGAAACGTCAACAGACCCTAATGAAGCGTTTGAATTTTTTTTCATCACAGTAGATTCGTGTACGTTTAGCCTAGAATATAATCAAAAAAAGTACAGCTCACACCACACTCAACCCCGACTACTGCGCCATAACGCCCGACTGTGTAACGGCTGCTCACCCAACTGCTCGGCCAACACACGCCGAAACACCCGCGTCAACATCGGCAAGGTCAGCGCACTAAACGCCTGCTCAGGATCGTTCATCAGCAGCAACACACTGCCCTCCTCTCCTTGTTCAGACGCGACAAATCCATGCCCCAACTCAAACCGATAACACTGCTCGGACACGAACGGCTGCTGCTGCACGTCTTGGGTAAACTCAACCGGATAACCCAAGCTGGTCAGCAATACCGACTCAAACCGGCGCAAGATCGGCAACAACTGCGGCTCAATCGGTTGGGTTGCATCACACAGCGCCAACTGCACCAGCGCCGTGTTGTACGCCGCAAACACCTCCGGCATCGGCTCTTCTAACGGCAACAAACGCACCAAGAGTTCATTCAGATAAAATCCCGCAAAAAGCGCCTGACCCGCCAGCGTATGCGGCGCACCAGCGGATTCGGCTTTACTAAAACTTTTAAGGCCAGTTTTACCAGAGGCAAACAGTAAGGTGGGCTGATACAACGGCGGGAGTTTTTGCCGTGCAACACCATCGACACGGCCAAATTCTAATGACAAAAACTGCGTGAGCTTGCTGTTTTCACGGTAGGCACGCTGATGCAACACATAGCCGTGCAACAACTGATTGCGCATCATGTCTGTCATGCCAGCATCGCTCCATGTGAGTGACTCAACATATCAAACAGCCGCTGTTTAATCCGATTTCTTGTCATCGTCACCGTCTGGAATCACCGCACCCACCACCGCAGCCGTGCCTTTGACCGCGACTTTGGTGGTTTTATAGGCGACACCGACCGGCACGGTGACCAGCTTGTGCACGCAGCCCTGCAATAGCACGGCTGCACAGATGATGACGACGCTCAAAGCACTCTGTTTGTATCGCATAGCATCACCTGTTGGATGGGTTAAATATCGCCGTAGCCAAGGCTCTTGAGGGCGCGTTCGTCATCTGACCAGCCGCCTTTGACCTTGACCCATAGATTGAGCATGATTTTTTGCTCAAACATTTTTTCCATGTCGAGCCGTGCTTCCATACCGATCTGCTTGAGCTTCTGGCCTTTGTCACCGATCACGATGGCTTTTTGACCTTGCCGCTCGACCAGAATCGTCGCATCAATAAAGGTACAGGCAGGCTTGAGCTTGCCGGTTTTTTCGCTGACGGCTGGCGGTTCGATTTTAAAACTTTCGATTTGCACGGTCAGGTCATACGGCAGCTCTTCACCGAGTTGACGCATGATTTTTTCGCGGATGATTTCACTGGCCAGAAAGCGCTCAGAACGATCGGTCACTTGATCGAGTGCATACATCGGCGGCGCATACGGCAGGTACTTGGCAATCACCGCATGCAACTGATCCAGATTGGTATTACGTAGCGCAGACACCGGCACGATATCGCTAAAATTCATGCGCTTGGCCAGATTTTCGATATGTGGCAACAGCTTGTTTTTTTGCTCGATGGTGTCGGCTTTGTTGATCACCAGCACGACTGGCATTTCGGCGTTGATCAGTTTTTCGAGTACCAACTCGTCATCTGGAATCCACTTTAAGCTATCGACCACGAACAACACCAGATTGACGTCACGCAGCGCAGAGTTGGCGGCTTTATTCATCATGCGGTTGATCGCGCGCACTTCTTTTTTGTGCATACCCGGCGTGTCAACATACACCGCTTGCACACCGTCACGGCTGTCAATGCCGACGATTTTATGCCGCGTGGTCTGTGGCTTACGCGAGGTGATCGAGAGTTTTTGGCCGATCAAGTGGTTCATCAGGGTAGATTTACCGACGTTGGGACGACCGACAATCGCCACGAAACCACAGCGAAAATCTGCACCGACTTCGGCGGGTGAGTTTTTAAAAAACTGTTCGATTAAATTCGGCTCGGGCGCTTGATCATCGACCACATCGGCAGCCTCAGTATCGGCAGACTCAGTATGGATAGTAGGCTGTTCGTGTGTCTGCTGTTCGTCAGTCGCTTCGGGGTGTTGATTCATGTGGGGATAGATTCCAAAAATTTAAGAAGATCACTCGCGGCCGATTGCTCGGCATGACGGCGGCTTGCACCTTGACCACGACACACTGGCGCACCGTGACTACGACATTCGATCACAAAATGCTGATTGGGCGCTTCACCACGCACCTCGACCAACACGTATTCAGGCAGGGGTTGCTTACGGCCTTGTAGCCATTCTTGCAGGCGGGTTTTCGGGTCTTTGAGCGCGTCGCTCGGTTGCAAATCGAGCAGATAGGGCTGATACCATTGCAGAACAATCGGGGTAATCTGTTGTAAATCCTGACAATCCAGATACATCGCACCGATAATCGCCTCGACCACATCGGCCAAGATCGAGTCACGGTGATGACCGCCGCTTTTCATTTCGCCAGTCGAGAGTACCAAACTATTGCCCAATTGCAGATCGCGAGCAATCGCGGCCAGCGACTCTTGCCGCACCAACGTGGCACGCATGCGGGTCAGACGGCCTTCGTTTTCGTGCGGGAAGCGATCATATAGCTCACAGGCGATGATTGCACCTAAGAATGCATCGCCCAAAAACTCCAGTCGCTCATAATTCAGTTTTTGACTGGTCGAGCGATGCGTCAGTGCCTGCTTGAGTAAAGCAGGTTTTATAAATTGGTAACCCAAACGAGCTTGTAAACGTGTATCAATCACTCGGGGTTCCCGCTTTAATCGCGCGTTGATCAAAAGTTTTTTCGAAGTGCACCACCAAGTCGATATTGGCAATCAGCGGCTTACGCACTTCGTATTTTTTAACCACTTGATTACCACCATTGCGATTGCTGATGGTAAAAATCTCACGTGGGTTTAAGGTGGTCAGCGAATTCATATTAAACTGCTGCGCCAGCTCTTTTTCGAGGACTGCAGGTGTGGCATCCAGCGATGCAGAGGTCAGCCGCTCGGTGACCACTTTATTCACCAAAACATCATCGGTATAGGTCGGAAATAAGGCCACAAACAGCTTAATCCCGAAGGCAGCAAACATGATGAGTGCCATCACGCCCCAATATGATATTCCTCGTTGTGCGGCTAAACTTTGCATTTCTATTACTCCTTGCGGTCAGCAGCACAGACGCATCGGCCGATTGCTGCACAATAATGACAATCCATAGTCAAATGACAATCTATAGC
>JBAQKP010000099.1:0-25261 GCA_049301135.1 Moraxellaceae bacterium | reverse complement strand
CAGAATCAGTCACTGGATAAATCAACAGTTGCGCTGCTGGTCGTACTGCTTGATCGGCCAACACTTGGCAGACCACCGCAGACAGATTGCCCCCCGCACTATCACCACCGACGGCAACCCGTTTGGGGTTGATACCAAGCTTGGCGGCATGAGCGACCGCCCATTGGAAGGCCGCCACGCAATCATCGACCGCTGCGGGTGCTTTGTGTTCAGGGGCTAGCCGATAATCGACACTGAGTACCGCGACGTCGGCATGTTTGCACAACACACGGCAAGCTTCATCGTGGGTGTCGAGTGAACCCACCACAAAGCCACCGCCATGATAAAACACCAGTAATGGCACGGGCTGGGCACTCGGTTTGGTCGAGTATAAGCGGGCAGGAATTTTGCCAGTCGGCGTATCCATCACAAAATCTTGTACCGCACTGACCGCAGTCGGTGTGCCGACAATCGAGGCCATCTCTGCTTCAAAGTGCCGCCGACTTCGAACAGGATCAGTGCCGATTAACTCACCACTTTGCAGCTTGCGAAACGCCAGCAGCAGCCGCAAATGATCATCTAAGCCTACATACGCCTCGCTATAGCCCAATCCCTTGGCCAGCAGGTGTTGCACAGAGGCGGGCAGCTTGCCGGTCGCACGTCCTGCCATGCCTTGGAGTTTTTTGACCCGTTGGGTCGCTTGCTTAAATGCGCCGAGCATCTGATGTCCCCTGTTCCTTGCCAATTGATGAGGTTTGCCGTGAATTGCTGCAATAGTCTGCGCGACTATCTTGTCGGCAGCCATCGGTTTTGACAAGCGCGATTGTCACCGAATTGACCGATTTTCGCTTGAATTTTGCCAATTCAGCCCAAGCAATGCAGACAGGATTTTAGACCCGACGTGCCATCTGCACCGGATTGCTTATGTTCAATCGATTTAAACGGAGAACCGCCATGTCGAACGCTGACCAAGCCGACACCCTGCATGCCCAAACCGATGACGTGCTAGACCAAGCAGCGCAAGCGTCTGAACAGCCGGATGTGGCTGATTTACAGGCACAGATTGTCAATCTACAAGCCGAAGTCAAAGACATCCAAGCGCGTGCCAATGCCGACATGTACAACTTCCAAAAACGGGTCGAGCGCGAAACCGACAACGCCAAAAAATACGCGTTGGAAAAATTTGCCGGTAGCTTGCTCGATGTGGTCGACAACCTCGAGCGGGCGATTGCTGCCGCCGGTGATCAAGAAAGCCCACTGGTCGAAGGCGTGCGCTTGACCCAAAAATCCATGCTGACCGCGCTAGAAAAACACGGCGTACAAGTGGTCGATCCGGCTGGCCAAGATTTTAATGCTGACTTGCATCAAGCAGTTGGCATCGCACCGGATGCGCCCGCCAACCAAGTCGGCGTGGTCTTGCAAAAAGGCTATAGCCTGAACGGTCGCTTGCTGCGTCCGGCGATGGTGATGGTCGGCCAATAACTTAAACCTTCAGCGCACTAGGGCTGTTTCAGAGGCTTTTCAAGGCTAAAAAAACCGAAAAAACCACTGAATCGTGCTTGAAAACGCCAAAAACAGGCGCATATCGAAGCACAAGCAGCCACTACTGCATTTTTTGCACCGATTGAGGAGAGTGAACAAATGGCTAAAATTATTGGTATCGATTTAGGTACAACCAACTCTTGTGTTGCCGTGATGGAAGGCGACAAAGTCAAAGTGATTGAAAACGCCGAAGGCGCACGCACCACGCCGTCGATCATCGCCTACAAAGACGACGAAGTGCTGGTCGGTCAAAGCGCCAAACGTCAAGCGGTCACCAACCCAAAAAACACCCTGTTCGCGATTAAGCGTCTGATTGGCCGTCGCTATCAAGACGACGTGGTACAAAAAGACATCGGCATGGTGCCGTACAAAATCGTCAAAGCCGATAACGGCGATGCGTGGGTTGAAGTCAACGGCAAAAAACTCGCCGCACCACAAATCTCGGCTGAAATCTTGAAAAAGATGAAAAAGACCGCCGAAGACTATCTGGGCGAAACCGTCACCGAAGCGGTGATTACCGTGCCTGCGTACTTTAACGACGCACAGCGCCAAGCCACCAAAGACGCGGGTCGGATTGCCGGTCTGGACGTCAAGCGCATCATCAACGAGCCGACTGCGGCTGCGTTGGCGTTCGGTATGGATAAAAAAGAAGGCGACCGCAAAATCGCCGTGTACGACTTGGGTGGTGGTACGTTTGACGTGTCGATCATCGAAATCGCCGACCTTGACGGTGAGCAACAGTTCGAAGTCTTGGCCACCAATGGCGACACATTCTTGGGCGGTGAAGACTTTGACTTGCGTTTGATCGACTTCTTGGTTGAAGAGTTCAAAAAGCAAGAAGGCGTGAACCTGAAGCAAGATCCTTTGGCACTGCAACGCTTAAAAGAAGCCGCAGAAAAAGCCAAAATCGAGCTGTCATCGGCGTCGAGCACCGAAATCAACCTGCCGTACATCACCGCTGATAACACTGGCCCTAAGCATTTGGTGATCAGTATCACCCGTGCCAAGCTCGAAGCACTGGTCGAAGATCTGGTCGCGCGTACCATTGAGCCGTGCAAAATCGCCATGAAAGACGCTGGTCTATCGCTGAGCGACATCAGTGACGTGATCTTGGTTGGTGGTCAGACCCGTATGCCGCTGGTACAAGCCAAAGTACAAGAGTTCTTTGGCAAAGAGCCACGCAAAGACGTCAACCCTGACGAAGCAGTCGCAGCGGGTGCAGCGATCCAAGGCGCAGTATTGTCCGGTGACAAAAAAGACGTATTGCTGCTGGACGTGACCCCACTGACCCTCGGCATCGAAACCATGGGCGGCGTGCTGACTGGCATCATCGAAAAGAACACCATGATTCCCACCAAAAAATCACAGGTGTTCTCGACGGCAGACGACAACCAGCCTGCGGTGACCATTCAGGTGTTCCAAGGCGAGCGCAAAATGGCCGCGCAAAACAAGCTGCTCGGTCGCTTTGACCTGTCGGATATTCCGCCAGCACCACGCGGCATGCCACAGATCGAAGTCACCTTTGACATCGACGCGAACGGCATCTTGAACGTATCGGCCAAAGACAAAGGCACTGGCAAAGCACAAAGCATCCAGATCAAAGCCAACTCTGGCTTGTCGGATGAAGAAATCCAGCAAATGGTGCGTGACGCCGAAGCCAATGCCGAAGAAGACAAGAAATTTGTCGAACTGGCTGCGGCACGTAACGAAGCCGATGGCGTGATTCACAGCATGCAAAAGACCATCAAAGAGCAAGGCGATAAAGTCTCAGCCGATGAGAAAAAAGCCATTGATGACGCGATTGATGCGCTGGAAATCGCCGCCAAAGAAAACGACGTCGACGACATCAAAGCCAAGCTGGATGCACTGCAAGCGGCAGCCATGCCAGTGCTGCAACGCATGTATGCTGAGCAGCCACAAGAAGGCGCTGACGGTCAGTCACAACAGCAAGCACCGGCCGATGATGGCGTGGTGGATGCTGAGTTTACCGAAGTCAAAGATGCCAAGTAATTGGTAGCTTGATCAACAATGCCTCGCAAATTGCGGGGCATTTTTTATGGTGGTACGTTGATCTGGCTGTGCATTTATACGCTATTCAGATTCCGATGCACCGCCAAAAAATACGCCGCCATCAGCCGAGTTGCCCAAGATGTGGCACGCCAACCTTCATAATGTGCGCAATGACTACCCCGTGCGGTGGTCACGAGGCTGACGTTAGGCATCTGTTGCATCAGTTTTAAATACGGCTGTCTGTTGTCGATGTGGCAAATTGGATCGTCTTCGGCATTCAATACCATCAACGGCGTTTGAATCCGCTCAAACACCTGCATTGGATTGCTGGCCGCAGAGTAGGCCGCATAATTGGAATAGCCCGCCAATTCATAGCTATTGGCTTGAAATTCGGCCAAGTCTTTGCTGTTTCTGAGCGTGGTCAGTGTGGTTAGGTGAGCCAGCTTTTTTTCATGTCGCGTGATAAATTTTTGCACTAATTTTTTGGCCATCAAGCGACTGTAAAACGGATGTGAACGCCCGAAGGCCTCGTCCGTGTTGTAACCAGGGCAGTAGGCAAATGCAGCGGTAAACGTTGAGTGTTCAGCGGTCTCACCCAGATAGCGTACCAGCAAGCCTGAGCCTGCTGATGAGCCGACTGCATACAAGGCAGAGTCCGGAAAGCACTGCTGGATCACATCGAGTTGCTGCTGTAGATCAGCGGTGGAGCCCAGTAGATTGATGGTCGGCACGGTCAGTGCAAGATCGGCATGGCCACGTCGCAAACACAGCACCACGCGCCAGCCAGTTTGTTGATGGAGATCGGCGATTAAGCCGTGCATGCTTTGTGGCGTGCCAGTAATTGTATGCAGCACCACGATGGTCGGTGTTGTGGCAGGCTGCTGATAGCCCATCCAAAATAACCCAACTGTACCGCCATCGCTGGTACGGAGTTGTTCGGTGTGGTCGTAGCGCATCGTCCCGCGTTGTTTTTGGAATCCCAAAAAAATCAGTTGCGCATGCGCATTGAACAGCCATGGAGTGGGGCGATACGGTCGCTTCAGTATGTCCAGCGTGCTGAGGATTGTGGTCTGCATTTTGCCAAAATGCGGTGACGTGCCGCTCGGCGATGTTGATCTGTTTGCATTCTGGTTTTTTTGGCAGGTGTGCTGTCGGTGGCATAACGATTTTAAAAGCATGATGTTGCTTCCGGTATCACGGGCGGGCTGCGGTGCAATGCATAGATGGCGTATTGGAGCGGGTGTGCAGCGATTGCCGTCCGTGACCAGTGCGATAAGACGTATAGATGGTTTGATTTTAATATGCAACTATTTGCATAAATTAATTGCGGAACGCCATGGGTCGTCGACGCTAGTCAGCGTGTAGCGGTCGGCTTCATTGTGGACAGCGAAAAATCGCAGGATGCAGCGATTGGCCAACATCCCGCGTGTGTTGCAATTGAGTCAAATCGGCTCGGTTATTGAGCAGTAGATGGATTAAACCGTTCGCCGATAAAGCCAAGTACCTGCGGCAGGCTCGTGGTAAACACTGTGGTATGGTTTGCACCGGCCAAAACTTGATAGTTGATCGACGTGGTGCCTTTGGCAGTCATATCAAATACCAATTTATCGGTCAGTTGCTTCGGTACTGTGGTATCCGCATCACCCTGAATGATCAATACCGGCTGATTCAGCTTCACAGTGGCCGGTTCAGACAGCGTGCTGAGGAAATTGGCCACAGCCGGTACACTGGCAAAATTGGCTTTTAAACCGAGATAGGTCAACGGATTGCTGGTCGTTTGCGTATGTGCGCCGATGTCTGCGCCGATCAAGTTGCCGACATCACAGCGTTGTTCAACTTGCGGCACAATCGCGGCGGCTTGAGCATCGAACACGTCACTATAACTGACGGGCGTGGTTTGCTTGAGACCCGCAGTCACATAAGCGGAGAAGGTGACTTGTTGCGCAAGGATGCCAATAGCAGACGCGACTTGACCGGCTTGTAATAACTCACCGGCCAGTTGTGTGCCACCACTGATCGCAAGCCCAAGATTCGAAGCAGGTGCAATCGCCACTGTGCCGAGATAGCTGAGACCGGTGGCTTCATTGGCATATTGCGCTGCGCCGAGCGCTGCATGTCCACCTTGTGAGTGACCATAAGCGAGCCAGCGTGTGCCAGCACTGGGGACGTTTTCGCGGGCGGCCAGTACCGCATATACGATGGAACGCGCTTCACTGGCCAGATTCAGATACGGATGGATGCCTGCTGAGCCCAGTCCTTCATAGTCGGGTGCAACCACCATATAGCCTTGCGTGACCAGTTGCGCGATGAACGGGTCAACACCGCCCAAGTTGCTGCTGTTACTCGGGGCGCAGACATCGGCCACGCCGGTCGTGCCATGTGCCCAAGCGATGATTGGCCAGCCGCCAGCAGGGGCAGTGCCTTTGGGCACGAATACGACAGCGGTGGCGATGGTTTCACTGCCGTTGACACTCGGCATGCGGTAGTTGATTTTTTGGCTGATCGCACTGGCGGCTGTGCTGTTGATTGCGCTGTAGTTGCTGACCGCAATCGTGCGCGGCTGCGGTGTCACAGTGCTGCTTTCGATAAACTCGTCATTATCTGAGCAGGCAGTCAGTCCGAAACTACAGGCGATGGCGATGAGGGGCAGGCGTTTGAATAAGATCAAATCCATGATCGGCTCCGTTGTGGTGATCATTTGAGCGAAGGGCATTGCACAATCACGTTACCGTGTAATGGCAGCCACACACAATCACTTTAACTGACCAGTCATGGCGTTGGCATTACCCTTCAAAATGGTGCATGACAGCACTGTGTCACACACCGTGTCCGGAGCAGTGGATGCGCATAAACGCCAATTAAGGCTGCTGGTCAGCTTGTAGCGCCCGCAAGATTTTTTGGCCGCCACGACCATCGACTTTTAGACCCAGACGAGTTTGTTCGAGCCGAATTGCGGCACGGCTTTTATCACCGATCATGCCATCGGCAATCCCGATATCATGGCCACGGTTGATCAGCAGTTGCTGTAACTCGCGTCGTTCAGCGCGTGAGATTCCCGCATCATCGGTTGGCCACGCGGTCACGAAGGGCTTGCCGCCGCGCATCCGATCACTCAAATGCGCAATCGCCAAGGCATAGCTTTCAGCGGCGTTATAGCTGTATAGCGCATCAAAATTGCGAAACACCAAAAACGTCGGGCCATTCACGCCAGACGGTGACAATAAACCGGCTTTGGCTGTTGCAGGCAGATTGGCAAGGCTCAACGCGCTGCCATCGATACGGGTCAGTCCGCGCTGAGACCATTCGGCCAGCGCACGCTTATTGCGGCGGCTCTCGCCTTGCGCCGAAAATCCAGCGGGTAGCTTGACCTCAAAGCCCCACGGTTGGCCGGTTTGCCAATTGGAGCGCTTCAGATAATTGGCGGTCGAAGCCAGTGCATCAGGAATACTATCGACGATGTCGCGTTTGCCATCGCCAGTAAAATCCACCGCGATCCGCTCAAACGTCGATGGCATAAACTGGGTCTGACCAAACGCACCTGCCCACGATCCTTTAAAGTGTGTCGGATCAACGTGCCCGCCTTGTAAAATACGCAGCGCACTGTTCAGTTCACCGCGAAAAAATGCCTGCCGCCGTCCAAAGCAGCTTAAGGTTGCTAGCGACTGTACGATGTCACTTTTACCGGTGATATTGCCGAAGTTGGTTTCTACCCCCCACACCCCGACCACCATTGACGCATCAACGCCATATTGCGCTTCGATTCGGCGCAGCACCTCGGCATGTTGTGTCAGCATTTGCTGGCCAAGCGCAACGCGCTCCTGATCGACCAAGCCAGACATATAATCCCAAATCGGCGTTTGAAATTCTGGCTGATAGTTGAGTTTTTCCAGCACACTCATATCCGGTGCAAGTGTGCCGGTGTATTGATCAAAGGTCGCCGCTGAAACTTTGGCACTGATCGCGGATGGGCGTAGCTGATTTAGGCAGCTTTGAAATTCAGGATTGGCTAGCGTCAAAGACGACGCGAGCAAGCTGCCGATCCCGCAGGCTGTGGTGAGACGAAACAATCTAGTCATGAGTGCAGATAATCCATAAAAATAAACGTCACACCATAGCACGCAGTCAGAGATCGGCTGGCGATTGCGACCTGACAAAGCGGTTTTGATTTGTTAAAAAATGCCAAAACCTGCGCAACTGGTTTGATGCAAAAACACAAAAAACCTGCTCTGGCGATTGATAAATCCACAAAAAGTCCCCATCTTAGCCGCAAGATTCTTGTGGCTGGATTGATCGGATGTGCAAAACCGAGGTCAATACTGGCTGCTCAGACCGCGTGATTGCGAGGGGAGTGAATAGGTAGCATGGCAAAACGTGATTATTATGAAGTGCTTGGCGTTGCCAAAGGCACGAGCGAAGATGACATCAAAAAAGCCTATCGCAAGCTGGCGATGAAGTATCACCCTGACCGTAATCCGGATGATCCAACGGCAGAGGATAAGTTTAAAGAAGCCTCTGAAGCCTACGAAGTGTTGTCGGATGCGCAAAAACGTGCGGCCTACGACCGGATGGGACACGCCGCGTTTGAAGGCGGTCGCAGTGCAGGCGGTGGTGGTTTCGGTGGCTTTGGCGGAGGTGGCGGTGACTTCCAAGATATTTTTAGTCAGTTTAGTGATATTTTTGGGCGGCAAGGTGGTGGCGGTGGCCAACAATCACGCCAACGTCGCGGTGCTGACCTGCGTTATGTGATGGAACTGACCTTAGAAGAGGCGGTGCGCGGCGTCAAAAAAACCGTGACCTTTACCGCGCCAGCCAGTTGCGAAGCCTGTGATGGCAAAGGCAGTAAGAACCCCGAAAACGTACAAACCTGCCCGACTTGTCGTGGTGCGGGACAGATTCGGATGCAGCAGGGCTTTTTTTCGGTCAATCAAAGCTGTCCGACTTGTCATGGTCGCGGCAAAGTGATCAAAGATCCATGTAACGTCTGTCATGGCTCAGGCGTAACTGACCGTTCACGCACGCTAGAAGTCAGTATTCCCGCTGGTGTCGATAGTGGTCAACGGGTACGCATCACTGGTGAAGGTGAAGCGGGTGGTGCAGGTGCCCAAAATGGCGACCTGTACGTCGAAGTGGTGGTGCGCGAACACAATGTGTTCCAGCGTGACGGGGCAGACCTATATATGGATGTGCCAATCAGCTTTGCTGATGCTGCACTGGGCAAAGAAGTCGAAGTGCCGACGCTCGAGGGTCGTATCAGTCTAAAAATCCCTGAGGGCACCCAGACTGGCCGCTTATTCCGCGTGCGCGGTAAAGGCGTTAAGCCAGTACAAAGCAGCATGATTGGCGATTTAATCTGTCGAATTGTGGTCGAAACCCCAGTGAATCTGACCGCCCGACAAAAAGAACTGCTGCGTGAATTACAGACCAGCATGGATGACGACACCAGTCAGTCCCCCAAGAAAAAATCGTTTTTTGATAAGCTGTTTTCCTAAGCCGCTTGTCCTTGGTTGTAACCAGTCAACAACAGAACCTGCTCTGTTTGCGCCGCCGAAGTCTTGCATACTCGGGGCGCACATCAGTCAGATCACCAATGAACACGCGTTTTAGAGGATACATTCATGAGTCAGGTCGCACGGATTGGGATTTTGGGTGCAGGCGGGCGGATGGGGCGCACGCTAATTCAAGCGGTGCAACAAGCCGGTGCGGTACTCGCGGCAGCAGTTGAGCAACCGAACAGCAGTTTGATCGGTGCTGATGCGGGCGAAATGGCCGGTGTCGGACATCTGGGTGTGCCGGTGGTCGGCGATTTGGCCAGTGTAATTGGCCAGTGTGATGTGCTGATCGACTTCACCACCCCGACGGCGACCATGCAGCATTTGGCATTATGTCAGGCACACGGCTGCGCGATTGTGATCGGCACGACTGGCCTAAATGACCAACAGAAGGCCGAGCTTACGGCCACTGCTGCGCAGATTCCGCTGGTGTATGCTGCCAATTATTCGGTCGGTGTGAATGTCTCGCTCAAACTACTGGATCTGGCGGCGCGTGCATTTGCTGATACGGTCGATATCGAAATTATCGAAGCACACCACCGGCACAAGGTCGATGCCCCATCGGGTACGGCGTTTATGATGGGTGAAGCGGTCGCTGATGCGTTGGGTCGAGATCTTAAGCAAGACGCGGTATATGCGCGTGAAGGTCAAACTGGCGCACGCGAGCGGCAAAGCATTGGTTTTCAAACCATTCGTGGCGGTGACATCGTCGGTGAACATACGGTGATGTTTATCGGTGAAGGCGAGCGTGTTGAAATTAAGCACATTGCGACCAGCCGCATGAATTTTGCCAGTGGTGCAGTGCGTGCTGCCAGTTGGGTTTGCGGCAAACCGGCGCATCAATATGATATGCAAGACGTATTAGCCTTGCGCTAATCAGAGGAAAAATCAGCTTATGAACGGTTTTCAACAGTTATCGAGTGCCGTATTGTTCAGCGTCTGCTGTGTGGCGGTCAGTCTGAGTGCATTCGCGACTGCGCCAGCAGACGAGCGGAATACCCCCAAAAAACTGGTGATTGACCGTCAAGATATTAAAGTCTGGACGTATCAAGTGGCTGATAATCCGTCGTTTAACTATCGCGCCACCACGACAGTGCAGAGCAATCTGGTCGGCACAGTGGCCGCGATTATGGACACCCAGTATTTAAAAGAATGGGTGCCACATACGCGACGCGTGGAGCTATTAGAAAGCGACGAAAAAGCCGGCACATTTAGCATGCTGATGGAGATTGATTTTCCGTTTCCACTGAATGATCGTGATGTGGTATTTGCAGGGACGGTAAAACAGCAGCCCAATGGGACGATTTTGATTCAAAACCGTGCCACCAGCCATGCAAAAGCCCCCGAGCGTTCTGATTTTTTGCGGGTCAACCGTTACGAGGGCAGTTGGATTTTGCGGCCGATTGATGCCACTCACACCGAAGTCACCACGATTGGCTATGCCGATCCGGGTGGAATTCTACCGATTGCCATCGTCAATATGTTCGTTCAGCAGCAGCCGTACTTGATGCTACGCAATATGAAAAGCGTGGTGCAATCACCGAAGTATCAGCGGTCGCGCCTGTTTAACCTCAAAAACTTTACGCCATAACCGAGACAACCGCAGTGAGTTTTGACCACTGCGGCCGCTCAGGTAAGGGGTTTACCAGCCGAGTGCTTGTTGTTGTGCTTTAATCAAATCCCGAATGCCAGCCTCAGCCAATTCAAGCATTTGATTGCACTGTGTCCGATTAAACGGCTTGGTTTCAGCCGTGCCTTGTAATTCAATAAACTCGCCCGATTGGGTCATCACCACGTTCAGATCAGTTTCACATTGCGAGTCTTCTTCGTAACACAAGTCGAGCAGCGCGTCACCTTTATACATGCCAACCGAAATCGCCGCGACCAAGCATTTCAGGGGATCTTGGGTCAGTTTGCGTTGCTTCATCAACACGGCCAGCGCATCAACCAGCGCGACTGCGCCACCGGTAATCGCTGCGGTGCGTGTGCCACCATCGGCTTGCAACACATCACAATCGATCAAAATCGTGTTCTCGCCCATTTTTTTGAGGTCAACCATTTGACGTAGGCTGCGGCCAATCAAGCGCTGAATTTCTTGGGTGCGGCCAGATTGTTTGCCTCGTGCCGCTTCGCGATCATTGCGGGTATGGGTTGAGCGCGGCAACATGCCGTATTCAGCAGTGACCCAACCTTGCCCTTTGCCTTTTAAAAAACGAGGAACACCCGCTTCAATACTGGCGGTACACAGCACTTGGGTGTCACCAAAACTGACCAATACCGATCCTTCTGCATGCCGCGTAAACTGACGGGTAAAACTGATCGGGCGTAACTGGTCATTTGGTCGTTGATCTAAGCGCATAGCGGATTCCTAAAAGTGGTCATGATCGCCGATCCCTGCAACATGCTGAGCTGGCTTTACGGTATTATAAGGGCTGATTCGGCATAGCCCAATCAAAATCAAAATCATCAATGATGATGAGCGCACATTGAGCGAATGAATCGCACCGTTTGTCTTAAAGTGCACCACGGAATACAAACGTCGCGGGCATAATTCCTGCAAACCAGTGCGTTTATGTTAGCCGATTGCAAATTCCTGTGTTGTCAACGTGAAGAAGGGATGCAGATGCTCTGTGTGTGCCCGCTGACGGTGCATCAGAGGCGCTCGAGGCTGTGTTTGAAACTGGATTCAGATTGATTTTGCGGGTTCTGGGGAGCATCCATGCGTTATGCCAACTGGCCATTTTTTCCAGCAGTAACTCTGCGGCAAACCGCATTATCTCGGGGATTGTGCCTTGCTCTTGGCTGCACCGGCGGTATGGCGTATGCACAGGCGATTCCTGCTCCTGGTGCGTTGATTACCAACGTGGCCAGTGGTGACTTTGTTGACCGTTTTGGCAACACGCAAATCATTAATTCCAATCCGGTCGAGCTAATCGTCAGCGAAGTGCGTGCGGTTCAACTGGTACGTGATCAGTCACAAATTGGCTTGATCGGCGGTCAGATCAGCTATCCACACACCTTGACCAATACCGGCAATATCGCCGACAGCTATGCGTTGTCGATTGCGCAGTTGGCGGGTGATGACTTTGATCTGTTAAATCTGGCTGTCTATGTCGATCGTAATCAAGACGGCGTGCCGGATGACAACATTAACCTCTTACAGGCCGGCAATCTGATTGCGTTGCAAGCGGGCGAGTCGGTCGCTTTGGTCGCTGCTGCCACGATTCCGGCCGATCGACAAAACAATGATGAAGCCCAATTTACGTTAACCGCAACCAGTCAAGCGGTCGTGACACCACCCTCGGCCACAGTCACAGACACCACCCGCGTGACCGAAGGCGGCGTACTGGCGGTGAACAAAAGCCAAAGCCTTGCCACGGGTACAGTGGGGAGTGTGATCACTTATACCTTGCGCTATAGCAATACGGGTAATGCACCGGCTGAATTGCGCCTAACTGATAGCTTAAATGCAGCGCAATTGAGCTACATCGCAGGAAGTGCGCGCTGGAGTAATAGCAGCGTGGCATTGACCGATGCTGCGGGCGAAGCGCCAGCCAATAGTGCGATTCAAGACTATGTGGTGAATAGCACGCCAAGTCAGCATGCAATCAGTGTGATTATCCCGAGTGTGCCCGCGCAATCGACTGGCAGTATCAGCTTCCAAGTCGAAGTGATCAGCGCGCCGACCGGAAAAATCAACAATACCGCGACCTATCAGCAGCTTGATGGTGTGACCGTCGTCAAAGATACCAGTACCAACACCGTCACTTTTACACTGCAAGGCAATGTCAGCGTGGTGCTGAACAATAGCAGTCTGTCACCGGTGAATGCCGGTAATCCCGCCAGTGCGCCAGATAACTTGGTCAGTGTGACGAGTGCGGCCGCGGGTGTCGAAACCCTGTTTGATAACTACGTCTGGAACACTGGCGATCAACCCGATAATTTTAACCTTAGTTTTATCCCGACCAATCTGCCCGCCTGTGCCACGGTACGTCTATACGCTGAGGATGGTAAAACCTTACTGACTGACAGCAATGGCGATGGCGTGATTGATACGGGGCCGATGCAGCCAAGTACCTCTCGACATATTAAAGTCGGCATCAGCAGTACGCAAGATTGTGCCACGACAGTACCGATCAGCATTGATGTCACCGCAACTTCCAGCAACAACCCCAGCATCAGCGATCCGGTGCGTAACCAACTCAACGTGATTGAGCAAGGCGGCACGGATCTTTATAACAGTAACAACACGGGGACTGGCAATCCAAACCCTGACAACGCCGGTGCGGCCTTTATCAGTAAGCCGATTTTGCCAGCAGGTACAGCGGTATTTCCACTGATCGTCGAAAATACCGGCACGTTAATCAATAACTATCAGTTGATTGCCGATGATGATGGGGTGTTAGATCCGACCAGCAATAACAACGATTTACCAGTGGGCTGGTCGGTCGAATTTTATGCGCAATTGGAGCCGACCTGTAGCACGCTGGGTGATCAAATCAGCAACTCTAGTGCGGTCGCAGCAAACGGTGGCACCGTTGTATATTGTGCGGTGGTGACAGCACCCGCCGGCGCTACACCGCAAGATCTGCCGATTTGGTTCGCGGTACGTTCACCATTGAACGGCCAAACCGATATTTTAAAAGATCAAGTGCAAGTGCAAGCGGCGCGCTTACTCAGTTTACAAGCGGACAATCAAGGCCAAATAGCGGCGGGCGGTACGATTGTGTATGCGCACACCCTGACCAATATCGGCAATGTGGTGGAAGGCGCTGCGCTGGGTGACTTGCTGCTTAGCTTAGACCAGACCAATGCGAATGGTATGCTCGCTACCCTGTATTATGATGCCAATAATGACGGCGTACTGGATGCCAATGATCCACAGGTGTCAGATATTGCTGCGCTGGGTGCGACCAATGGTGCGATTGGCCTCGATCCCAATGAGTCGATTCGGTTATTGCTGAAAGTTGCTGCACCGAATACGTTGACCAACGGTACGACCAGTAGCTTTGTGCTGACGGCAACACCGGTTGGCTTGATTGCAGGTATGGCCGCCAATCCAGTCAGCAATACGGATGTGACCATCATCAGTGCCAATCAAGTCCGCCTACAAAAAATGCAAGCACTGGATGAGACTTGTGATGGCACGCCCGATGCCTTGTATTCAGTGGCAGCGCTCAGTATCGAGCCGAACCAATGCGTTTTTTATCAAGTGACCGCGATTAATGACGGTGCCGAGTCCGTGAGTAGCGTGGTGGTCAGTGATCGTATTCCAGCCTATACCGGCTTGTTTGGTGCACCGACTGTGTCACAGGGTGCGCTGATTCAGCCAAGTCCAGCAACGAATGGCTATCAAGGTGAAGTTCAGGCCGACCTCGGTACGCTACCCCCTAGTCAATCAGCGACGCTTAACTTTGCGATTCGCGTGGATCCGGTGAATTAATTGTCAGCTAATCGCTGTGGCTTAGGAAAGAAGGAAAGCTCGATGAACTTGCAACGCTCCAATACATTGCAACGCGCTCATTCTAGCCGCTCATCCCGTCTGGGACGACAGTTGAGTCCACTGGCGTTGGCTGTCTCCGCTGCACTGTTTAGCATGCCGCTATGGGCAAATAATCCGCTTGCTACGGCAGCCTTGCCTGTGGCAGGAACGGTCATCAGTAACATGGCGGTCGGCGAGTACATCGAGGAAGGTACGACGGTTGTCCAAACCAGTCGCTCGAATCTGGTCGAAACCACCATTGTTCCGGTGTATGCGTTTCGCTTAGAAGCAGATCGCAGCATTGAGGCTGTGCGTGGCGCAATCGTTTATTTTAGTCACGAACTACGCAACACCGGTAATATCGCGGATAGTTATACGCTGAGCGTGAGTGATCCCGCAGGTGGACTTGAGTTTGCCGATGAGGCGATTTATTTTGATCGTAACCGTGATGGTTTGCCCGATGGTGTAGCCCTGACACCAGCCCAATTGGCGGCACTGCCTTTACAGGCTGGTGAAGCGATTGGTTTAGTGGTTGCAGCGACTGTGCCGCTGTCTGGTGTCGCAGGTACGGCATACCCGAACAGCCTGAGCATTTCCGCCGATTCTAACAACGACAGTAGCTTACAGACGCTGCTGAACCAAGACAGCATCAGCGTCACCGATAACGGCGTGGTCGCAGTGCGTAAGTCGTTTTCGGTCACACAAACCGCCAGCGGCAACATTATCACCGTGCACTTGGACTACGAAAACACCGGCAGTAATACGGTCGGCACACTGGTACTGACCGATATTCTGAACGACGCTCGGCTGGTCTACCAGCCCAACACTGCTGTTGTGACGGTTGGTGGTAGTACGACACCTTTGACGGATACGGCAGGGGGTGATGGCGCTTTTGATTACCAATATGACGATGCGACCAAAACAGTCACGTTGCGCTCTACGAGTCTCACCGCAGCCAGTCAGCGCCGTCTGAGCTTTAATGTGTTGGTCAGTACGCCGCAAGCGGGCACGATCCCGAATACGGCCAGCATGTTGTACGATCCTGACAATAACCCTGTAACCATCAATAGCGTCACCGTTCCGACCAATACTGCAACCGTGCTTGTGCCGTCGATTTATGGGGTGGAAGTTAACGGGGTTGCAGGTTCAGCCAGTGCTGCACCTGTCGATAATCTGGTGATTCAGCCCACCGTGTCGCAAGGCGGCGTGGCCAGTTTTAATAACTATGTCTGGAACACCGGTAACATCGCCGATACCTACAATCTAACGGTTGGCAGTAGTAATTTACCGGCAGGTAGCGTGGTGGACTTCTTGCGCGCAGATGGCGTCACCCCGATTCTAGACAGTAATGGTGATGGTATTCCTGATACGGGTTCCTTGCCGGTCGGTCAGTCCTTGCCGATTGTGGTCAAGGTGCGTTTCCCAGCATCAGTCACCACAACCCCAGTCGGTGGCTATAGTGTTGTGCCGCTGGCGCAGTCGATTGCCAGCGCAGCCACCAACAATACCGTTGAAGATCGTACTGATTTGATCTTGACGCAGTTGGTTGATCTATTCAACACAAACCCCAACAGTGGTGTGGGCAATGGCGTGATCGATAATACTGGCGCACCGTTAAAAACCCTGAGTACCCAAGCGGGTACTACAGTGATTTATCCAATCAGTGTGACCCATACCGGCACGCCGACCCAGTACGGTCTGGCTGCTGATGCAAATGGTAATTTTACGACCCTAGACTTACCTGCGGGTGTGTCGGTGGTGTTTGCTGAAACTGGCATCAATGGCAACTGTACGCCGATTGGCACGACCACGGGTCAGACGCGCTTGTTGAACGATGGCGAAACCCAAGCGTTGTGTGCGGTGGTCAGTGTTGCTGCGGGTACGCCAGCCGATACAGTTGACTTGTATTTCCGCGCCTTTAGTCCGACGTATGTCAGTACGATTGCGCCGACCAATGCAGGCTCGGACATTATTAAAAACGCGCTGACCATCGTCAATCCTGCCTCCCCGCAATTGGCCTTTACGCCTGATTTGCGTGGTCAGATTGCACCGGCGGGTACAATTGTTTATACCCATATCATCGTGAATAACGGCGATAGCGTGATTGTGCCGCGAGCGGGTACACCGTTTGTGATCAGCAACGATCAGGCAGGCTTTACCACCACGCTCTATCTAGATGCTAATGACAATGGTGTATTGGATGCAGCCGATAGCATTATTAGTACCACGTTGGCCGACTTGCAGCCGAATGATCGCGTGCGGATTTTTGCTAAAGTTGAAGCCAATGCCAGTGTGTTGCTGGGTACAGAAAACCTGACCCTGATCGAGTTGTTTGGCACGGGTAACGTCAAGCTTGAGCAAGTGCAAGATGTGACCACCGTCAGTGATAACTTGATTCGCCTGACTAAACTACAAGCCTTGGATGCGAACTGTGATGGCACGCCAGACAGTGGCAGCTATACCACAGCCAGCTTGCCGATTCAGCGTAACTACACAGCCGGTGTGGCGGGTGCTGGCCAGTGTGTGCTGTATCGAGTGACTGCACGCAACGAAGGCACAGAAGGGATTGCGGCGTTTAATTTTCGTGATGCCACGCCTGCCGGTACGGTATTGCGCACAGCACCGAGCTGTACACCGATCGCTTGTACTGGCGTTACCGCGCCAGTGGTCGGCAGTGCAGGCACAGTCAGTGGCCAAGTTGCCAGTATTCCTGCTGCTGAGAGTCGCGTATTTAACTTTGCGGTGCAGTACGACGGTCGCTAAATGCCCCCATAGATGCACAAAGCCCACTGATGTGGGCTTTGTTTTGCGTGTCGATTCGGTCTGATCATTCGGTGTGAACAAGCATGGGTTATGGTTGCTCTGAATCTGGCTTATAGCTGATGCGCTGAATATTCTGTTGCGCGTCGATCTGTTCATCAATCGCACTAAATAATTTTTCTTCGGTCTGTTGGATCGCTTGATTGGTGCTGTGAATCATCCGATAGACCATGCCAAAGCTGCTTTGCCACAGTTGCTCGCGTTTTTGCTGATCGAGATCAACCACCCCAGAGATGTGGAGCTGCTCAAGGGGCAGTTCGACGATACCGCGGTGGATGTCTTGTACGGTATCCACGCCGTAACTAATCCCTTCATGCACGAAGTTTAGCGCAGCTTCAAGCTGCGCTAGACGACGTTTAAATCTGTTTGGGGTCATACTGCCTTGGCCTGACGACTAAAAATCCGACTGATCCGTTGTTTGATGCTGTTGGTGCTATGACCGACCGCGTCAACCACGTTGTTCGGTAAAGAGTGTACCGCAAGCCGTACCCAAACGCTGGCAAATTGTTTGGCAAAACTGGCTTTATTGTAGTGCTGGCCGTATTCGTTACACAACGCTTCGATCTGTGGTGCAACATCACGATAGCGGTTGGCAGGCATATCAGGGAACAAGTG
Organism: Moraxellaceae bacterium; assembly: GCA_049301135.1. Classification (GTDB taxonomy): domain Bacteria; phylum Pseudomonadota; class Gammaproteobacteria; order Pseudomonadales; family Moraxellaceae; genus JAYXXU01. Next base: position 7,264 of record JBAQKP010000099.1, on the reverse strand, counting down.
ATGTTCGATCTGATGGCTCAGGTTACCACTCATGAAGTGGATGATGTTGCCGCCAGTGAAGTTACTAGAGCCTTTGATTTGGCGCAAATACCAGTCTGCACGGGTTTCGTTTTCGATGTTGTCTTCAAACATCTCAGCATCGGCGGTGAAGTGACCACAGTAGATGACAGCGGATGCCCAAAAGTTACGAATCAGGTTGGCGGTAAAGTTACCTGCCAGCACTGGCAAGAACATTGGGCCTGCGATCAATGGGAAAAACACATAGTCTTTACCAAACTGACGAACCATCTTTTTGCGTAAGTTGGCTGACTGTACATAAACTTCTTTCAGGGTTTTTTCACCATGCAAGACTTTTTCAAATTCAAGCCGTTGCAGACTGAGTAGCCACTCAAACCCAGTTGACAGGATGGCAGCCATCGGCACGTTGAGCAAAAAGCGCGGCTCCCACTCTTGTTCACGGGTCATGCGCATCACGCCGTAGCCGATGTCGTGATCACGACCGAGCACGTTGGTGTAGGTGTGGTGGACATAGTTGTGGGTGTATTTCCAGTCTTCGCCGGTACAGATGGTGTCCCAGTCGTAGGTTGCACCACTCAGGCTTGGGTCGTTGAGCCAGTCGTACTGACCGTGCATGACGTTGTGACCAAGTTCCATGTTTTCGACGATTTTCGAGACGCCAAGCATGCCAGTGGCGATCAGCCAAACTGGAGGAATCCAGCCGCCAAACATCAGCATGGCGCGCGAAGCGATTTCGGTTCTGCGGACAAAGTTACGCACTTTATAGACGTGATCGGCATCGGTTTTGCCGAGGTTTTGCATCACGGTTTCGCGGATTTCATCAACGCGACGACCAAATTCAGCTTTTTCGGCGTCGGTGAGGACACGGCTTTTAGATTGGAAGGCATAGGCTGGGATTGACATATTCATGGTGTAATTCCTCTGATGCGTATAGGGTTGGATTACAGGTCGATTTGGACAGGACTAACCGCTTCACTCACGCACAGTTTGATCTGAACGTTGTTTTGGTCGTTGATTTCGCCTGTCGCAAGATTGCGCACGATTCCAGAAACTTTGGTACAAACACAGGTGTTGCAGATGCCCATCCGGCAGCCGAAGGCAGGTTTTAGACCCGCTGCTTCAGCGCTGGCCAGCAGATTGCCTTTGGCTTCAAAATCACGTTGACTGCGACGGAAGGTCACAGGTACGGCAGTGGCATTTTCATCAATGGTGACCGGCAAAAAGCTCTCTTGCTTGAGACGTGCACTCCAGCCACGCTCTGCCCACAGCAGGCGAGTGGCTTTCATTAAACCTGGTGCTGCGCAGACGTAAGTGTCACGCTTGGCGGCATCAGGACAGAGCTGATCAAGGGTTTCGGCATTAAAAAACGCTGGTTTCTCGGCGCTATCGACGATGATGTGCAGGCTAAACAATGGATATTGCGCCGCGAGTGCTTCGAGTTCGGCACGAAATGCCGGATCGCGTGAGTAGTAAATCAGGCTCACCGCATCGGTATTGTTTGCGCTCAAGGCTTGCTTGATCATTGGCACAATTGGGGTGATCCCGCTGCCTGCCGACACGAACAGCTTGGCAGCTGGTGCTTCATTTAAGGTGAATTCACCAGCAGCTTGACTGATTTCGATCACATCACCGACTTGGGCGCGTTCAGCCAGATAGCGTGACACGCGGCCTTGTTTTTTGATGCCAAACACTAAGGTTTGGCTGTCTGGCGAGCTGACCAGACTGTAGGCGCGTTGATGTTGTACACCATCAATCCGCACGGTCAGCATGACAAATTGACCCGCTTGCACTTGGCTTGGGTTAAAATGTTTATTTGGGCTGAGGGTCAGTTTGATCATGTCATCGGCGATAGGCTCAATCGCGTCAACGCGTGCCATGACCCGCTGCCAAGTCCACATCGGGTTGACTTGACCGAGTACATAGTCGACAAAATCTTCACGAATCCAATGTGGGCGGTAGCTAGTCTGCATCATGGCGGCACCTTCGTAATTTTCGCACTGGGCGGTTACAGGAATTCACTTGGTGAACAACTGTGATATAAGTGAACATGTGTACACAGTATCGCTAGAATGGATTTTAGTCAACACCCGTTCACTGAATTTTTTAATCAAGCGATGAGTGGCTTTTTGCTAAACTACGCGTGTGTTGACCTATTCTGTTTTTTTGATTGAGTGAGCCTTATGTCGCTTCGTGATGAACGCAAACAACAGACCCGCCAAGCCTTACTCGACGCTGCGCTTGGGTTGAGTACGGCTGGCCGGTCGTTTAGCATCATCAGTCTGCGTGAAGTGGCGCGTGAGGCTGGTTTAGTGCCGACGGCGTTTTATCGACACTTTGTCGATATGGATGCACTCGGGGTCGATCTGGTCGATCAAGTCTGCGTGGTATTGCACGAGTTATTGAAGCGGCTGCGCGAAAGCTATAGCGTAGATACCACGTCGCATACCCGATTGAGTATTGAGCAGTTCTTTTATTCGGTCGAAGGTGCGCGGCAGCACTGGGGTTTTCTGGTCGGGGAGCGCTGGGGTGGCACCAGTTCGGTGCGTGACGCGATTGCCAAAGAAATCCAGTTTTTTATTGATGATCTGACCCGTGATATGCAGCGTTTGCCGAGTTTTCAGCATTTGGCGTTGATGGATGTACAGATTACCGCTGAGATTTTGATTAACTTGGCGTTTGCTTGGGCGATGACTTGGCTCAATCTGCCGAATCGGCATGACCCCAATGGACTTGCGGTACAGCGTGAGCAGTTGATCGAGCGCAGTACCCGCCAAGCCCAGTTGTTGTTTCGAGGTTCGCTCAGTGGTGTGCGCTCAGTCGATTAAATAGCCGCGTTGGGCTGCTGGCACATGACTTGGCCACACGATTGTGTCCATAATGTGACCTGCAATAAATGGACTTTTTGCGCAGCCCGCCATGACCGCTTTTTTTAGGTGTGAGACCCATCGACTGATCACTTTACCGATACGCATCGTTCGTTTGTGCTTTATGCTGCGCTGGATACGGCGGATCAGTGTGTTACTTGCTGTATTGCCGCTGCTGGCACACGCCACTACAGAACCTGCTGTCCAAACCACCACGCCTCACACCCCCACACACAGTACTGATCAAAAACTCGCGCAAATGGTGTTGGGGATTATCAGCTATACACAGTGGGTGCAACCGGATGAGCTGGTGCATGTCTGTGTGATTGATTCACCGCATTATTTTAATGTGCTTTTGCCATTGCAAGCCAAGTCGCCGCAGCAACTACGGGTCTGGTCAAAAACCGCCAAAACCGCCGACCTGACGCAGCAATGCCATGTTTTGTTTTTTGAGAACACGCCGCCTGCGCAACAGCAGGAGATCATCAACCAGCGCGGTGTGCGACGGATTTTGACCTTGAGTTTAAATCAACCGGCTTGTGTCGTTGGCAGTAGTTTTTGTCTTAGTATCACGCAGGGTGTTCCCAGTTTTAGTCTTAATCTCGACTCACTCAAGCAAAGTGGCGTTAAAATCAGCTCGAAAGTGTTGATGTTGGCCAAGCCTTTGCCGCAGCAGGATTAATCGGCATGCGATTAGAACAACCGAAAATGCCGTCTTTACGTTCGATCTTGAACCGTACACAGTTGCTGATTTTACTGGTGATTATTTTGATCGGTGGTTCAGCGATTTCGTTTATTTCGTTTTACACCTTGGATCGCTATAGCAATAAAAACAGTCTATTGATTGCCGATACGGTACGGCATCGGGTGGATGCGGCGGTGGTATTTAGAGATACCGATGCCATCCAAGAGTCGATTGAGCAGGTCAGTCAGGGCCAAGAAGTCAACAAAATTCAGGTGTTAGATCAGGATGAAACGCTGTTGGCCGAGGTGGATTTACGCGCCAATCAGTCTGAGTTTTGGTTTGAGCATTTGGTGTTTAAAAATATTACCCCAGTGTCGATGGCGATTGTCCATCAAGAAAAAACCATTGGTTGGGTACGGGTTTACGGCAGTTCAAAGTCTATGTTGAGCTTTGCGGCGCAGGTCTTTGCGGCGATGATTGTGACGTTGCTGCTGATTTTGATCTGTATTGCGGGTCTGACCTACCGTGCCTATCATCATATTATGCTGTCATTTGATCGGGTCAATTACACGGCAAATCTGATTAAACAGCAGCGCGCATTTAACCTGAGAATGCCACAAGATGTGTTCGATGAGCTGAATCAGTTGGGCATGACCTTTAATGCGTTATTGGTCGAGCTTGACGAATGGCATAATGATATTGCTCACGAAAACAAACGCTTGGCACATCAAGCCCGCCATGATGATCTGACTGGTCTTGCCAATCGTGCTTACTTTGAAGAGTATTTGGAGCGGCTGTATGAGCAAGCCGATCAGCGCGATAAGGTGGCTTTATTTTTTATTGATGGGGATGGCTTTAAAGGGGTAAACGACACCTATGGTCATCAGGCCGGTGACTTGGTGCTGATCGAAATGGCACGTCGGCTGACGCAGTATTTGCGTCAGCATGATTTTATGGCGCGATTGGGCGGTGACGAGTTTGCGGTGATTCTACCCAATATCAGCTCAGTCGAGCATGTGTTGCTGGTGGTGCAAAATGTGCTGAATGCCACGCATGAGCCGATCTATTTGCCAAATGGCCAGTCGATTTATTTTAGTTTTAGTGTGGGTGTGGCGATGTCGGTCGATGCCGTAACGCCACAGCAGTTGATTCACCATGCCGATCAAGCCATGTATAGTGCCAAAGCATCGCCAGAGCAGCGTTATGCGTTGTATCAATACTCATCAACCCTAGGAAAAAAATATGGTTATTAAGTTATGGCACGGCCTGCGTATTGTGGTTTTGACCGCCAGTTTGGCGGCGTGTCAGTCTGTGCCTGTGCTACAAGGTGGACTGAATCCGGCACAGGTTGCCGTGGTCAAGCAAGAGGGCTTTAGTTTGGGCACCGATGGTTGGTTGCTGGATTTGCCAGATCGGATTTTATTTGAGGTGAGTCAGTACGAGATTGCCGAAGAGAAGCAGCAGCCACTGATTGGTTTAGCACAGCGTTTGCGAGCGATTGAGATTCAGCGGCTACGGGTGCAAGGTCATACCGACAGCACCGGTGCAGTCGAGTATAACCAGACCTTATCAAAAAACCGTGCCCAAGCGGTGTTTGAGGTGCTACAAAAAGGCGGTTTTGCGCCAGCACATATGAGCGTCGAAGGCTACGGCTCAAATCGAGCGATGGCCAGCAACGACACCGAGGAAGGCCGTGCCAGCAATCGACGGGTGGCTGTGGTGATTGTGCCGTAAGGTCGCGTTTATTCGACAAAACGCATCGACAAATCAATCGCCTGAATATCCTTGGTCAGCGTGCCCATCGAGACATAGTCCACGCCAGTTTCAGCGACTGCGCGTAGGGTCTGGTCGGTGATGTTGCCGGAGGCTTCGAGTTTACAACGCCCTGCGACGTGTTGAACGGCACGGCGCATGTCGTCTAGGCTAAAATTATCCAGCATCACGATGTCTGCGCCAGCCTGTAGTGCTTGGTCGAGTTCATCGAAGTTTTCCACTTCGACTTCGACTGGTTTATTGGGCGCGATCTGACGGGCGGTTGCGACGGCTTGTGTAATGCCCCCACAGGCGGCGATGTGATTTTCTTTAATCAAAAACGCATCGTATAAGCCGATGCGGTGGTTCTTACCGCCGCCGATGGTCACTGCATATTTTTGTGCAATTCGTAAGCCGGGGATAGTCTTGCGAGTGTCGAGAATTTGGGTATTTAAACCGTCAATAATGGCGACGTAATGTGCGACTTTGGTCGCCACTGCGGACAAGGTTTGTACAAAGTTCAATGCTGCTCGTTCGCCGGTCAGCAGGCTACGCGCCGAGCCAGAAAGCTGTAAAAACGGCTGATTGGCCGCGACTCGACTGCCTTCTTCGGCCAACCATGTGACGGTGACTTGCGGGTCAAGCTGTGCAAACAACTGATCAACCCACGGCCGACCGGCCAAAATCATGCTTTCTCGGGTCAAGACTCGTGCAACTGCGCTTTGATCAGCGGGAATCAGGCTGGCTGTGATGTCTTGCGCACCGACATCTTCCGCCAGCGCAACGGTGGTATTGTCTTGAATTGCAGAGAGAAGTTGTTCGCTTGAGATCATGAAAAGCTGCCGTTACCAAAAAAAGAATCTAAGGGTTATGCAAAAAAAGCCGATAGAATGCGGCGTAGTACACATTCTGTGTTGTGCCAAGCATTCGAACACAGTATATATTAGACTATAGGAACCGATAATACCGTGCATGATGCCATGATGAGCCAGACCAAGCCTGTGCCGCCCCAAGCAACATTGTTGCGTTTTAGCGATGCTCTGCGTCAAGGGTTGAGTGATTTTTTCGTCCCGATTTTTTTAAAATTTCTGGATAACTTGCCCAGTAACGTGATGTTGCTGTGTCAAAACGTGCCGGACAACGAGCAGCAGCCATATCTCGACATTATTTTGGAGTTGCGCCGCAATCGTGCCCAGATCGAGCCGCGTATTGCCGGTGTGTTGGAGGCGCAACTGCATCGGTTTAATCAGTTGGCACAAAAAAAAGATGCCAAATCTACCGATCTAAATTTTCAAGAGATTTCGCTGGTCGATAGCTCCGAAATGGAAGTCAGTGTGTCGCTAGACACTGCGGCCAGTCGTCTGTCGGCTGCCTTAGAGCCGACCTTGGGCGAATCGTTTAGTCGTCTACAGTTGCTGGCCAGCGGTCTAACCGAGCACAGCCAGTTGCCGTATCACGGTCGTGCCTTGTTGCAAGCGATGCTGGAATGCCTGTCGGTCATCATGCTGAGTGCGGTGCAAAAGATTGCCTTGGTTCGGTTGTTTAGCAAAGAACTCGCCTTGGCCAAACTGGTGCCATTGATTCAAGATGCGCTGTATCAAGCGCAAGTCCCAGAAATTGATAAAACCATTCGCAGCAATGACGGTGGCGGCAAAAAGGCTGAAGCCAAGCCAGATCTAGCCGATGTGTTGCGTGATATTCGTGATCAAGGTCGTGCAGGCGCTGGGTCGAGTGGCACAGTCGGTGCCAACGGAACGTTGGAATCGGTGGTGGACGAGCAGGGCATTGCGGTGCTGCAACGCGCCCCTGGTGGTGGTTTGGTGGTTGAGCCTGAAGCGCTGATGCGGCAGGCCGAGCGTTTCTCTCAGATCAGCCCAAGCGTTGCGGCGGCAGCGATTTCACCACAACCCACCAATCCGATGGCGGTCGAAGAGGTGGTGGCGAC
>JBAQKP010000098.1:0-10415 GCA_049301135.1 Moraxellaceae bacterium | reverse complement strand
GTTTAAGATCAACCGCGTCACCGAATCATGCATTTGGGACGCGGTTTTTTATGGCCTATAGATCATGCTTTTTGTGCGGGATTTACGGGCTAAGATCGCCCATTTTAGCACTATTTATGTTAGAATTTACTCAGGTCTACTCAAGTGTTTTTGCTGCTGTGAAGGTCAGAAAAACAAGGTTTTAATGAGTTGTTTTTAAAGATTTTTTTTGAGTGGTATTCGGCGTTTTTCGGAATACAAAATCTCGTTAAAAATCGCGCGAATGAATTTAAGAAGGAGCGTGCATGAGCGTATCAGAAATTTCCCCGATTGCGATTGAAGACGAACTGAAACAATCGTATCTGGATTACGCCATGAGCGTGATTGTGTCGCGTGCTTTACCAGATGTGCGGGATGGCTTAAAGCCGGTGCATCGGCGCGTGTTGTTTGCGATGCACGAACTGAGCAACGACTATAATAAACCCTATAAAAAATCTGCCCGTGTGGTCGGTGATGTGATCGGTAAATACCACCCACATGGCGATACTGCGGTGTATGACACGATTGTACGGATGGCGCAGGACTTTAGCCTGCGTTATTTGCTGGTTGATGGTCAGGGCAACTTCGGCTCGGTCGATGGTGACAGTCCAGCGGCGATGCGCTATACCGAAGTGCGCATGACTCGACTGGCTCATGATCTGCTGGCTGATCTCGAAAAAGACACGGTCGATTGGGAGGATAACTACGACGGCTCTGAGCGGATTCCGCAAGTGTTGCCGACCCGTATCCCAAACCTGCTGATCAATGGCGCGGCGGGGATTGCGGTTGGCATGGCGACCAACATGGCGCCGCACAACCTGACCGAAGTGATCAACGCCTGCTTGGCCTATGTCGATGACAGCGACATCACGGTCGAAGGCTTGATGCAGCACATCAGTGGCCCCGACTTTCCAACCGGCGGCATCATCTACGGCAAAAGCGGCATCATCGATGCCTATCGCACTGGCAAAGGCCGCCTGCATATTCGCGGCAAATACCTGATCGAAACCGACGAAAAAACCAACCGTCAAAGCATCGTCTTTAACGAAATTCCGTATCAAGTCAACAAAGCACGCGTGATCGAGCGGATTGCTGAGCTGGTCAAAGAAAAGAAACTCGACGGCATCAGTGAGCTGCGTGACGAGTCGGACAAAGACGGCATGCGCATCGTGATCGACCTTAAGCGTAACGAAAACGCTGACGTGATTATCAATAATCTGTTCCTGCAAACCCCACTGGAAACCTCTTACAGCATCAACATGGTGGCGCTGGACAACGGCCAACCGAAGCTGATGAACCTGCGCGATCTGGTCGCGGCGTTTATTCGGCATCGTCAAGAAGTGGTGACACGCCGGACACTGTTTGAGTTGCGTAAGGCGCGCGAGCGTGGGCATTTACTCGAAGGTCTGACTGTAGCACTGGCCAATATCGACGAGATTATTGCCACCATCAAAACCTCGGCTAACAGCGGTGAAGCACGCGAAAAACTGCTGCTGCGTGAGTGGGCGTCAGAAGGCGTGATTGCACTATTGGCGAAAGCCGGTAGCCAATCAATTCGGCCTGACGAGATCGAAGGTGAAGATCCAGCACGGCCATTTGGTCTACACGGTGCAGTGTATCGCCTGTCACCGGCACAGGTCAGCGCGATTTTAGAGTTGCGTTTGAATCGTTTGACCGGCCTTGAACAAGACAAACTGCATGCCGAATATGCGGATATTTTGGCGCAAATCGCCGAATTGCAAAGCATTTTGGACAGCTTCGACAAGCTGATGCAAGTGATTCGCGATGAGCTAAACGCGGTGTTGGCGCAGTATGGCGATGCGCGTCGCACAGCGATTGTCGAATCACGGATTGATTTTAGTCGGGCGGATTTGATCCCCGAAGAACAAGTGGTACTGACCGTCTCTAAGACCGGTTATGCCAAAACCCAGCCGTTGGAAGACTATGCCGCACAGCGGCGCGGCGGTCGTGGCAAATCGGCCACCAACATGAAAGAAGACGACTACATCGAGCACCTGGTGGTGACCAGCAATCACTCGACTGTGTTGTGTTTTACCAATCGAGGTCGCGTCTACGGCCTAAAAGTGTATGACGTGCCGATGGCGAGTCGTGGCTCGCGTGGTCGTCCGATGGTCAACCTGCTGCCGTTCGAAGACGGCGAGGGCATCACTGCAATCTTGTCGGTGAAAGAGCGCCCAGAAGGTCACTATGTGTTTATGGCGACTGCCAGCGGCACGGTCAAGCGGGTGCCGATTGAGGCGTTTACCAATTTGCGCAAAAACGGCCTGATCGCAATCGACCTCAAAGGTGAAGATACGTTGGTCGGCGTGGCGATCACCGATGGCACACAACAAATCATGCTGTTCTCGAATGAAGGCAAGGCGATTCGTTTTGCCGAAGCCAAAATCCGGCCAATGAGTCGTGTGGCCAAAGGCGTGCGCGGCATGCGGGTCAGCTTGGTGGCTGATCTCGACACCGAAGACGAGGTGAGCGTTGATGAGTATGAAGTGGACGATTCATCTGACCAAAATGACACCGGCTTTAACAGCCGTGTGGTGTCGTTGGTCGTCGTGCCTGAGTCTGGTGAGGTGTTGGCTGCGTGTGCCAATGGCTATGGCAAACGTACTCCAGTGGGTGACTTCCCAACCAAAGGTCGTGGCGGTAAAGGCTTAATCGCGATCAAAACCAGTGCGCGTAACGGCGAGTTGGTACGTGCCACTGCGGTCACTGACGCAGATGAGCTGTTGTTGATCTCTGATGCGGGGACGATGGTGCGCACCCGCGTATCCGAAGTCAGCGTGACCGGACGCAATGCCCAAGGCGTGATGTTGATCCGTCTAGCCAGTGATGAAACCTTGGTTGGCGTGGTGCGGGTTGATGCGGCGGTGGTAGAAGCCGCAGCGGATGCTGTGGATGAAACGTTGGCCGAGCCTACAGAAAATGACCCAATCCTGTTGGTGGATGCTGAGCTAGAGACGGGTATTGTTGCAGAGTAAGCTGTCCTAAGATCCAGCAAGCAGCCAAACTGACCTTTGGCTGCTTTTTTATGCGTTATCGTTGTACTAGATACTCTGGATCAATCTCGTCTAGTCGTGCCGTACCACATAATGCCATCGTCACCTCAAGCTCCTCGCGTAGCAGTTTGATTACATGTGCAACACCAAGCGCGCCCGCCGCGGCCAAACCATAAATATACGGTCTGCCAATCATCAGCGCGGTTGCACCCAGCGCCAAGGATTTAAAGGCATCCGCACCACAACGAATCCCGCCATCAAACAAAATTGGTATCTCGGCAGGGACGGCAGCTCGAATGCTCGGTAGCATGTGCAAACTATCCACCACGCCATCAAGTACCCGACCGCCATGATTGGACACCACCAAGCCTTGCACGCCCAAACTGACCGCTTGGCGGGCATCATCGGGATGTAAAATACCCTTGAGCAGTACAGGCAAATCAGTCTGTTGCACCAACCATGCCACATCTACCCACGTCGGTGCTTGTGCCATCAGCCCATCAAATAACGGATGCTGAGTCTGATCTAAACTTGGAATGGCTCGACACGGTAGATTCACCGCTTGAATATCTGCTGGCAGCCAAAATCCCGCCCGTCGCTCGCGGTCACGGATGCCCATATGTGGCGCATCGATGGTCAATACAATCGCTTGATAACCCGCCTGTTTGATCTGATCGAGTTGCGCTTTGATCTGTTCACGGCAGCCTTGCCAGTACAACTGAAACCAAAAGTGCTGCTGTTCATGATGTTGTGCGATCTGTTGCAGTGGCATCGAGGCCAAGTGGCTAACGATCATCGGCGTTTGGCTGACCTGCGCGGCCAGTGACGTGGCTGCTTCACCTGCGGGATGAAACAGCCGTTGATAGGCCACTGGTGCGAGCAAAAACGGATGGGGCAGGGTTTGCCCGAATAACTTAAGCCGAGTATGACCCCCACGCAGATCGCGTAGCGGACGCGGTAGCAGTTGATATTGAGCAAACGCATTCGGGGCGGCTGTGCCACGTTCACAACCGCCTTGTAAATATGCCCAAATGTCTGCCGGTAAGCACTGTTGTGCGGCACGCTGATAATCGTTCACGGCCACCCAGTCGACAGGGATTTGATCCGCAGTTTGATGTTGAGGCTGCATGTCAGACTTCAGCCCATTGCCGCAGTAAATTATGATAGTGCTGTGTTAAAGCCAGCACCTCAGGGTGATCGCCAGCAGGCTGCTGCAGTTGTTGGCGCAGCTTTAGAATGGTCATGTCCAGTTGAAACAGCATCTCGCGTTGCCAGTGATCTTTGACCAGACTTTGTACCCACGTGACTGCGGCAAGGCGTTGACCAGTCGTGACTGGCTCGACCCGATGCAGGCGGGTAGAAGGATAAATAATCGCGTCGCCCGCTTCGAGTTTAATCTCGTGTGTACCATATAAATCATCAATCACCAGTTCGCCGCCCTGATAGCTGTCAGCAGCCGACAAAAACAGCGTGACGGATAGATCGGTGCGTACCGCTTGGCCAGTCAGGTGATTGCGCTGTAATGCATTATCGACGTGATCGCCATAATGACCGTGGTTTTGATAACGGTTAAACAGCGGTGCTAGGATTTGTTTGGGTAGGGCGGCGGACTGAAATAATGGATGGCGTTGCAGGGCTTGTAAAATCTGATCGGCTAAATCCGCATAGATCACGGCACTGGTCGGCAGTTGTTGGTTTTGTTTGACCAGTGTGGCTTGTGCGCCAGATGAGCGTGCACCTGCTTGCCAGTCTGCATCGGCGAGTTGGGATTGGATCTGTTTGACCTGTTGTGCATCAAGCACTTGGGGGATATGCAGTAACATGAAACTTACCTCATCGGTCAAGCAGTCGTCAAAAAACCGTAGCCTATGACAGGCTACGGTGTGGAGATCGGTACAGTCGTTGCAGGTTTAGAACTTATAGTTCAGTGCCAGTTTGGCTGAACGAGGCTCGCCGAGTACCAAGCGATTGCCACCGTTATTCAAGGTGCTGAAATAATCCTCATCGGCCAGATTATAAACGTTCAGTGCGACCGATGCTTGTGGGTTGACTTGATAGCTGGCCATCGCGTCAATCACGGTGTAAGCAGGAATGCTGGACATGGTCACGACAGCGACTGGTTGACCGACGGCTTGGCTGATCTGACGTTTTTGCTCCGCAGTATGTCGCACACCGCCGCCGATTTTGATCGGGCCGAGGCTATAGGTTGACCAGACTGTGGCCGCAAAATCAGGCGTCCAACGTACCGCATCAGTGACAGTCACCGCGCCGGTGGTGGCATTTTTGCTTTGCTGATTCAGTTGCTTGGCATCCATCGTGGTCAGACCTGCCGAGATATCCCAGACTGGGCTGAGTTTGCCGACCGCACTCAGTTCAATCCCTTCCACCCGAATTTTACCTTCTTGGCTGTACAAGCCATCAGCAGGATTCTGGGTCAGTTGATTTTCGTTGTCAGTACGATACAGCGCCGCGGTCAACGCCAGTTTACCGTCGAGTACATCCCATTTTGTGCCCACTTCATAGTTAAGTGTTTCTTGCGGGGCGATATTCGGGTTGTTCGCGTTGGTTGCGCTCGCACTCAAGGTAAAGTTTGCGCTGCCTGGTGGGGTCAGTGATTTGGCATAGCTGGCATAGACGCTGCTGTTGCTGGTCGGCTTAAACACCGCGCCAAGATTCCAGCTGATCAGTGTGTCGGATTTTTCCAGCTTGGTTGGTGTTTCAGTGACCACTAAGGTGGTCTGATTGGTACTGACTGCCAACGCATCAGTTTTGGTGGTGTAGCGATCTGAGCGCACGCCAGCATTGACTTGGAATTGTTCGTTTAACTTGATGGTATCAAACAGATAGACCGCTGTGGTGTCTGTTTCGCCACGGCTATACGCGCCTGTGCCGACCAGTGACGGTAACCGGTCATTTGGATTTGGGCGGTACAGATTGGCTGGCGGCGTAGACGGTGTCAATGTGCCTCTGCGGGCTGTTGCGAGGGTCAAGGTTTCTTGTTCCTCTTTGCTGACTTCCAATCCCGCAACCAGATCATGACTGATGCTGCCGGTGTTAAATGCAAATTTTAGGCTGGTCTGGTTGGCCAAAATCTTGTTGGTTTGATCAACACCTTGACGTGAGCGGCTGACTGTCAATGTACTGCGGTCGGCAGGATTGACCACGGTAACGCCTGAGATGCCGGTCAAGCTGCGGGTCATCTCGGTCTGACCGATCCGCGTTAAATTTTGGATGGAGAGGCTGTCACTAATATCATGCTCGACTTTAACGGTGGCCATGTGCGCATCGACCTCTTCTAGATCGTTGACGCTGCCATAATAATTGTCGCGATTCACCGCAGGCGCATTGTTGAGTGCGTTGGTCGCGGCGATTTGGTCAGCTGTCGCATTGGCAGGTAGGGTCGCGACAAAACCTTCCAAACCAATCGTCGGGATGCCACCATCTGGGACGTTTTCTTGATGCACATGTTGTGAGTACAGATAAAAACGCGTGTCAGTATCCAAGCCAAACGCAAATGCTGGTGCAATCGCATAGCCATTACGCTCGACCACGTCACGACCTTCAACGCCACCGTCTTGCCACATGGCATTTAGGCGAGCGGCCATACCGTCACCGAGGTCTTGGTTCAGATCAGCAGTCAGGCGTTTATGATTGGCAGTATTCCATGTCAGCCCAACGCTTTTGTCATTGTTTTTTTGTGGCAGCTTACTGACCAAGTTGACATAACCGGACGATGCCCCACGACCAATTTCTGAGCCAGCCACGCCTTTGACCACTTCGACTTGCTCAAGGTTAAACACATCGCGGGTGACTGCGCCAAGATCCCGAATCCCATCGACTAAAGTTGAGTTCTGAGTCGAAAAGCCGCGCATTTGGAATGCATCGCCGGAGCTGGTATTGCCATTTTCACCGAGTTGCATGGTGATGCCGGGTGTATTGCGTAGTGCTTCCATCAAGGTGGTTGCGCCTTGTTGTTCGATCAGTTCTTTATTGATGACCGTGACGGTTTTTGCGGTATTTAGCAGCGGTTCAGTGCTCTTGGCAGAGGACAGTTGATCTACCTTATAGCCATCTGCTGCTGCGGTTACGCTGATGGTTGGCAGTGTGTCAGGTGTTCGAGTGTCTTCAGTCGCGCTATGTGCTTGTGCGGCAGGTAGTGTCGCTGCGACTAAGGCCAGCAAGTGTGATGCGGAATGTTTGCGATGACGAATATGAGCCATGAGTAACGTCCTAACAGCCAAGAGTGAGAATGTGTTGCGCAGTATCTGATCGACCCAAACGAGCGGATCGGATGAACTGGTTGCAATACTTGATGCAAATGATAATGAATTTCGTTTAGATTAACAATAGTTTTCTAATTTGATTCGATTCTGCACGATTCAGCCATGATGATTGCCTATTTGTTTTTGTAGATTTGTGGCATGCGGGCGCGAGCAAAACGGGCTTATACTGTGTCAAGTCTTTTATGGATGTTGAAACAACCATGTCACGCGTTGCTCGTTATCATGCTGATCGTACCAATCAGAAACTCTACTTTGCGCGATTGGCGTGCAAAGATGCTGCCCAAACAGACAATGTGCAGGCCGCACAGGGCGCACGCGAAGCCGCTGTGTTTCATCTGCATGGCGCGGTGTTGGCATTTCTACAAGAGCTGGTGCGCTATTACCGGATTGAAGCGGAACGGCAGCCGACCTTACACAGCATCAAGGCGAAAATGGCAGGGCGTACCCAAGTGTCGCCTGAAGTCACGATTTTGGAGCAACTGAGTAAAGATGGTTTTTTGGCGGAACTCAATCGAGCCTATCTCACATGTCAGTACGCTCCCGAGCCACCCGAACCGACACACGACGAAGAAAGCTCATCAAATCTGATTTTTAAAGTTACCCAAAGTCCACAAGCATGGCTGCCTGATGTGCAGATTTTGCGTGAATGGCACAAAGAGCTGACCCAACTGATTGAGGGGTTTCGTAACGAGATGATCGAATTTTAAGCGGTAACCCGCTGGATTTCGATTTAGCACTTGAAAAAGCCCAGCAAGCAACGCATTGTAAAAGGGCTAGTGATGATTTTGAGAAAGTTCTGACTTTGACACCGCTGCTGTGATTGGCACAGTACATCAAGGAGGCAAGTTTATGGGTTCTATTGTGAATGACCGTAATTCTCCAATTTCTAAGGAAATGTTACTGGAGTTGGTGCAACTCGATGATGGTAATTTGGTGTTACGCCCGACTGTGGGTGACGGTGAAGCATTAGTGTCGATTCAGTTTTCCGACATGGTGCAAAAGACCCTCGGCGACCAATTGCATGGCGTCGGTCAACAGATGGTACAAGCGGCACTCCAGTTGATTATGGAGCAACAGGCGGCACGCTGGCATGCGCAAGTGTTAGATGAAGAGCCAGCACGTTACAGTTAAGCCCATCTGCTGAAATCATAAAAAAGGCACGCTATCGTGCCTTTTTTGTTGCTCACTCAACAGGTTAATGCGCCGTAACGCTGCTTTGTTGAGCGGCATTTAACTGCACGATATGCTGAGTCATTTGATCGGCCAGCACTTGTTTGGTAAAAAACACCGTGCCAATATTTTCCTGTTCCAGCAGTGTGGCTTCTTCACGGGTTTCAGCGCACAGCAGGATTTGGATTGCTGGATTGAGGGTTTTGGCAATCTCCGCCATCCGCCGCACATCCAGAAAATCAGTGGTTGCCACCACCAGTGTACTGGCACGCATGATATGTGCTTGAATCAGTACCGCTGGATCACTGGCATCACCTGAGACGGCTGGAATGCCTTGCTCGCGCAGCAGTTCGACTGTTTCACGATTTTCGTCCGCTACCACGAAGCGAATGCCTTGTTCGGTAAAACCATGAGCAATCCGTGCACCGACTTCACCATAACCGACCAACACCACTTGGCCAGTCAGGTATTGATGATCCACTTCATCGGGTAGCATCGCCAGCGGATCAGCATTACGCTCCAACAAACGTGCCAGATGTGAGCGTTTGCGAATCCAGACTTGTGCCGGTTCGATCAAGGAGAACAGCGCGGTGTTTAAACTGATTGATACCAAAGCACCGGCCAAAATCAGATTTTGCGCTTCTAATGTGAGTAATTCGAGCGTCACCCCTAAGGTTGCCAAAATAAACGAAAATTCGCCAATCTGCGCCAGACTTGCGCCTACGGTGAGCGCGGTATTCAGTGGATAGCGGAAGAACAGCACCAACGCGACCGCTGCCAGTGTTTTGCCCAGCACAATAATCGCCACCACTGCCAGCACATGCAGTGGCTGCTCCACTAAAATATTGGGATTAAACAGCATGCCGACTGACACAAAAAATAAGATCGAAAAAATCTCACGCAAGGGCAGAGTTTCTTCTTCGGCGCGATGACTAAAGTCAGACTCCTTGACCACCATCCCCGCAATAAATGCGCCGAGTGCCATCGAAACGCCAAAAATCGCATACGAGCCATACGCAATGCTCACCGCTGCCGCGACTACCGTCAGGGTAAACAACTCGCGTGAACCGATGCGAGCGACCATTAACATCAGTTTCGGAATCAATCGCTTGCCGACAATAAACATAAACGCAATAAACGCAGCGACCTTGAGCAGCGTAATCAGCACCGTCATCCAGATGCTTTGATCGGGTGGTGTCCCATCCAGTGCTTTACCGCCCAAAAATACAGCAGCCAAAGGCAGTAACACCAACGCCAGCACCATGGCCAAATCTTCAACCAACAACCAGCCAACCGCGATCCGGCCATTCATCGAGTCCAATACGCCACGAGCCTCCAAAGCCCGCAGCAAGACCACCGTACTTGCCACTGACAAACACAAGCCGAACACAAAGCCAGAACCGAGCGGCCAGCCCCATAAATGACTGACCCCCATGCCCAATAACGTCGCCACTGACATCTGTACCAGCGCACCGGGAATCGCAATTTTGCGCACGGCCTTCAGGTCAGCAATCGAAAAGTGCATGCCCACACCAAACATCAGGAACATCACACCCAGTTCCGCCAACTGATTGGCGAGGGCGATGTCCGCGACGATACCGGGTGTATTGGGGCTAATGACAATCCCAGCGACCAAGTAGCCGACCAACGGGGGCAGCCGTAAACGCGAGGCCAAATAGCCAAAGACCAACGCAAGGCCAAAGCCCAGTGCCAGTAAAACGATGAGGTCAACATCATGTGGCATGTGGTTCTCCTTCAGTGTTCAATCCATCAGGGATAGTTGGGAGATCACGATCAGGTGCAACAACACCAAAATCACATCGTAAAAAATATAGGATTTATTATAGCGGGCTAGAACCATCTGGTTAAAAAAATACAAACAAATGAATTTTAGGCAAAAAAAACGACCCGCGAAGGGTCGTGTTTTTTA
>JBAQKP010000097.1:0-14491 GCA_049301135.1 Moraxellaceae bacterium | reverse complement strand
ACTCGAACAACTCAAATCAATCATTCAGGCCGCACGACTCACCCTGAAACAGCAGTCGGTGCGTCAGCAGGCGCTGCTGTCCCGTCTGATCAACGGCGAATAAACTGATCAAATTGCAACTTGTCGGCATCGGCTGTCTACTCTACAATACTGTGTTCTTAATTTTGCTTAACCGACGAGATCAACATGGCCCGTGTGACTGTAGAAGACTGTCTAGGTGCAGTAGACAACCGTTTTGAACTGGTATTGGTTGCTGCCAAGCGCGCTCGTCAACTGGCTCGTGGCACAGCCGATCCGATGCTACCGTGGGAAAACGATAAACCGACCGTGATGGCACTGCGCGAAATCGCCGCTGGTCACGTCACCCGCGATATTCTAAAACAAAAAGACGAACCGCGTCAGCCGTCACCATTGGATATGGCGCTTGCCCCACTCAGCTTAGACAGCTTTTTTTAAATCTGACTGATCTGTAGTGACGCGATGACGACCCAGCCGATTGGCTGGGTCGTGTCGTTTTGGGCAGTGCCAGCCTGAGCGCGGTGACTCTGGCTAAAAAAAAGCACTCAACCGATTGACATTATCAGTGTTTTGCTTTTGATTGGAGGGTCGAATCTATTGCCATGTTGTTGATACAGGAATGCCATCATGCCCCGCCAAGCAGTAACGACCGCCAAAAACCAATTGGCCGAGACGTTACGCAGCTATCTCGCCGAAACCGATGTGCAACGTGTGCTGACTGCGTGCGATTTTGCCGATACTGCGCATGGCGGTGTGATTCGTAAAAGCGGCGAACCGTATGTGTTGCATCCGATTGCGGTCACCGATATTTTGGGACATATGCGACTGGATGCCGATAGCTTAATGGCGGCTTTACTGCATGATGTCATTGAAGATACCGACTACACCAAGCAACAAGTCAGTGATTTATTTGGCATCACTGTGGCAGATCTGGTCGATGGTGTGACCAAACTGACCATTTCACCGGATAAACAAATCAACAAAGCTGCATCGTTTCGCAAAATTTTAACGGCGACGCTGCATGATCCACGGGTAATCGTGATCAAGCTGGCGGATCGCTTGCACAACATGTCCACGCTAGAAGCCTTAAATGCCGAAAAACGGGCGCGTATCGCCCAAGAAACCATTGATATTTTTGTACCGATGGCGCGGCTGGTGGGAATGAACGAAATCGCTGACCAGTTGGAAAAACTGTGCTTTGAGAATCTCGCGCCTGAGATGTTTAGTCGTCTGACCAATGCCTTGGCTGACTCGGCGTTACAACGCATGGAGATGCGCCAGCAGCGGGCGTTTGCCTTGGATCACTTGATTGATGCGCTGAAGATTACCGGCCATCTCACGCCACGTGACAATGATATTTTAATTTTTCAGCGGTTTTTTCGCGGCGATGGTGATCTAACCACGTTGCTAAATACACACGCTTTTGAAGTGTTACTCGATAGTGTGGTGGCGTGTGATCAGTTGGCGACGGTACTGCAACAGCAGTTTGAGTGGTCGGAGCTGCGTGACCATATCCGCAACCCGTTACCCGGTGGTAATCAGGCGTTATTTTTGTCGTTGCGCGATGGCAGCGGCCAAGTCGACCTGACCTTACAAACCGCCCGTATGCGTGATGCAGCTCGGCTCGGCGTGGTGCTGGGCGAAACTGCACCGCAAGCGACGCGCTCAGCGATTCAAGCCTCACTGCATAATCTGGCCGAGCTGATTGATCGAGATTGCGCGCGCAGTACGTTAAACGCCCTACTTGAGTATTTACACCGCGACAAAGTCTTGGTCTATACGCCCGATGGTGATTTACATGAACTGCCACAGGGGGCGACGGCGGTGGATTTTGCGTATGCCGCCAGTTTATTCCTTGGCAACCATGCCATCGGGGTCAAAATCGACGGCGTGATTAAGCCGCTCGGCACGCCACTCAAAAGCGGTCAGGTGATTGATATTATTACTGACGTGCTGGCGACACCCAATCCAGATTGGCTGAGTTTTATTAATACACATAAAGCACGCCGCGCCATCCAAAATATCTTGCGTGAACAGGATGTTGAGGAGCAGCGTACCGTCGGTCAACAAGCCTTGAATCGCGCGCTGCGACTACACAAACGCAGTATCAATGACTTGTCAGCGGCAGATTGGCAAGATCTGCTGGATTGGCAGCATTTAGACAGCCAAGATGCCTTGTTTGAGCAAATCGCGATTGGCGATCTATTGCCGCAATTGGTGGCGTCGCGCTTGGTGCATCGCGATCAAGCACTCGGCTCAACGCTGTCTGAGCAGTTGATTTTGGGAACGGATGGCATTGATTTACGTTATGCACACTGTTGCAACCCGATTTTAGGTGATCCGATTTTGGGGCATTTAACTCGTCGTGGCTTGATCGTGCATCGACGCCGCTGTGGTAATCTGGCGCAAGAAATCGCCCAGCATCCTGAGCATATTTTAACTTTACAGTGGCAACAACACACGCCCGAAGATCCGCGCTTTCCGGTCACGCTACTGATCGGTGACGGGCTATCGGATGAACAAACTACCGAACTGATCTATCGGGTGCGTGAACTAAAAGCTGGTGTTGAAAAGCTTAAAATCGAAAATCAGCAGACACGCTTGGCGATTTTGGTACGCGACCGTGATCATTTGGCGCGACTGATCCATGAGATTCGCAGTTTATTGGATTTTCCAACGGTCACTCGGCTCAGTCAACACGGCTAAATCCGGCAAACCAACCCCTAAAACCGTTTAGCTTGCGGCTGAGCTACGGTTTTAGGCTATAGCTACGCTGTAGAATCCGGTATCATGATTGGCCACTCAAATTGTCATTTCTGACCAATTGTTTGACCTCGTTATCGACTTCTTTGGAGCTTTGCATGTCGCGTACTGTCATCCATACCGAACTTGCCCCTGCGGCAATCGGCACTTACTCCCAAGCAATTCGCGTCGGCAACACGGTTTATTTATCTGGGCAAATCGGCCTTGACCCTTACAGCATGCAATTGGTCGACGGAATCGAAGCACAGATCCGCCGCGTGTTTGACAACTTAAAAGCAGTGTGTGAAGCATCAGGTGGCTCGCTGGCAGATATTGCCAAGCTGAATATTTTTTTGATTGATCTAGGTAACTTCCAACTGGTCAATCAGATCATGGGCGAGTATTTTGCCCAGCCGTATCCAGCACGGGCGGCGCTTGGCGTGGCCAGTCTGCCGCGTGGCGCGCTGGTCGAGATGGATGGGGTAGTCGAACTGGCGGCGGGCTAAAACCGACTGACGCGCGGCAACAACACTGGCAGGTATCTTCGCAAAGGGGCGCTGTAAAACGTGACTGATGGACGCCCGCTGATCCGTATCGCCCTGCCCGTGCCGATGTTTCAACTGTTCGACTATCAATTGCCGGACGGCGTGACAGAACCACCCGCGGTTGGCTGTCGTGTCCGTGTGCCGTTTGGGCGACAACAGCTGATCGGGATTGTGCTCGGTCAGGGCGACGCTGCCGAGGTCGAACCACACAAACTACGCGCTGCCCTTGAAGTGCTGGATCAACAACCGGCGATCAGTGTGGATCTGTTGCCGATTTTGGTTTGGTCAGCGCAGTATTATCACTATCCGATTGGTGAAGTGCTCTTACTGGCCTTGCCCACCTTACTGCGGCAAGGACGGCCACTGGATATTTTAAATCATTATTGGCGAGTGGCGGATCCTGTCCCGTCGGCCAGCTTTAAAACCGGCTCTAGCCAAAAACTCGCCTTTGATATCCTCAATCTGCATGACCAACGCGGCGCAGCAGAAAGCATCTTGCAACTGATGGGCGTGCAGCGTAGCCAACTGAAACAACTGGAAAAACGCGGCCTTGCAGTCGAGTTTATGCAGCCTTACCAAGCCGATCCACATCCGGTACAACTGGCCGAATTACCGCTAACACCTAATCCGGAACAAGCGGTTGCGATTGCTCAAATCCATCAATTACTCGGCGCTTATCACGGCATTTTGCTGGAAGGTCTGACCGGCAGCGGCAAAACCGAAGTGTATCTGCAAGCGATGCAGCCGGTGTTAGAACATGGTCAACAGGTGTTGGTACTCGTGCCAGAAATCGGCCTGACGCCGCAAACCATTGGCCGCTTTCAGGCACGCTTTGCCGCGCATGTGGTGATGCTGCACTCGGGTATGACCGACGTACAACGCTTAAACGCATGGCAAATGGCACAAAATGGCGCAGCCCACATTGTCATCGGCACGCGCTCGGCGATCTTTACCCCTCTGCCCAAGCTTGGGCTGATCGTGGTCGATGAAGAACATGATCTATCCTATAAACAGCAAGATAGCTTTCGATATCATGCGCGTGATCTGGCGTTGCGGCGCGGTCAGTTGCAACACTGTCCGGTGATTTTGGGGTCAGCCACGCCGTCGCTCGAAAGCCTACATCTGGCACAGCAAGCCAAGCTGACCCATCTACGCCTAACCGAACGCGCCGGCACGGCGGTACTGGCCAAAATGCAACTGATCGACCTACGCGGTCAATACCGTGAAAACGGCCTAAGCAAACCGCTGCTACAAGCGATTCGTGCGCGACTCGATGCCCAAGATCAGGTGTTGATTTTTTTAAACCGTCGCGGCTATGCCCCCGTATTGCTGTGCGATGCCTGTGGTTGGCAAGCAGATTGTCCGCGCTGTGATGCGCATTTAACCGTGCATCAAACCCCGCGCACGCATTTACACTGTCATCATTGTGGTTATCACAGTCAGTTACCGACGCTATGCCCTGCCTGTAAGTCGCCGAATATTTTGCCGATTGGCACAGGGACAGCACGGCTGGAAGAAACTTTGCGCACACATTTTGCCGAAACACCAATTTTGCGGGTGGATCGTGATACCACGCAGCGGGTTGGTAGTTGGCAGGCGATTTATGAACGTGCCAATACCGAAGGCGCAGCGATTTTGCTCGGC
Source organism: Moraxellaceae bacterium (assembly GCA_049301135.1). Classification (GTDB taxonomy): domain Bacteria; phylum Pseudomonadota; class Gammaproteobacteria; order Pseudomonadales; family Moraxellaceae; genus JAYXXU01. The sequence goes on along the minus strand of JBAQKP010000097.1, from coordinate 9,542 downwards.
ACACAAATGCTAGCGAAAGGGCATCATTTTCCGCATGTGACCTTGGTGGCAATTTTAGAGGCCGATGCTGGGTTTTTAAGCAGCGATTTTCGAGCACCGGAACGTACCGCACAAATCATCATGCAAGTGGCCGGTCGTGCTGGACGTGGCCATAAGCGCGGTCAAGTGCTGATTCAAACGTGGCAACCGGATAATCCGCTGCTACAAACCTTGATTCAGCAGGGTTATGATCAGTTTGCCGACAACACCTTGCAAGAGCGCAAACTTGCACTGTTGCCGCCGTACCGTTATGCCGCGCTGATCCGTGCCGAATCGCGGGATCGGGCGTTGACCCAGCAGTTTTTGGCCGATGTGCTGCAACTGCTACAGGCGCAAGATGCTGAAAAAACACTCGAGATTTGGGGGCCGATTCCTGCACCGATGGAGCGCAAGGCGGGGATTTTTCGCGGGCATGGCTTAATTTTATGCAGTCAGCGCAAGCAGTTGCATCATCTGCTAGCGCACTGGTGGCCGCAGGTTTGGCAACTGCCGCAGCGCCGACAGGTCAGGCTGTCGCTGGATATTGACCCACAGGAATTGAGTTAAGTTTGCGCTGCATACCGTAAAAACAGATCAACGCAGGAGTGTGCCGTATGCCCAGTAAACCGCGTATTGCCAAATTTCAATCGCCCAACACATCGACTGTGGACGGTAAAAAACTGGATAAACAGCTAATCTCGCAGCTCAAGCAAGACATTGCCGACTTTCGCCACAATCACTGGCCGCCCGAGTATCTGAGTCAGATCCGAGATATGCCGATTTATCGCGGTGATGCCGATGAGGTCGCCCGCTATAAAGCCGAATGGCAGCCGTACTTTGAGCGCGCCTATGCGTTTTATCCCGATGCGCATATTGGTAAAGAGGCGCTGCCGTTGCCGTCTACGCTTGGCCTGCCGGTGTTTGTCGATCAGGTGCAGCGGCTGCACCTTGCGCGCACCTATGCCAAAGAGTCGAAGTCGTTCGGCGCAGTCGGCACATTGATTGACCGCTGTGGTGCGTATACCGAGACTGAAGTTCAAGCGATGCAGGACTGGTTTGATGCGAATCCTGACGGCATGCTAGTCGCGCATCGGGCGTTTATTGATTTACGGGCGTATGTCTTTCGGATCAACGCCAAAACCGGCGAAGACATCATGCCGGAGCGGGTGCGCTTTTATCGGACGGGCTTGGTGCTGACCACGCTGAAGGATTTTGACATCTTGGACAGCCGTGAAAAACCACGCAAACAGCGCTCCGATGCCTACCAAAACCCGCTCGGCTATAACGGCACATGGACGGTATTTGGGCGTGAAGCGAGTCATGAGACTGAGGCTGACGCCACGTCAACCGACGATCAACTGACCGATGCTGCTGACGTCAACTTGATCCCTTGATTTTTAGCCCTGCGCCTTCATCATGAAGCGCTTAGGAGAAAGCTTATGACCGATATTCGCCAGCGTTTTTTTATTGATGCCAGTCCCGTGCGCGGTGAAGTGGTACATCTTCAGCAGTCACTTGACACCATCTTGGCGCAGCGCGACTACCCGCCCGCGATTGCGGCATTGCTCGGCGAAATGTTGGTCGGCGCAGCACTACTGGCCAGTACCCTGAAGATTCGTGGACGGCTGTCGATTCAAGCCCAAGGCCAAACGGATCTCAAATGGGCAATGGCCGAATGCAGCCACGACGGCGAGATTCGTGCCTTGGCGCAGTGGGATGAGGCGTCTACGGTATGGCAAAGCGCAGACAGCAGCGTCGAGGCCATGCAAGCCCTTGGTGGCGGCGTGTTGTTTATCAATATCGAGCCAGAAGATGGTGAGCGCTATCAAGGCATTATTGGTCGTGACTCGGATGTTCTGGCCGAGTGCTTGACCACGTATTTTGATCAATCAGTACAGATTCCTACCCGCATCGTACTGAGCAGTCAGCAGAAGCAAGCCGGTGGCTTACTGATTCAGTTATTGCCGCGTCGTGACGAAGACGAACAAGCACACGTCGATCAGGATCTGTGGCCGCGCCTGATGATGCTGACCGAAACCTTAACACCAAGTGAGCTAGTTGAACTCTCTGCGACTGAGATTTTGTATCGCTTGTATCACGAAGAAGACGTGATGCTGCCGGATGCTGAAACGCTGAAGTTTGGCTGTACCTGCTCGCGTGAACGCTGTGAAACTGCACTACAGCAAGTCGGCGTAGAGCAAGTGCAGCAGATTTTGCAAGATGAGGGTGAAATCAAAATGGACTGCCAATTCTGCAATACGGCCTACCGATTTCGTGCGACCGACGCGCTGGGACTGTTTGGCCTGCATGTGAATTAACTGCCGCTTCCCCCGTCATCGCACTGTCAAACTTCCCCGCCACACTGAGCGTTTTACCGCTTGCCGTGTGGCTTTTTTATGTCGCGTCTTTTGCCCGAACTTGCCCAACTCGAACGCCTGATCGAGCACCCTGCGCTACGCCATCGCATCCTCGCCACGATGGACGATCTGCCGATCTATGAGCTTGAACTCGGCCAAAGCGACGGGATTGCACCGACCCTGCTGCTGGTCGGCGGCATTCACGGCAATGAACGGATCGGCAGCCAAATCCTACTCGCATGGCTCGAACATCTGCTAGGTCGGTTGGCATGGGATCGGCATTTGCAGCAGATGCTCACTCAAGTCCGTATCGTGCTGCTGCCGATGGTCAACATCACCGGATTGCATCAAGGCACGCGCTGTACCACACAAGGCATTGATCTGATGCGCAATGCACCGGTTGAAGCGCACGGCCTGCACCTGTGGCCGCTGGCGGGACAGCAATTGAGTCGTCATCTGCCGTGGTATCGTGGCACACAACTGGCGACCGAAAGCCAAGCATTGATTGATAGCGTACAGCAGGCTCGCCAACGCGCCAGTATTGTGCTGTCGATGGATCTACATTCGGGTTTTGGGATGAAAGACCGGCTGTGGTTTCCGTATGCGGGGCATCGGTTGCCACCACCGCATTTGGCGGAAGCGGTTGCGCTGTGTGATTTGTTTAACCGTACTTTTCCAATGCATGACTTCTATCGGATGGAGCCGCAAAGCATCAATTACACCACGCACGGCGATCTGTGGGATTATCTGTATGATCAGGCGCGAAAAGATGACGGTGCGTTGTTGTTGCCGTTTACCTTAGAGATGGGGTCGTGGTTATGGCTACGCAAAAATCCCCGTCAGTTGTTTGATCGGCTCGGCTTGTTTCATCCGGTGTTACCGCATCGACTGCGGCGGGTGTTGCGTCGGCATTGGACGTTGTTGGATTTTTTGCTGCGCGCGGCGATTGAGCATGAGCAGTGGCAGCCGGATTATCAGCAGCGTTTTGTATTGCATCAGGTTGGTGTGGAGCGTTGGTATTTGTGATAGGTATGTAAAATCATCCTGCACTCCACTGCTCAATGGCGGTACTTAGTTGTGTTCGGTCACCTGATATCCATGAATCAACTAAAAGTCTGCCCTTGGGGGATAAAAAGACTTGATATGTTACAAGTTGCCAAGCATTGTTTGAAAGCATTTGCATCTGTACAAAACCGCCTGCAATTAATCTGCTAAAAGATAGAACCCCGTCTCCTGAAAGTGCCAAAAAATCTTTTGGTATATGATAAAGAAATAACAATTTGTCTATAGCATCTCTATCAAATGCGTTGTTCAAACTAACCAACATTGACTTGTAACAATATAAAGATTCTCGAGGAATGGTACCTCGGTGATGCAATGCATGGCATGTCGGGCAAAGTGCGATTAAATTTGTGGGATCATTTGAGCCATCATCTGATACCTCAACGAGATGATGCAGATCTATTGCTAGAATAGCTCTGCATGTGGGAATAGCACAGCGATAACCTGCCTCTGTTAAAACGGCTACTTTTATAATATTCGAGATTGCTTTTCTGCCAGCCATAAAAATACCTAAGTAGACCTAGACATCACACTGAAACATAAGGCACACAAAGCGTGACTCCAAGGCAAGCAACATCAATAAAACCTGAAACTTACCTTGCCAGCAGCGACCTTATGTAACCTTTCCCGATTAAACCGCAAAACACCACACCCAGCAAGCAAAGAAAAACGCCTGTCAAAGACAGGCGTTAGTCACAAATAAGCCGCTTCCTTGCGGTTATTTTTTGCTTAGACCATTGGATCCAGCAGCGCTTTGCCGTCTTTACGGGTCACGATGACAGTGGCCGAACGTGGCAAACGAGTTGAGGTCGCATTGGTTTGTGAGGCTGGCCAATGGCTGCTTGGCTCGGCGCGGCTACCGTCTTCACCAGGGTGCTGCACGTTAGCAAATACTGCCTTCATGTCAGGAGTAAAGGTCACACCAGTGATTTCACACTCTTTTGGTCCAACCAAGAAACGCACCAAGTTACTGGCGGTTGGCTTGCTGCCCATGTAGGTGGTGACATCACCGACTTGCATGCTTGCACCATCGCCGACTTTACCCGGTAGCGCAACCAACATCATGCAGTTGGTGGTATCGGTGTATGCACCATCATCAGTCTGCACCCACAGTGCGCCAGTTGGATCAAACCACAGACCGTCTGGACTGGAGAAGTCATTGTCTTTGGTCAGGCCGGACAGGTTGGCAGGGTGGTCATGCGGTGCACCGAAGGCATATACATCCCATGTAAAGCCCGTCGCGGCATGGTTGTCGTTATCACAACGCCAGCGGATGATATGGCCATTCGGATTACCATCCAGTGACCCGTCACCATTAAGATCATAGTTACGCGGGTTCGCGGCATCCAGCGGATAGCGGCTTGGACGTTGACCAGATACGTTATTGGTCAAGGTCAGATAGACCTCGCCAGTCACAGGGCTAACATCGACCCATTCTGGGCGATCCATTTTGGTTGCGCCGACTGCATCCGCAGCCAGACGGGTAAATACCGCAATATCAGCTTGGGTTTTGAACGGGAAATTGGTCGCAGCAACAAGCTTGGGATTATTCATGCTCAGCTCTTCCCAACGGCCTTTGCCATCAGCACCGAACACCGCAACCGACAGCGTACCTTCGTTCAGATATTTTGCACCGGCTACCATGCCACCGTTAATATCTTTTGCATCCCAAACTGCTTTGGACACAAAGCGATAGACATACTCACCACGCGCATCACAGCCCGAATAAAACACAATCGGCTTACCAGCAACCACAGGTGCATAGGCGATGTTTTCGTGTGAAAAACGACCTAAAGAAGTGCGTTTAACCGCAGTGGCATTCGATGCAAATGGGTCGATCTCAACGATATAACCAAAAGTGTTCGCTGCATTCCGATAGTCCTGCACTGCGGTTTTGTCGCTGGTCGCGGTGATGTCCCAACGGCTAAACTCATCGGTAATAATGCCTTCAGCGTCGCTTGGCGTATTCCAGTAGTAGCGACTACGGGCACTTTCAGTAATCCCATAACGCGCCAATGCGTTATGTAGTGTATCCCCAATAATCGCCTTGTCCACATCGCGTGCAAATGCGCCTGCCCAGTTTTCTTCGGTGGTCAGGAATGTACCCCACGGCGACCAACCACTACCACACTGGTTATTGATGCCACGGGTCTTCATGCCCGTTGGGTCGTATTTGGTTTTCATCCAGTCTGAGCCAGCAGCCGCACCTTCGAGCTTCATCTCAGTGGCGCTGGTCAGGCGGCGGTTATACATCGAGTCAGTGACCACACTAAACTGGTTTTTATCATCACGTTTGATCTCGATCACCGAGACACCATGACAGTTGACTTCGCGACGCACGTCATTGGCCAGACGCACACGGTTGCGGTAGGTTGGTGCAGTCGCATCATCTTTAAAGAAAAAACCCATGGGGTTTAAATACGATGAATTGACATACTCATGGTTGATGGCCAGCAAACCATGATTCGATACGCTACCGTCGTATTTACCGTTCTTCATACCGAAGAAATGCATGCCGTCATGGTTGTCACCCACACGATATTGGAACGACTCACCAGACTGTAAACCGTCATCATTCCAATCGGCAAGCCACGATACCAATGGCGTACCGGTCGGGATAAATGTCTGTACCTGATAGCCTTCTGGCACTTTGACCAGATCTTCTAGGCTATGTGCAACTGGCTTAAAGCTTAGGCTTTTTGGCAATGTAGGCACAGGTGTTACTGGCGTCGGGGTGGCCGCGACTGCATCATCATCGCTACCACAACCCACCAGACCGACACTACCGAACATCATCGCAGCAGTCATACCGACTCCGCCACGCAACACACTACGGCGGTTAATTTGGGAGTTTAACAACTCATTAAAATGTGGGTTGTTTGAGGTATTTGAATCCTCAACGTGCTCGATTGGAAGCTGCTGCTCGGTCATGATCTCATCCTAGCGATTGCGGGAAATGGGGACTTTTAACGTTCCCACATGCTAGGTCTGACAAATGACAACTGACTGACATTTCAATGACGACTTGGTGACATGCCGATGACAGCCGCGTGACAACACTTTCACCGATCTATGACTGTCTATACAGGCGCAATCTGTGCAAAAATGGACGGGCTTTGGGCACTGATACACAGGATGGTTGATCCCGCATGAGAAGACTTGTTTTTGGACGACTTGCTGCATGAGTCATGACGTGCTACCCAGCTATTTGATTTTAAATAATCGGCAGATTGCCTGTCGTTTTTTTTATCCTGCACCGCTGTATGCCAATCGACAGGTACAACACACGGGCGAGATTTTGCCCGCCCGCTTTGAATCATTTGAGCAGTACAACGCCAAGATCATCCTGCCCAAGACTCTGTTTATCCCGCTGGGAACTTTCGACGTGATTCACCAGCAGCGCCGTTATCAGTTTCGTGCAGAAGACACGCTATGGCGCAGTGATCGTTCGATCTACGGCATGGTGATCAGCACTGCGCCGCTTGAATCGGCCTGATTGTACCGATTAGCCCAACACATCAGTCTGCCAGTCCACTGCACCCAACTGGGTGTGTAAACGCATCTGTAACTGATCGCCCACTCGTAACGCAGCCACGCCTGCCGGTGTGCCAGTCATCACCACATCACCGACGCACAAGCTAAAACTCTGGCTGATATGTGCCACCAGACCAACCACATCAAAAATCATCTGTGCGGTATGACCATGCTGACGCTGTACGCCGTTAATGCTGAGTTCAAACTCAGCCTGTCCCAAATCCAGCATCGCAGGTGCTAACCATTCACCGAGTAAGCACGCGCCATCAAAGGCCTTTGCGCGCTCCCATGGATGGCCGTTGGCTTTTAGGCTGTTTTGCAGATCACGCAAGGTCAAATCCAGACCCAATGTGACCGCATCAATTGCCAACGCGGCTTGCTCGCGGTTGGCGTTTTTCAGCGGCATGCCAATGCGGACACACAACTCGGTTTCAAAGTGACATTCGCCCAAGCCTTGCGGCATCACAATTCCGTCAGCCAGCGCACGCAGGCTGCTCGGCGGTTTGATAAATAAAATCGGTGTATCGGGTACGGCATTGCCGAGTTCTTTGGCATGGTCGGCGTAGTTGCGACCAACGCAGACGATTTTGGAAGGAACATTAGTCTGTTGCATTTGAATACTCCGCGTTGTTTAACTGGTTATTTTTGCACAGTGTACTGTTGCAGCATTTGCTCAAACTCGGCTTGTTGGCCACTGGCCTGCACTGCATCAAACGGCAATACCACCACCACGCGCTTATCCAATTCGAACAGATAGCTGTGTTTGCCGCGAAATGACCGCTTAATGTCTTGCCACAACACATGTTCTTGGCTGCGGCCTTGGTGCACCGTTAATCCACTGGCTGACACTTCGAGGGCTTGTTGGGTGGAGCTGGCATCAATACTGCGAATCTGGCGATTGATCAGCCACGGCAACAGTAGGTAGTTAATGCTCAGGTTCATACTGAGGATCAGCAAGCCCATATAAATAAATGACTTGCCCATCCCGTCCGTGTCATTCAGATTGAGTGCGCCATAGATAATAAATCCCACGCACAGTAGCCAGACGATTGAGTTTTTGACCAGTCGCTTGCTGCGTTCCATGTGCAGGCTGTCGTGCAGGTGTTCGGCTTTAAGGTGATAGTCGAAGCGCAGATGATTGGGTTGCGGCGTGGGGCTGGTCATGCGGGACTCTCTGTGTGGGCAGTTCAGACAGGCGATATTATGACTGAGTTAATGGCGGCAGTGCGGCGAGTTGCTGACGAATATGTTCTGGCAGTGCGTCTGATTGCTGTGTTTTAAAGTCAAAGTACACCTGCACGGCTTTGCCACGCGCAGTACAGATGCCTTGCTGCCAGACTTCTTGGGCGACCACAAACGAGGAGCGGCCAATACGCTCGATACCTGTACGAATTTCTACCGGCTGACCGTAGTGGGTTTGCGCGACAAAATCAATTTCGACTCGGGCGAGGATCAGGCTCATTTGGTCGATGTCGAGATTGGGGCTAAAAATCCGAAAAATCGGTTCGCGGGCGCTTTCAAACCAGCCTGAAATCACGGTGTTGTTGATATGCCCAAAGGCGTCGGTTTCGTAAAAACGTGGGGTGATAGTCAGGGTGAACATACGCGGCTCGGTGTCGATGAGAAGCGTATGTTAATCAGCTTAGGCGAACAACGCGATGGCCTAGCGTGACAAATGAGGGTCGCAGGTCATGATTCCGTGTTTGCATTGGGGCGGTGTATTGGGTATAATATACCCATACGACCCCTATCACTTTGTTGCATGCAGCAAAGGCGCTTAGGGGTTTTTTACTTGTTGCAGGACATCTTGCCAATTTGGCGACATTCCCATGTTGTAAACACCCAAGCCAAAATGGGATAAGTCTGGCATCTCATTGTTAATTAAATCGATTAACCGTATCGACCAACGTGATTTTGGGCTTAAATATGCCAATAAATGCGTACAAATACAGAGTGCTAGAAATATTCGGGTCTTAGTCTCAGGCTTTTGCTCAAAGTGTTTTACCCAGCCCAGAACATGTGAAGGCAATAGCTCTGGTGCACTAAAACTTCGATTCCACAAACGCCCGTGATGCGCACAAATGTTTCTAAGATCCTTCAACAAGCTCAGCCATGTTGCAAAAATGCGCCCATTTTGCAGTCCGTACCTGATGGAAATGGCATCTTGATCTACTTCTTTTAATCCTTTGTACAATGTTGCTGTTGTACCAAAATCCCATACTTCACAAGCCACCCAAATCGGCACAGGTAACATATTTTTGTGACGGTGATGCTCAATAAAATCCTCCTTGGATCTACCCAGCAAACTGGCCTGCTTGGTGAGCCACTCGTGATGATCAGATACCGATTTTCTCACCCCAAAATCTGTAAAACGGTGATGAAACATATCTGATCTTAGGTAAGCAAGCGGATCTTGTTGACCCAGTTGATATGCAATTTGTGAGCGAATGGAAATTTCAATTCGCTCCAAGGCATCTAAGACCAGTAAACGTAACTTTTTATCAAAAACATAAAGTTGTGCAACATGCTCAAAACGGGAATCTGGCAAGAAACTGTCGTACACCTCATAGC
>JBAQKP010000096.1:0-13197 GCA_049301135.1 Moraxellaceae bacterium | reverse complement strand
CAGTACGACTGAGCTACTCGACCTGAATGCTGCGGTCAGTCAAGGCTTGGTGTTTGCCGACCGTGAGGATTTGTATCGGCTGATTCGCTTGTGCTTGGTCAAAGACGAACGCTATTTTGACAAGTTTGACCGTGCCATGAAGGCGTATTTTGACGGGGTGGGCAGCCTAGATCCCGAGGCGGTGTTGGGGCAGCTTGATCGTATCCCCAAAGAGTGGCTTGATTTGGAGCTGCTCGAAAAAAACCTCACAGCGGAACAACGCGCCGAGCTGGAAAAAGCTGGTTCGCTGGAAGAACTGATGAAAATGCTGGAAGAGCGCTTGCGCGAACAGCAGAAAAAACATCAAGGCGGTAACAAAATGGTCGGCACGGGCGGCACATCGCCGTTCGGTGCATTTGGCGATCACCCCGAAGGGGTGCGGATCGGTGGCCCTGCGCGGCAAAAATCGGCCGTTAAAGTCTGGGAAAAACGCCAATTCCAAAACCTTGATGACTCACAAGTGTTGGGGACGCGGCAGATGCAAATCGCGCTGCGTCGTCTGCGCCGCTTTGCCCGTCAAGGTGCGGCCGAAGAACTGGATATTGCACACACCATTGATTCGACGGCACGGCAGGGGATCTTGGACATTCAAGTGCGTCCTGAGCGGCGTAATCGGGTTAAAGTGCTGATGTTGTTTGATATTGGCGGCTCGATGGACCCGTATGTGGAGCAGTGTGAAAAGCTGTTTAGTGCGGCCAAAAGTGAGTTTAAGACGCTGGAGTTTTTCTATTTTCATAACTGTCTGTACGACCATGTTTGGAAAGATAATCTGCGTAAAACCAGCAGCCGGATGGATACATGGGACTTGCTGAATACCTATGGCCGTGATTATCGAGTGATTTTTGTTGGTGATGCCAGCATGGCACCGTATGAGTTGTTCAGCACAGGTGGCTCGGTCGAGTACACCAACGACGAATCAGGCGTGGTTTGGTTGCAGCGGATGCGGCAGCATTTTAGCAAGACCGCATGGCTGAATCCTGAGGATGATCGCTACTGGAATCATACGCAGACCGTCGCGGCGATTAAGCAGATGTTCGAGGAAAAAATGTACCCGATGACCTTAAAAGGCATTGAGGATATGACGCGCTATCTAGCGCGTTAAGCCTTAGATTCTGCTTAGCCCCCTTTTTTAAAGGGGGTTGGGGGATTTAGGAAAGTCGTAGTACGCAGCTCGTTTGACAATTCGTTTTGTTTACTTGGTCAAAATCAACCGATTGTTACGGGTCAGCCGTAGGCGGTATTCTTCACCTTCATGCATGATGCGAATTTCGCGGCTCATGGCAAATAGATGTTGTGAGTGCAGCACGGGTAGGGCGTGGGCTTGGCTTTGGCTAAAGAATTGAAATGGCGCGTTCATGTGGTGTTCTCCGTGAGTGGCGGTGTTGTTGGCTGAGTTAATGATAATTATTATCGTTTGCATCTGTCAATACGTTTCAGCCATGTTTACGGATTGTTTTTTGGACAATAGTGCGCGTCATAGCTATCGCAGGGCATGGGGGAGCGTTAAGCACGCCCTCTTCAGCCCAACGACCATAACCTTAATCAGTAGACGGAGGATAGTCTCGATCAAGCAGCTCAGTGAGGGTTGCCCAGTCCAGCAAAAATACCTCACGAAGGCTTTTCTTTGGATATCTCTTTGAACGATGATAGGGTGATGGCGGCTCTTCTGGCAGGCCACTTGTGAGGGCGTACCGATATAGATGCTCAATAATAAGCCCGTATTTTTCCGGTTGATTCATCAGCCGCATTAAAATCAGCGCTTTTAACGTCCTTTCTGTAAGAAATTTGTTACGTATATACATATCTGTATAAGGACCATCTTTGAGTTGGTTGCTGCTTGCATCTGGATTCAGTGGATCTGGCTTGAGCCAAAGTTCCCATAACTGCTCAAAACAATTCATCTGATCTAAAAAGTCTAGCATCGGCTGACTACTGGCCAAATAGGCCGTAACATCAACTGGTGCTTCTAGTCGTTGAGAACGTAAACGTTGATCTTTCACCAGCAATAAAGGTAGTCCCAGGCGGCTCGGGCTATCTGCAACATGCTTAAAATAAGCTTCAACCGACGGTACAAATAGACTAAATGACATGGAGGTATGGTACTCATCATAGCGATTGACCACCATGATATGCGCACGAATGTCGAACAACGCCTTATTCTTTAGGTAAGTATATTTAACCTGCCCAGCTTCTGGCGAAACGCCTATTGATGTTGGATCAAGCTGATAGCCTTGATTTTCAAAATGCGCATGAACGATCGGCGTAAAATGCGTAGCAAATGTTTCGATGAGTTGTGGCAACTCGCCAGATTCTATCGAATAGGTCAGACGCTCTCGTTTATTGCGCTTTAACTGATGCTCAATACTTGGCAAATACGTCACAAAATCGGCTGGTAGCGTCCTTCCGTCGGGAAGCATCACCCGCCAAGCATCCTGATCAAACATGGCTAAACGATGCCGTCGTAACAATCCATAGATCGCCAAATAATGCTCACCAGAAGCGATAAACTGACTAGTGGATGGAAGCAGAAAATAGTGATTGCGATTGTGATTGGCCTCTTCTAATAGCGCCGACATACAGTCGGCATATGCGTTTCTAAACAGGTCGCTAAAAAGTTTTTGTTTGGCAACCTCCTGCAAATCTGCCAGAAATGCAGCGAATTTGGGGTTTTCAGGCAGCATTGGGCGTGGATCGGTGAGATGCTCGTCTTCGTCCCAATCCAGCGCAAAACGGATGTCTTCTGCCTCTGCTAAATCGGTTGGGATGTAGTCTTTAGGGCGTGCAAACGCATACGGATCCCAGATGCAAATATCATAACTCATCAGTGCTATCCTCTCTGGTCACAATCTAAAAAATGTGTGTTATATGATCAATCTGATCACATCAGCCTTCTGGCATGGACTTGCCTGTCACATGTCGGGCTGAGATCTCATATACTGCCAGAATTGTGCATAACAGGAGCGGTTTTGTGCAGGATTTAACCCAGCAACCATCCCAACTCAACGTCGCCGTCGGCCTGATCGTCCGCAACGCACAAGTGCTGATCGCATGGCGTGACAGCAGCAAACATCAGGGCGGGCGTTACGAATTTTCCGGTGGCAAAGTCGATGCAGGCGAATCTGTCCCCGCCGCCTTAGCGCGTGAACTGGCCGAAGAGCTTGGTATCCAAGTGCAAACCTGCCGCTTTGTACGACGGCTGCACTACCGCTATCCCGAAAAAACTGTCTGCTTACATGTGTATCGTGTTGATCAATTTAGCGGTGAGCCACATGGCGCAGAAGGCCAACCGGTCAAATGGGTCGCACCAGCCGAGCTGTGGCAGTATCAGTTTCCGGATGCCAATCGACCGATTTTACGTGCTGCCCAACTGCCTGACCTGTATACGATTAGCCATGATGTGAGTGCATTTGACACACTAGAGGCTTGGCTGGATTACCACACCCAAAACGTCGCGCCACATGCGTGGCTGTATGTGCGCGTGCCGACTCTTGCACCAGATGCACAACCAGCACTGATTCAGCAACTGCAACAGCAGCGACCCGACCTCAAATTAGTGATTAACGCGGCGTTGTATCCGTTGAATTTACCGGTGGCGGGTTATCACTTGCGGCATGCGGATCTGGCTGGTTATACGGTGTTGCCGCGTCACGATGAGCGACAGTTGTGGTTTGCCTCGGTGCATGATGCCGCGTCAATACAAGCCGCAGATGCGTTAGGCGTGGATGCGATGCTGCTGGGTGCAGTGTTGCCGACCGAGAGTCACCCTGAACAAATAGGCATGGGTTGGGATAGATTTGCTCAGTTGGCTGGTGTATCGAATTGTCCGGTATATGCGCTGGGTGGACAGTCCGCCGCCACCTTAGCGACGGCACAACAATACGTGGGCTATGGTGTAGCAGGGATTCGCGGGCTATTGGGCTAACCGCTAGCGCAACTGTCCTAACTGCCGCTGCGCTTCCTGCACGCCGCGAGTATTGTTTTGCTGTTGTGCACTCAATAACACAATCTGCCAAAAGGTGCGTTGCTGCGCGGGATTCTGGGTCAGTAATAAACCACGCCTTGCCATGCTGTCCGCCCGATTCCATTGCTGTCGTTTGATCGCGATCTCAGCAAAATAGGCATACACAGTTGGGCTATCCGGTGCCATGCGCTGTGCACGGGTCAGCGTCTGCTCGGCATCTGCCCATTTGGATTGGGCGATTTGTTCACGTGCGATGTTGAGCAAGCTGTTAAATGCTGGAATATTATGCCCATCGCGGCGTACCCCACCGCGCGGCGCGGGTTGTGGTAATGGCACAATCGCTGGCCGGCTGCGCTGCGGATCGCTGGGTAAGCGTTCTGGTGTGAGCGGCTCTGCGGCCAGTTCCGGCAGTGCTTTAACGGGACTCTGTCGAGTATTAGTGCTGGCTCCAGCGGCTGCTGGTATGGGTGTTGCAGTGATGGTTGGTATAGTGCTTGCAGCAGGTGAGGTGGTCGGGGTGATCTGACAGCCCGTCAGCAGCAGGCTACCCAATAGCGTACTGCCCAAGACCCATTTGTTAGACCATCGGTGAGAGCAGCGACGATGAACCGAAGGCAACATATTTTGCATCGAAAAGGCCAGCATTTAAAAAGTCTCCAAAACACGATCTAGCCAAGTGCCTTGTGCGGCTGGGCGTGCGGGTGCGACAGGTTCAGCGCTCACTTCAGGCTGATCATACGGATTGTTTGGGGTCAGGGTCGGTTCTGCCCAGTCTTGTTGATTGTACTGGTCGTACTGTTGTTCGGCACAGGCGACCATTTGGCTGGGGACAGTCTGCCGTGTCACCGGCGCCAATACTGCGCCCGCGCAGCCTTCAGCAGACAGATGGCCACTGGCCGCATCCAGCCAATACCACAGCACATTGGTCGGCTGTGCCAAGTCCACCGGCGTCAGTGGCAGCCGCTTCATCAGGTTCGTCCAGACCGGCAATGCACCACTCGAACCCGTCAGACCAATCGGTCGGTTGTCATCGTGACCGAGCCAAACCACCGAGACATAGTTACCGCTATAACCGGCAAACCACGCATCCCGCGCATCATTGGTCGTACCGGTTTTACCGGCGAGTTTTAGATCGGCCGGTAAACTCGCCAAGGCCGCCCGCGCTGTGCCAGTTTCAACCACTTGTTGTAGGCCATAATTTAAAATATAGGCTTGGCTGGGGTCAATCCGCTGCCGCATCGACAAGCCATAGCGTTGGAGCGGTTGCCCTTTGGCATTGACCACCGCACGAATGGCGGTCGGTGGATGACTAAAACCGCCACCGGCATACACTTGATACATGCCCAACACTTCCATCGGTGTGAGGTTGACCGCACCCAGTAGTACCGATGGATAGTTTGGAATCTCAGCTTCAACACCGAGTTGGCGTAGGGTATTGACCACGCTTGGCACACCCATTTCCCAGCCCAGCCGTACCGTCGCTTGGTTATAGGAACGCGCCAATGCAGTGTACATCGGTACGATGCCATGATCGGTATTGTCATAGTTTTTGGGCTGCCAGTCGGTCATGCCCATGCCAGTGATACTGACGGGACTGTCATCCACGGGCGAGGTGATGCTATAGCGTCCAGACTGTAGTGCCGTGAGGAAGACCGCAGGCTTGACCAGTGAGCCAATCTGCCGCCGCGCATCCAACGCGCGATTGTAGCCAGTAAATACACCCGAACCGCCGACCACCGCCAGCAATTCGCCGGTTTGTGGATCAGCCACCACCATTGCGCCTTGCAGGCCGTTCAGTTGTTTTTTGTTGCGATTGACCATGCCATCGATGGTGGTTTTGAACGATTGATCTGCCGCGTTTTGTACGCGCGGATCGAGCGTGCTAAAAATCCGTAGACCTTCCGAGCGCAAATCAGATTCTTGATATTGTTCAGCCAAATGACGTTTCACCACGTCGAGAAAATCAGGATATAAGGTGCGTCCGGCAGTCGGATTTTTGAGGATGCCCAAGGGCTTTTGCAGTGCTGAGTCGTACTGCGCTTGGTCGATTTTGCCAGTCAGCAGCATGTTATTCAGTACTACATTACGCCGCTCTAGGGCGTTGTCAGGATTGCGCCATGGATTATATTGCGAAGGCCCTTTGACCAAACCGACCATCAGGGCGTACTGGTGTAGTTTCAGCTCATTTAAAGGTTGACCAAAATAAAATTGCGAGGCCAAACCAAAACCATGAATGCCGCGATTGCCGTTTTGCCCGAGATTAATTTCGTTTAAATAGGCCTCTAAAATCTCGTTTTTGCTGTAGCGCATCTCCAATAAAATTGCCATTAAGGCTTCATTAAATTTGCGTTTAAGCGTGCGTTCTGAGGTCAGGTAAAAGTTTTTGATCAGCTGTTGGGTCAGGGTCGAGCCGCCTTGGCGTGCACCGCCGGTGACGTTGCTGACCAGCGCGCGTGCTGTGCCACGAATCGACACACCATGATGCTGATAAAAACTGCGATCTTCGGTGGCAATCAGCGCATCAATCAATGGCTGCGGAACAGTGTCCAGTTGTACCAGCACCCGATCTTCATTGTGGCGTGGATAGATGCCGCCGATTTGGATCGGTTCAAGCCGTGCAATGCCAGTGCCGTTGTTTTGGGTGCTTTGGATGTCGATGATTTGGTCGGCAGCAAAGCTGATTTTCAGCACCTGATCGGGGTCTTGGCTGTCGCCATAGTCAAAGCCACGCGTATGTACATAGTAGTAGTCGCCTTGTTGCGCCCACGTGCCTGCGGCTTGATAGTTGTCGGTTTTACGGTAATTGAGCAGTTTCAGTTCATCTTTGAGTGCGTTGCTACTGACGGCGGCACCGGTGTACAGTTCCAGTGGCCTTGCATAGACGCGGGCAGGAATTTCCCAGCGTTTGCCTTCAAACTTTTCTTTAACCACCCGATCCAGTTTGATCATATACAGCCCTAAACCCACTGCGGCGATCAAAATCAAGGTGAGCAACAGCAGCCCAATCAGCGCAAAGCCGCGCTGCTGAACCAAAGGGTGGGCAGGTGTCTGAGTGTTGTTAAGCAAGGGCATGTCGTCTACGAAGTTAAAATCCCACTGATCATGCGATAGTAGGCGAGTGGATGCAATGGTTGCTGATGGGTGCGCTGCAAAATGCACGGTATGCGCACAACATCAGAGCAAACCTCGATAAAATCAGTGATTTTGCCTGAGCTTGACTGGCCAAACCGTGATTGCCAAGCAAGCAATCGCTATGACAACACAAGATGATGATCGTATCATGCGGTTTTGATGGTTTTTTTGTGAATACGCCACACGTTTGCCCTGTGGATTTGCCTGCGGCATGAGGATTGAGCAACCGATGTACACTGATTCAGCTTTGTTGCAGTCCGCCCAAGTTGTGCCGTTGGCGACGGTGTGTTTTCACTGTGGTGATGATTTGCCCAAGCAGCCGCTGTATAGCGTGATTTTGGGCGAGCCGCGTCCGATGTGTTGTTTGGGTTGTCAGCTGGCCAGCCAAAGCATCGTCGAAGCGGGGCTGGAGAGCTACTATCTGGATCGCACTGAGGTCAGTCGTACCGCGCCACTACCGGAGGGTTTGGCGCTACTGAGTGGTTATGATCATGCGCAGGTGCAGCAGACTTTTGTCTATCACGAGCAAGGCTTGTCAGCGGCGGATTTGAGCGTGATTGGTTTGCGCTGTGCCGCGTGTAGTTGGTTGATTGAGCGACGTTTACGCAATGAGCAAGGCGTATCACAGGTCACGGTGAATCTGGGTACACAGCGTCTGCGCTTGGTGTGGGACGATCAGCAGGCACAGATCAGTCATTTGCTCAACACGATAGAGCAGTTGGGCTACCGTGCGCGGCCATTTCGGCAAGATACCCATGCCGAGCTGCTGGGTCAGCAAAGCAAACAAATGCTGATGCGCTTAGGCGTGGCGGGCTTGGGCGCAATGCAGGCCATGATGTACGCGATGGCGATTTATTTTGGTGATTACAGCGGCATCGACGTTGAGTTTCGGGATTATTTTCGCTGGGTCGGCCTGTTGGTCAGTTTGCCGGTGTTTTTGTATGCGGGGTTTCCATTTTATCAGTCGGCATGGCGGGCGTTACAAGCGCGTACCGTCAACATGGATATTCCGGTGTCGATTGCGCTGATTTTGACCTTTGTGGCGAGTACCTACGCGACGCTGACCCAAAGCGGTGAGGTGTATTTTGACTCAGTCAGCATGTTTATTTTTTTCTTGCTGGGTGGGCGCTATCTCGAATTACAAGCACGGCAAAAAGCCAGTCAGACCGCCAGTGATTTGATCACGATTGAGCCGATTTTGGTGCATAAATTGGCCGGAGATGCCGACACGGAGCAATACGAGGACATCGCAGCGCATCTGCTTGAGATCGGCGATCAGGTACAGATTCGTGCTGGTGAAAGTATTCCGTGTGACGGCGTATTAGTTGCCGGTGAAGCCAATGTGTCCGAAGCGCTACTGACCGGCGAAGCGCAACCAGTGTTCAAAAAAATCGGTGATCGCGTGTTGGGTGGTAGCCAAAACTACGCCCAGCCGTTTGTGATGCAAGTGACGCAGCCGCCAGAGGGCAGTCAGCGCGCGCTGATTGACCGCTTGATGAATCGGGCGCTGGCCGAGCGTCCACGGGTGGTGCAGCAAGCCGATCAGATGGCCAAGTGGTTTGTGGCGCGGGTGCTGGTGCTGGCGGTGGTGGTGTATGTGGCGTGGTATTTCGTTGATCCGAGTGTGGCACTGTGGGCGACGTTGGCGGTGTTGGTGGCGACCTGTCCGTGTGCCTTGTCACTGGCAACCCCGATGGCATTGACCACCGCGACCAATCGGCTGGCTGGATTGGGCTTTTTGCTGACCCGTGGTCATGTGATGGAAAGCCTCGCCAAAGCAACCCATGTGGTATTTGACAAGACCGGCACACTGACACAGGGCGAGCCAGTGCTGCTCAAGACTGACTGCTTTACGCCTCGACTCGATACGGAATCGGCCTTGATGCTGGCGACGGCTTTGGAGCAAACCAGCAACCATCCTTTGGCCAAAGCCTTTCGACGTGCCTATGGTGGACAGCGTTTGCCGGAGGTGCTGGAGCCACAGCATGTGGCCGGTGGTGGCTTGGTCGGGGTGATTGATGGGGTGCAGTATCGCTTGGGGCATGCGCAATTTGCTGGACTCAGTCAGGCCAGTGATGCGCTGACAGTGGTGTTGGCGGCGCACATGGCCGGTCAAACAGATGACATTTGGCAGCCGTTGGCGCAGTTTGAGTTTGCCGATCAGGTACGACCTGAAGCGGTGGCGATGATTCGGGCATTACAGGCGGAAGGGCTACAGGTGTGGATGTTGTCCGGTGATCCAACCCAGCAGCCACAGCAGGTCGGCGCGGCGCTTGGGATTACTGAGGTACGCGGTGGTCTATTGCCGGAGCAAAAAGTCGAGGCAGTCAAAGCCTTACAAGCCGACGGTGCAACGGTGGTGATGGTCGGCGATGGGGTCAATGATGGCCCTGTGTTGGCGACCGCAAATGTGTCGGTGGCGATGTCGTCGGGTGCGGATTTGGCGCAGATTTCGGCGGATAGTATTTTGTTAAATGATCAGTTGTCGGCGTTGGTCGATGCGCGGCGGGTCAGTCTGCGCACAGATCGGATTATTCGACAAAATTTGCGTTGGGCGTTTGCGTATAATTTTGCGATTTTGTTTCCGGCGGCGTTTGGCTATGTGCCGCCGTGGTTGGCGGCGATTGGGATGTCGCTCAGTTCGCTGCTGGTGGTGCTGAATGCGCTGCGGTTAAAGCAGGCTTGAGGGGGAAATGGTAACGGGATGCTCTATTATATTCCGACTTTGTAGTAAGGGATTATGGTGTGTCCGCTGCTTTTAAATAAAGAATCGAGCATCCTGTAATCACTGGTTAAAATGAAATAGTCAGGTGCAAGTCTGATCAGTGAGTTATCGGTAATACCAAATTCCAAGAATAACTCAGACTCACAATCTTGATCGATGTTGACTTCAATTTTTTCAAAAAGTAAGAATAAATTTCTTGCAACCTGAAAGGCCAGAATCCGAGCATGTCCATCCAAATCAATCAAATTGGAGACCTCTGTCGCGATATAAGGCGTGATACAGATTTTTTCGTAAGGCTCTGCTATCCTTAGGATATTGTCGTAATCCATCAGGCTGAATGCTTTTAGTCTTTTTGAGTTTCCGATATGCCTACCTTCTTCAACTGCCCCAATCACCAGTAGCAACAGCAGATTGGTATCTATGATCAGATGTTTTGGCATGTTGATTAACTCATTTTTGACTTGATAAAGCCTCTAAATTCGCCATTTTTCGCATCGACCAAAAAGGTTTTGTATTGCCGTCGGTAGCTCATCACTTTTATCAGTTGCGATAGCCCATGACCAACAGGTTCATTGGTGTTTTTTGAGATTGAAGCAGGGTTTTCTCCTTCAATATCGTAGCTTAAAGAAACTTCATATAACTTGCCATCTTCGGATATTAAGATACCCTCAAGCGAGAGATTTTTTGATTTCTCAATTAATGAGCTTGCATTTGTTGTCGCAATCTCAATGGCTTGCTCAAAGCTAATCATTTACCGTTCTCCAAAAAATACGTCTCAAGGTTTAGCGGTTATACCAACCGCAGCCTCACAGTAAACACCAAAACCCGCTAACCCACAACCGCCACAAACGCATCCGTTGCAGCAATCAACGCATCCCGAATGCCCACCTCAGACAACGAATGCCCAGCATCCGCAATCATCTGCAAGCGTGACTCCGGCCACGCCTGATGCAACTCCCACGCATTTTCGACCGGACACACCACATCATAGCGACCATGCACGATCACACACGGAATATGCCGTAGCGCATCCACTTGCTCAATCAAATAATTATCGGTCGGCAAAAAGCCCCGATTGACAAAATAATGACACTCAATCCGCGCAAACGCCTCCGCAAACCGATCCGACCCATAGTACGCAATCATCTGCGCATCGGGAATCAGCTTCGAGGTCGCACCTTCCCACGTTGACCACGCCCGCGCCGCTGCCTGACGTACTGCCGCATCCGTGCTGGTCAAACGCCGAAAATACGCCTGCACCAAATCGCCATGCTCCGCCGCAGGAATCGCCGCCAGATAATTCGACCACGCATCCGGAAAAATCTTCGAGCAACCGTGCTGATAAAACCAGTCGATTTCTTTTTTGCGCAATAAAAAAATCCCGCGCAAAAAGAACGCCGTACAGCGCTCAGCATGTCGAATGCCATACGCCAAGGCCAACGTCGAACCCCACGAACCGCCAAATACTGCCCAGCGCTGAATGTTGAGTTGTTGCCGGATCGCCTCAATATCGGCGACCAAGTCCCAAGTGGTATTTTCGCGTAACTCAGCAAGCGGCGTACTTTGACCACAGCCACGCTGATCAAACAGCACGATGCGCCATTTTTGTGGATCAAAATACCGCGCATAATCCGGCTGCGAGCCACCACCGGGCCCACCGTGTAAGAACACCACCGGCTGTCCGTCAGGATTGCCGTATTCGGCGTAGTGGATGCGGTGCAGCGCACTGACCTGTAAAAAGCCGCTGTTGTAGGGACGAATCAAGGGGTAGAGGTTACGCATGTTATTTGCTCCGTGTGTTCATTTTGTTCTGTAACTGCTGCAAGCCGACCCAATGCCGCACAAACTGCGCCGCCGACCGCCCTGAGCGCTGCCCTCGGTTACCCGCCCAGCGAATCGCCTCGGCGCGTGCCAGTTCAGTCAGGCTTAAATCCGCCTTGCCCAAGCCATCGGCCACGATGTCGAGATAAGTTTGCTGATCCATCGCATAAAACGACAGCCACAACCCAAAACGATCCGACAGCGACACTTTTTCTTCGACTGCTTCCTGTGGATGAATCTCGCGCACGCCAGCGGCATGGTCATTTTCGTGCATAAATTCGGGCAACAAATGCCGCCGATTGCTGGTCGCATAAATCAAAAATTGGCCGGTTTCGGACTGGAGCGAGCCGTCTAGACTGCTTTTTAAGGCACGATAACTGTGGTCTTCTGCACCAAACGACAGATCATCACAATAAATGATAAATTTTTCTGGTCGGTTGCGGATCAGTTGTGCAATCCGTGGCAGATCGACCAGATCATCACGATTCACTTCAATCACCCGCAGACACTCGGCGGCATAGCGGTTGAGTAGGGCGCGTACCAATGATGATTTACCTGTGCCACGCGCGCCGGTCAGCAACACATGATTGGCCGAAAAGCCGTGTAAAAATTGCAGCGTGTTTTGTTCAACTTGGTGTTTTTGTCGATCAATCCCAATCAGATCATCGAGTTGAATCGAACTGAGTTGTTGTACTGCAACCAGTTGCTTATTTTCCCAGATCCATGCTTGCGCCGAAAAATCCACCGGCTGCGGCACAGCGGGCAGGGCATGGCGGGCTTGCTGCACCAAGTGTTGCAAGGCATCTAAAAAATCCGGACTGAGGTCGAGTGTGGCCATAGGGTTTCTCATCGCAGGGGGCTGGTCAAACAAGCAAATCGACAAAACATTCAAACTATCTACCGAAACTGCTTAAAACTGCAAGGTTTGCCACAAAATGTCATTGGATGCTGGCCGAGCGCATGCTAGTTTCGAGCTGAGATCACAAAAATGACCATCCGCCACGCAATAGGAGTGGGCAAACATGAGCTGGAATTCTCGACAACAGCGGCAGCTAGAGCGCAGCTTGGCACAGGCCAACAGTTATCACGAGTGGCAGCAGATCGCCACTGAACTGGATACGCTGACCGAGATGGCGCAATGGAAACAAGACAATGCATCGCCCTATTATGACTCGGAATTGATCGCCGAGCGGCTGACCACGCTACGTCGCTATCGATTGGAGCATCGTGACCGTGAGCTGGTACGTTCATTGCGCGAGGGTTTGTATCACGATCTGGGCAATATCGGCCATCCGCTATTATACGGTGTGGCGCACGTTGGCACCAAAAAGCTGATCGAAGACTATATTGAACAAGTGTGTCAGTGCTTGGATTATCTGTGTGATCAGGAGTTTGATTTTTTACCGCTCGAAGAAAAATACCGTTTCTTCGAGGATACCTATCACAGCTACGGACAGCCTGCCTTGATGTTTTCCGGTGGGGCGACGCTGGGTTTGTTTCATGCGGGTGTGTGTAAGGC
>JBAQKP010000095.1:0-22504 GCA_049301135.1 Moraxellaceae bacterium | reverse complement strand
GCACGGCTGAAGCAGTTTAGAGCGATTGCCACGAGATACGATAAACTGAAACGTAATTTCGTCAGTCTGGTGGCATTAGCATGTGCCTTCATCTGGTTGCCAATGTGAAACGTCAACAGACCCTAATTTAAAAGCACGATTGAGTGCCTAGAAAGCTAATTTGTATCCCTATAATCCATAAAAAAATCATCCCAAAAAAGGCGAATGACAAGCCGTGTGATACCCGATGTGGACTAGATGAGCCTAAACCAAATGCAAGTCCGCCAATACTGACACTGAACAGCAAGCTGAAAAACGCGATGTTTTCCATTTGGAGTGCTCGTACGGGATCACCTAGTGAGCCAGTTTTAGCATCGCCAGCACAGCCCGCTTGAAACATGATTAGAAGTGATAGAACCGTACCGATGGTAAATGCTATCCATAAAGTAATGATGGATTTAGAGTTTTTGGCTGGATATTTCATATCTAAACCTTTTGTTAAAAAATCCTAATTTATAGCAAAAGACCCCCACGCTTTCGCGCAGGGGTCTTTTTGAATCAATCAGCGGGGATTAGCCACCGAATTGGTTCATGGTGTTTTTGCTGTCGTCGCCAGCTTTCAGCGCGTTGTCACCAGCGAAGATCTCTTTGTGATCATCACCGATGTCCGAACCGGCCATTGCTTGGTGTTTAACGCAAGCGATACCTTGACGGATTTCTTTACGTTGTACGCCAGCCACATAAGCCAACATGCCTTCTGAACCGAAGTAGCCAGAAGCCAACTCGTGAGTCGACAATGCAGCGGTGTGGTAGGTTGGCAGAGTGATCAGGTGGTGGAACACACCGGCTTCACGCGCTGCGTCAGCTTGGAAGGTACGGATTTTTGAGTCAGCATCAGCAGCCAGTTCGGTTGCGTCGTACTCAGCACTCATCAGCTTGGCGCGGTCGTATGCAGATACGTCTTTGCCTTCAGCAACCCAACGGTCGTATGACTGTTGACGGAAGTTCAGAGTCCAGTTGAACGATGGGCTGTTGTTGTATACCAGCTTGGCGTTTGGCACGGTTTCACGAACACGGTTGACCATGTGAGCGATTTCAGCAACGTTTGGTGTTGCAGTTTCGATCCACAGCAGGTCAGCACCGTTTTGCAGGCTTGATACACAGTCCAGAACAACGCGGTCGATCTGGGTGTCAGCACGGAACTGATACAGGCCAGAAGCCAGACGCTTTGGACGATGCAGCTTGCCGTTACGCTTGATCAGGATTTCGTCTTCTTGTGCGTCAGCGATGTCGATTTCGCTGGTTTCCAAGTAGCTGATGTACTGAGAAGCGATGTCGCCAGCTTCTTTGACCACTGGGATTTTCTGGGTCAGGTCAGCGCCTTCAGAGTCAGTACGTGCAACGATCACGCCTTCTTCTACGCCCATTTCCAAGAATGCATAACGCAGTGCATGGATTTTGGCGATGAAGTCTTCGTGTGGCACGGTGACTTTACCAGCTTGGTGACCACATTGCTTCGCGTCAGACACTTGGTTTTCGATTTGCAGGGCACAGGCACCAGCTTCGATCATTTTCTTGGCGAGCAGGTAGGTGGCTTCTTCGTTACCGAAACCAGCATCGATGTCAGCAATAATTGGCACAACGTGGGTTTGGAAACCGTCGATTTGTGCAGTGATTTCAGCTGCTTTAGCGGTATCACCGGCTTCGTTGGCTTTTTTCAGCGCACGGAACAGGTCGTTCATTTCTTTGGCGTCAGCTTGACGCAAGAAGGTGTAGATTTCGCCGATCAGGGCAGCAACCGAAGTCTTTTCGTGCATCGATTGGTCTGGCAGTGGGCCAAACTCTGAACGCAGTGCAGCAACCATCCAACCTGACAGGTAGATGTATTTTTTGCTGGTGGTGCCAAAGTATTTTTTGTTGGCGATCATTTTTTGCTGGGCGATAAAACCGTGCCAGCAGCCCAACGATTGGGTGTATTTGCTGCTGTCGGCATCGTAGTCAGCCATGTCTTGACGCATGATGGCAGCGGTGTACTTGGCGATGTCTAAACCGGTTTTGAAACGGTTTTGCATTTGCATACGCGCAGCATCTTCAGGGCTGATATCGCACCATGTGTTGCCGAACTTTGCTTTTAACTCGCGGATGGCATCAACCGCTGTTTGATAAGTTGCCATGACGTTGTCCTGTCGTAGAGTGAAGAGGGTGACGCAGATCTATGCCTCGAAACAGTCGAAAAACATGACCTTTATACAGTGTTGGCAGTCTAAAGTTTGCGTGATAATTTAGCCAATTTATCAAGTTTATCTTCGGTATTTATTTAAAAAATACTGGACGCCATATCCTGTAGTCGCACTGTTCACGATATTGTTGGTGCTTGGCTGTTTTGCCCAGTTGATTTGTGTCATAATTTAGCTGATTTATTGGCTGTATTTTTGGTTTTTATGATATGAATCTTGAACGGGTCGATCTTAATCTACTGATCTATCTCGATGTGCTGTTGCGCGAGAAAAACGTCACCCGCGCCGCTGAGCAGTTGGGCGTGACGCAGCCTGCGATGAGTAACATCTTGCGCCGTTTGCGCACATTATTTAACGATCCGTTGTTGATTCGTTCGAGCGAAGGCATGACGCCGACTGAGCGTGCGCTAGAGTTACAGCCGCATATTCACGAGGTGCTGGCCGATCTGTCGCAGATTCTGGAGCCGCGTACCGAATTTCGTCCGTATACCAGTACGCGGGTATTTCGCATCATGACCTCGGATTATGCTGAGGCGACGCTGGTGCCGCGCTTGGTCAAGGCGATGCGCTCTGAAGCCCCGAACGTGGTGTTGGATTTTTTAACGCCAAGTGATGTGTCGTATCGCGATATGGAGCAGGGTAAGGTCGATCTGGCGATCAATCGGTTTAATGAGATTCCGCAGTCGTTTCATCAGGTGTTGGTGTGGCGCGATAGTTTTAGCTGTCTATTGAGCGCCAATAGTCCGATTGTGCAGCAGTTTAATCTGAAGAACTATCTCGAAGCGCAGCATATTTGGGTCAGTAAGACCGGTATGGGTGTGGGCTTTGGGGTCAATCCGGATAAATCGGGCGGCTTGGGTTGGATTGATCAAGCGTTGGATCGGATTGGTCAAAAACGCAAAATCAGTATTTTTACCCGTCATTATCAGATGCCTGCGTTACTGGCCGCCAATGTCGATCTGGTGGCGACCTTGCCGACTCGGGTCGCGCAGATGCAAGCACAGAATGACAAAATCATTATCAAAGAACCGCCGTTCTATATTCCTGAGTTTGAGTTAAAAATGGCGTGGTGTCCGTTGTTGCACCATCATCCGGCGCATCGCTGGCTGCGGCAGTTGATTTTGTTTGTGGCGAGGCAGATCGTCGAGGAAGAAGGGCAGCCGCCGGTTCGGTTTGGGTAGATTTTAAATCCCCAACCCCCTGTAAAAAAGGGGGCTTCACCGGCGAAATTATTAGTCACTTAAATGCGCAAACCGCACCAGATTCGACAAGTTTGGATTTGGTTTGGCGGCTTTTTTAAACAGCAACACCACTTTGCCGATTTTTTGTACCACTTGCGCTTTTGTGGTTTCGGCCAGACTCTCGATCATTGCCGCGCGTGCTTCACGATCTTCACCCAATACTTTGACCTTGATCAACTCATGATCATTTAAGGCGCGTTGGGCTTCTTCAATCACGGATTCGCTTAGACCGTTGTTGCCCAACATGACGACGGGGTTCAAGGCGTGCCCAATACGGCGGAGGCGTTTGCGTTCTTGAATGGACAGACTGGCCATGAAACTTCCTAAAACAAATAAAACCACAGAATCGTCTAGTGTAACGTATTTAGACACAGA
The DNA here is from genome assembly GCA_049301135.1 of Moraxellaceae bacterium. GTDB lineage: Bacteria > Pseudomonadota > Gammaproteobacteria > Pseudomonadales > Moraxellaceae > JAYXXU01. The sequence continues at coordinate 18,672 of JBAQKP010000095.1, read as the reverse complement.
TGATTGCAACAGATGATCGGCTTTTGCCGTAGAATATCCGCCGATTCAACGCAGGATTATCGTCAATGGCCACCCGCATTACCAATAAAAAACTCTCCAAAAGCAGTCGCGACTGGATGCGTGAGCATTTGGATGATCCGTTTGTAAAGCGTGCACAAAAAGACGGTTATCGGGCGCGTGCTGCATATAAGCTTTTGGAAATTAATGATAAATATAAGTTGATCAAAAGCGGCAGTACGGTGGTCGATCTCGGCGCAGCACCGGGGAGTTGGTCACAGATTGCCGGTCGCTTGGTTGGCTCTCATGGTCTGGTGATTGCCTCGGATATTTTGCCGATGGATGCGTTACCCGACGTGACGTTTTTGCAGGGTGATTTTCGTGAGCAGGAAGTATTTGATCAGTTGCTGACGATTTTGGATGGCCGACAAGTAGACCTTGTAATTTGTGATATGGCGCCCAATACATCAGGTAATCCAGCGGTGGATCAGCCCCGCATGATGTATCTGTGCGAGTTGGCGTTGGATTTTGCAGCGCGGGTGTTGTCGCCGAAAGGTCAGTTTTTGGTGAAGACGTTTCAGGGTGAGGGCTACGACGAGTACCGCAAGTCGATTTTGACGCAGTTTACTGTGATTAAGAGTATCAAACCCGAGGCGTCACGGGCGCGTTCGCGTGAGATGTATCTACTCGCACAGTCACGCAAAAACAACGTTTTGGCTGCCGAAATCGGCGTGTAAGCACTCGACGGATTCTGCCAGCGTGTTAGTATATTTAGTCTAAGTGCACGTTGTTGCTGCTACGGATGCCGCAACGTGTGGCAACAGTTTTTGTACAGGCCTCGTGAGCGCAGTCTGGCTGTGGCTCAGAGGTAAGATGGGTTTTTAGTTCAGGCCATGCGGTCGTGCTTCGATCATGTGAGTCTGGATGCGCTGATGGGCATGGCTGCGCCCGTCAGGTTGTCGCTTGGCGACAATGGCGTTCGGTTGCCGTGTAGCCTCTAAAAAATGGGAAGTGAGCCTTGTGAGCGATCTCGTCAAGAACACAGTGTTATGGCTGGTCATCATCGGTGTTCTGGTATTGGTGTTCAGTAACTTCGAAAGCCGGAACAAGCCTGATGTGATGAACTATTCGCAGTTCGTCACCGCGGTTGACGCTGGCCAAGTGAAAACCGTCAAAATCGATGCTGAACGGATTACCGGCGAAAAAGCCAATGGCTCGCAGTTTGAAACCGTGCGGCCAGCAGTGGTTGATGAATCGCTAATGCCGAAGCTGACCGCCAAAGGGGTCGAAATCGAAGGCACACCAGCACGTCGGCAAGGTTTGCTGATGCAGTTACTGATTGCCAGCTTCCCGATTCTGTTGATCATCCTGATTTTCATGTTCTTTATGCGCAACATGCAGGGTGGTGGCGCAGGCGGCAAAGGCGGTCCGATGAGTTTTGGTAAGTCTAAAGCCAAAATGCTGACCGATGATCAAATCAAACTGGGCTTTGGTGATGTGGCCGGTTGTGATGAAGCCAAGCAAGAAGTGACTGAAATTGTCGATTTCCTGCGTGATCCGGCCAAATTCAAACGCTTAGGTGCACAAATTCCACGCGGCGTGCTGATGGTAGGGCCACCAGGTACAGGTAAAACCTTATTGGCGAAAGCCATCGCGGGTGAAGCCAAAGTCCCGTTCTTCTCGATTTCCGGTTCGGATTTTGTCGAGATGTTCGTTGGGGTTGGTGCGTCGCGGGTGCGCGACATGTTCGAGCAGGCCAAGCGGCATGCACCGTGTATCATCTTTATTGATGAGATTGATGCAGTGGGTCGGCATCGCGGTTCAGGCATGGGCGGTGGGCATGATGAGCGTGAGCAAACCTTAAACCAGATGCTGGTTGAGATGGATGGTTTTGAAGGCTCTGAAGGCGTGATCGTGATTGCTGCGACCAACCGTGTGGATGTGTTGGACAAAGCCTTATTGCGGCCAGGCCGGTTTGACCGTCAAGTGGCCGTCGGCTTGCCGGACATGAAAGGCCGCGAGCAGATCCTTGATGTGCATATGAAAAAACTGCCATCAGTGACGGAAGTCAAAACTGACGTGTTAGCACGTGGTACGCCGGGGTTTAGTGGTGCAGATTTGGCCAATCTGGTCAACGAAGCAGCCTTGTTCGCGGCGCGGCGCAACAAAAACACAGTTGATATGAATGACTTTGAAGATGCCAAAGACAAGATCTTCATGGGGCCTGAGCGCAAGTCGATGGTGCTGCGTGACGAAGAGCGTCGTGCGACGGCCTATCATGAAGCGGGTCATGCTTTGGTTGCTGAGTTACTGCCAAATACTGATCCTGTGCATAAAGTCACCATTATGCCGCGCGGTTGGGCGTTGGGTTTGACATGGCAGTTGCCAGAGCACGACCGGATTAGTCACTACAAAGACAAAATGCTGAACGAGATTTCGATTTTGTTTGGTGGGCGAATTGCTGAGGAAGTGTTTATTAACCAGCAGTCTACCGGTGCATCGAATGACTTTGAGCGTGCGACCAAAATGGCGCGTGCGATGGTGACCAAGTTCGGCATGAGTGACGCGATGGGCGTGATGGTCTACGAAGATGAGGCCGGTGAAGGCGGTTATTTTGGTCGGATGGGCAGTCGCACCATCAGTGAGGCGACTTTGCAAAAAGTCGATCAAGAAGTGCGGCGGATTCTGGAGACCCAGTATCATGTGGCGCGTGAATTGATCGAAGCCAACCGCGAAAAAGCCGAAGCGATGGTTAAAGCCTTGATGGATTGGGAAACGATTGATCGTGACCAGATCCGTGACATCATGGAAGGCCGTGAGCCGCGTCCGCCCCGCGTGTATGAAGCGGTCAATCCGGTGCGTGATGTGTCATTGGAAAAACCCACTGGCGCGACCCCGCCGCCTTTGCCTGCAATGTAACGCATTGATCTGCTGATGTATGATGCGTCAAGAAGCCTCCACTTGTTTGGGGGCTTCTTCGTTTCATAGCTGTCTACTGTTGCTGTCTATTGTTTTTTGATTTTGTTAGAGATATGGATGGGTTGTACTGATGCAGGGTATGTTATCCCCAAAAATGCTGAGTTGTGGTCGTCGCTCATTGGATTTGGCAACGCCACAAGTGATGGGGATTTTAAATGTCACGCCGGATTCGTTTTCGGATGGTGGGCAGTTTTTACAAGTTGAGGCAGCGTTACGTCAGGCCGAGCAAATGCTGCGTGATGGCGCGAGTATTCTAGATATTGGTGGTGAATCGACCCGTCCCAACGCAACGCCAGTCAGCACGCAACAAGAGCTGGATCGGGTATTGCCAGTGGTCGAGGCGATTGTGCAGCGTTTCGATGTGGTCATCTCAGTCGATACCAGTACGCCACAGGTATTTGAGCAGGCGGCCAGTTTGGGCGCGACCATTTGGAATGACGTGCGGGCACTGACACGACCGGATGCGCTGGCGACCGCCGCGCGTCTGGGGCTGCCCGTGGTGTTGATGCACAATCGCGGTGAGCCGAGTCAGATGAATGCACTGGCACACTATGAAGATGTGGTGGCCGAGGTACGCTATGAGTTGAGTCAGCGAGTGGCTGCGGCAGTAGCTGCTGGCATACATCATAAAAATATCGTGTTAGATGTCGGTTTTGGCTTTGCCAAAACGGCCGAACAAAATTTGATTTTGCTCAAGCATTTGTCTGCATTGGCTGGATTGGACTATCCGATCTTAGCCGGTATCTCGCGCAAACGGGTGCTCGGGCAAGTGCTGGCCGATGCAACTGGCCAACCGCGTCCAGTGCATGAGCGAGTCGATGCGGGTGTGGCAGCAGCGTTGTATGCGGTGCAACAAGGCGCACGGCTGATTCGGACGCATGATGTGCGACCGACGGTGGATGCGCTGCGTGTTTGGCAAGCCGTTGAAATGAGCGATGCACAGGCGTGACCGAATCAATCGTCGTGCTGTGATATAGATTAAACAGGAGTCATCATGTCTGAGTTTGAAATAAGTTTGCACGATCGTAAGGTGATTTATCGGGCGCGGCGTGGCCTGAAAGAAATCGACATGTTCTTTGACCCGTATGTGCGTGAGCATTACCTACAGGCAGATGCCGCCGAAAAAGCTGCGTTTGCGCGCCTGATTACAGCCGAAGATCCTGATCTGTTGGATTGGTTTATGAACGTAAGCGCACCAGACGATATTGAATTGGTGGCCTTGATCCAGCGCTTAAAACAATTGCACTATCCGCAATAGTAGCCATAAGCGATGTGGGTGGATATTGTGCAACTGCGACCCAGTCGTTTGCAGCATGCTGTCTGTTTGCTGTGGTGGCTACTGGTTGTGCTGTTTGTAATTGGTGCTGGTTTGACGGTGCTGGTGAAAGTATTGGCCGTGCTGGGACTTTTCGCGGTTGCGGTATTGCAGCAGGTTTGGCAGTCACGACAGGCCAAGCTGCTGTTACTACAGCAGTTAGACCGCAGTCGTTGGCAATGGCAGGCCTGTCAGATACGCTCAAGCAATCCTACAACCCGCCATAAAAGCGAGCGCAATACAACAGACAGCGCGTCACAGCGCCAGATTCAGGCACGTTTGCTGCGCGTCGATGCGTGGTTGGGCATGGTGGTGATTTTACGCTTTGAGATCATCGCGCTGGGTCAATCACAGACGTGGCTGATCTGGCGTGATCAAGTCGACCACGACAACTGGCGGCGTTTACAGGTGTTACAACAGTATTGGGCTGCACCCGACCCATCCTAAGGCTGGGGCAGTATTCAGAAGTCAGTGCTGATCTTACAAGTACAACACTTGCACGATTTCGTATTCGACCACACCGCTCGGGGTTTGGATTTTGACTTCGTCGCCCGCACGTTTACCGATCAGGCCGCGTGCGATAGGCGAGTTCAGCGAGATTTTATTGATTTTAAAATCTGCTTCATCATCCCCAACGATCTGGTAGCGACGGCGTTCTTCGGTATCGAGATTTTCGATCTCGACCGTTACCCCAAAAATCACCCGACCATCTTGCGTGACGTTGCTGAGTTCAATCACATCGGCTGCGCCAAGCTTACCCTCGATTTCCATGATGCGGCCTTCACAAAACGACTGTTGCTCTTTGGCAGCATGGTATTCGGCGTTTTCTTTAAGGTCGCCGTGCGCGCGTGCTTCGGCAATCGACGCAATAATGCGTGGCCGATCAACCGATTTTAGCTGTTGTAGTTCGGCTTTAAGTGCCTCGTGACCTTGGGGTGTCATCGGATAGCGTTGCATGCTAAGTCCCTCTATATAAAGCGAATCCCCCACACAGGTCATGTATGGGGGAGTTGATCTACGAAACACCGTCGGTTTCGCCCTTGTCTTCCGAATTACGCCTTGTGCAGATCCTGCAAGCGGTACACATCCATCGGCAGTTGAATGCCAACAGCCTGACACACTGCATCGGCACCACTTAACGTTGTGGTGTAATACACTTTGCCTTGCAAGGCACTGCGCCGGATTGAAAAAGAATCCTGCTGCGCTTGTTTGCCTTCAGTGGTATTGATAATGAGGTGAATCTCACCATTTTTCAAGCGATCAACAATATGCGGCCGACCTTCGGTGACTTTATTTACACGCTCACAGGTGATGCCGTGGTCTTTTAGGACGCGATGCGTGCCACCCGTGGCGACCAGATTAAAACCGAGTGCTTGCAGTTTGCGCGCGATGTCGGGCAAGGCCGCTTTGTCGCTGTCGCGTACTGACAAGAAGGCGCGTTTGATTTCACCATCGACTGGCTTGCCCGGTAAGCGTTCGTTAGAACCTAATACGGCCTTGTAGAACGCTTCACCAAAAGTTTTACCGACACCCATCACTTCGCCGGTCGATTTCATCTCAGGCCCGAGGATCGGATCGACACCAGGGAACTTGTTGAACGGAAACACCGCTTCTTTGACTGAGTAAAAATCAGGAATGATTTCACTGGTAAAACCTTGACTGGCGAGGCTTTGACCAGCCATACAGCGGGCGGCGACTTTGGCCAACGAGGTGCCAATACATTTAGACACAAACGGTACAGTGCGTGAGGCGCGCGGATTGACTTCAAGGATGTAGACATCGTTGCCTTTGACCGCAAACTGCACGTTCATCAGGCCGATCACGTTCAGATCACGCGCCATGGCGACGGTTTGCTTACGCATTTCATCTTGGATTTCAGGCGATAGTGAGTATGGCGGCAGTGAGCACGCCGAGTCACCGGAGTGCACGCCCGCTTGTTCGATATGTTGCATGATGCCGCCGATCACCACTTGCTCGCCGTCCGACACACAGTCCACATCGACTTCAATCGCATCGTCTAGGAAGCGATCCAGCAGCACTGGCGAATCATCCGAGGCTTTGACCGCGTCGCGTAGGTAGCGCTTGAGTTCGCTTTCGTTGTAGACGATTTCCATCGCCCGACCACCGAGCACATACGATGGACGTACCACCAGCGGATAGCCGACCGCTGCTGCGGCGACCAGACCTTCTTCGGCACTTTTGACGATACGGTTCGGTGGTTGTAGCAGGTTTAAGCGGATGATCATTTGCTGAAAGCGTTCACGGTCTTCGGCACGGTCAATCGCATCGGGCGACGTACCGATAATCGGCACACCAGCCGCTTCAAGCGCGCGTGCCAGTTTCAGTGGGGTTTGGCCACCGTACTGCACGATCACGCCTTTTGGTTTTTCGATACGGGCGATTTCCAGCACGTCTTCGAGCGTCAGTGGCTCAAAGTACAGCCGGTCTGAGGTGTCATAGTCGGTCGATACGGTTTCAGGATTGCAGTTGACCATGATGGTTTCATAGCCGTCTTCGCGCATGGCGAGTGCGGCATGTACGCAGCAGTAGTCGAATTCAATGCCTTGGCCGATCCGGTTTGGCCCACCGCCGAGTACCATGATTTTGTCACGGTTCGATGGGTTGGCCTCGCACTCGTCTTCATAGGTCGAGTACATATACGCAGTGCTGGTCGAAAACTCCGCCGCACAGGTATCGACACGCTTATAGACTGGATACACGCCCAAGTCCCAACGACGTTTGCGGATTTCTTTTTGCGAAATCCCGAGCAAGCTGGCCAAACGCAAATCGGCCAAGCCTTTACGCTTGAGTTGGCGCATGCGGTCTTTGGTCAGACCAGCAAAGCCCATCTGCCGCACTTGTGCTTCGGTGTTTACGATGTCTTGGATCTGGATCAAAAACCAACGATCAATCGCGGTGTATTCAAACACTTGATCCAGACTCATGCCATGCCGGAAGGCGTCGGCAATGTACCAAATCCGATCAGGCCCCGGCACTTTTAGCTCTAGGCGCAGCTTGTCTTCGGCATCGTCAGCCCCGAGTGCGATTTTCTCATCGAAGCCCGACACGCCAACTTCCAGACCGCGCAGGGCTTTTTGTACCGATTCTTGGAACGTGCGACCAATCGCCATTACTTCGCCGACCGACTTCATCTGTGTGGTCAGAATTTGTTCGGCTTGTGGGAATTTTTCGAAGTTAAAGCGTGGAATCTTGGTGACGACGTAGTCAATTGACGGCTCAAAGCTGGCAGGGGTTGCACCGCCAGTGATGTCGTTTTTCAACTCATCAAGCGTGTAACCGACCGCGAGTTTGGCGGCGACTTTGGCAATCGGGAAGCCAGTGGCTTTTGAGGCCAGTGCCGATGAGCGTGACACACGCGGGTTCATCTCAATGATGACCATCCGACCCGTGTCTGGGCAAATCCCAAACTGTACGTTCGAGCCGCCGGTTTCAACACCGATTTCACGCAATACGGCAACCGAGGCATTTCGCATCAGTTGGTATTCTTTGTCGGTCAGGGTCTGGGCAGGTGCGACGGTGATCGAGTCGCCGGTATGCACACCCATCGGGTCAAAGTTTTCAATCGAACAAACGATGATGCAGTTGTCGTTTTTATCACGAACCACTTCCATCTCGTATTCTTTCCAACCAATCAGCGATTCGTCGATCAGCAGTTGTTTGGTCGGGGACAAATCAAAACCGCGTTCACAGATTTCGATGAATTCTTCGCGATTGTAAGCAATCCCACCGCCTGAGCCACCCATGGTAAAGGATGGCCGAATGATACACGGAAAGCCCATATCCAGTTGGATTTTAAAGGCTTCTTCCATGTTTTCTGCAACCGCAGCACGTGGGCATTCTAGCCCGATGCGGCGCATCGCTTGGTCGAACAGTTTACGGTCTTCGGCCATTTCGATGGCTTGCTTACTCGCACCGATCAACTCGACGTTGTATTTTGCGAGGATGCCGTGTTCGTCCAGCGCGAGTGCACAGTTGAGGGCAGTTTGACCACCCATGGTCGGTAGAATCGCGTCTGGCCGTTCTTTTTCGATGATCTGCGCGACAGTTTGCCATGTGATCGGCTCGATATAGGTCGAATCAGCCATCGACGGGTCGGTCATGATGGTCGCTGGATTCGAGTTGACCAAGATGACACGGTAGCCTTCTTCTTTTAAGGCTTTACAGGCTTGCGCACCGGAGTAGTCGAACTCACAGGCCTGACCAATCACGATTGGACCAGCACCGATGATCATAATGCTTTGAATATCTGTACGTTTTGGCATGGCGCGCTCCTTATTTGGCTTGGGCTGTGGTCATCAGATCAATAAAATGATCGAACAACGGGGCGCAATCATGCGGGCCGGGGCTGGCTTCAGGGTGACCTTGGAAGCTAAACGCCGGTTTATCGGTGCGATGGATACCTTGGTTGGAACCGTCGAACAGGGAGCGATGGGTGACGCGCAAGCTGGCCGGTAGGCTGCTTTCATCGACCGCAAATCCATGATTCTGGCTGGTGATCATCACCACGCCGGTCTCGATGTTTTGCACCGGATGGTTGGCACCGTGGTGGCCAAATTTCATCTTGAGGGTTTTGGCACCTGAGGCCAGCGCCAACAGTTGATGCCCTAAGCAAATGCCAAATACTGGCAGCTCAGTCGTCTCCACAATGGTTTTAATCGCGTCAATCGCGTAGGTACACGGTGCTGGGTCGCCAGGGCCATTCGAGAGGAACACGCCATCTGGATTTAAGGCCAATACATCAGCCGCAGAGGTTTGCGCGGGCACGACCGTTAAACGGCAACCACGATCCACCAGCATGCGCAGGATGTTGGTCTTCACGCCAAAGTCATAGGCGACTACGTGGAATTTTTCGTCAGCAAGTGGGCTAAAACCTTGGCCGAGCTGCCATGAACCTTCCGTCCATGCAAAGCCTGCTGGGTCACAGCATTCTTTGGCAAGGTCTAGGCCGTTTAAGCCACCAAACGCACGCGCTTGAGCCAGTGCAGCTTCAGCGGTCGCATCCGCGCCGGTCATGATGCAGCCGTTTTGTGCGCCAGTGGTGCGCAGAATACGGGTTAGTTTACGGGTGTCGATATCCGCAATCGCCACCGTGCCATGCTGCTTGAGGTAATCGTCAAGGCTAGCGGTGGAGCGGAAGTTACTGGCCATCAGTGGCAGATCACGAATGATCAGACCGGCTGCCCAGACTTTGTGAATCCGACCAGACTCGCTGTCTTCTGGGTTGGTGCCGGTATTGCCGATATGAGGGTAGGTCAGCGTGACCATTTGCTGCGCATAACTGGGATCGGTGAGGATTTCTTGATAGCCGGTCATGGCCGTGTTAAACACCACCTCACCGACAGTCGAGCCGTCAGCGCCGATGGATGTACCGTGGAAAATCGTTCCATCGGCGAGAGCTAAAATGGCAGGTGCGCGCAAACCTAACCTCCTAAACTGAAAATGTGTAGAATCGGGCTACAAAAAAGCGAGGAGACACGCCAAAGGGGGAAGCCACGTCATGGTACTGGCCTCCTTGGGGTCTGCTCGCTTGAAATTGGGCATATTCTACGGAGGATTGGCCAGATTGTCCACGTCTCAATCAAGCGTTCGGCGTGACGATTGCGGGCAGTTAATTGAGCAACGCAAATTGTAGACACCAATCGGCTGCTTGGTGCGAATCGGCCGACTGGCCAGAGTGTTGTAAGCTCCAATCACTGTGCAGCGCATGTGGGTGTGCCAACAGCGCGGACAAGCCCAACCGGATCATACTGCCGCGTGGATACAGCTTGGCCAAATCCAGCACCAGTGCCAACCGATGATGCTCAATGTGCAACTGCTCTAGTGTGAGATGTTGTTCGTGCAGCGGTGGCATCTGCTTGGGTTGCCGGTATTGGCTGAAGCGATAGGCATTCCATAAGCCGCGCGGGGTAATCTGGACGTTGACATAGTTGGGATGGTCGACTTGTTGTAGGAATAGCTCAAAACAAGTGGATTTTTCTAAAAAATCCGCACGCGTCATGCCACTGCTATGCTGTGGCCACAGGACGTGTTGTTGTTCGTCATGCAGTCTAAACTCGACCTGTAGCCGTCGTTTGCCCAAAGGCTGCGCCCATGCATCCAATGCCAAAGCAGAAGCAATAATCGGTTCGAATGGCTGTAGAACATGGCGATTTTGCTGGGTAAATAAGTTCATCTTGAATGCTCCACAGGACTGAGTCTGGTGTGCAGGTGCGGCTTAAAGACGATGTTAAACGCTTTTTTTAGATTGGTAATTGGTACTGAGCCAGATCTCAGGATTTTGTTTTGTAATTAAAAATAAGCTGATGAAGTAAAAATATACGACCAAGTCGTTTGCTCAAGCTGTTGCTTACACAGAAGGCATGTCTCAGGCAAGATTAAGTGGTTGCAGCCTGTACCCGAAACAAGCCACATTGCACGCTACCGGCGCGGGTCTGTCGATGCAGTTGCCAATCGGCGGGCAGGCCAAGCGTGTCGAGCGCACGATCAGCCTCAACGTAGATCCATGCGGCTGGACTGAGTCGGCTTGCGTATTGTGCGGCCAGCGTTTGCCAGAGATTGAGTGCATAGGGTGGATCTAAAAACAGCAGGTCATACTGGTCATGTTGTAGCATGGTGGCCTGTTGGGCGCTGAGGTTTAACACTTCAAATTGGCTGGCCGTTGCACCGAGTTGTAACAGCTCGCTGCGTAGTCGATCTGCTTGTTTGCGCTGCGGCTCGATAAAGCTGCAATACGCTGCACCGCGTGAGAGTGCCTCGATCCCCAACGCACCACTACCGGCACACAGATCAAGTACCCGAGCGTTGGGCATCTCCCACATCAGCCAATTAAACAAGGTTTCGCGCACTCGATCTGGCGTGGGACGTAAGCCGTCGAGTGATTCAAATTGCACCAAGCGGCGTTTCCATTGTCCACCGATAATCCGTACTCGATTCATGGTCTACTCGCTGTGGCTGTGGCTGTGGCTGTGGCTGTGCTGTCGATCAGTTTAGGGTGTTGCATGAGTGTCGGATCTGGCCGAATAGGATTGCGCTCACGTTCATGTACCACATAATCAAAAATTGCTTTAGCAATTGGTGCTGCTGTACCACTGCCAGATTGACCGTTTTCGACCAAGATCGCTAAGGCAATTTTGGGATCATCGGCAGGCGCAAACCCGTTAAACCACGCATGATCCCAGTGGCGTTGATCCAGTGCTGCCCGATTGTAGCGTGCGCCTTGCGCGATGCTCTTGACCTGTGCTGTGCCGGTTTTGCCTGCGATTTGATAGCCTTTGGTGCGTGCACCGATTTTTTTGGCCGTGCCGTTCGGTGAGTGCAGCACCCCCACCATCGCGTCACGCATCTTGTCCCAATCGGCTGCTTCGCCCTGATAAGGTAGTTTGTAGTCAGGCTGATGCGAAATCGTATGCGCAATCGCCCCTTCGCTTTTGTGTAGCAGGTGCGGGGTAATATGCCAGCCTTTATTGGCGGTAATCGCGGTGGCCATCGCCACTTGCAGTGGGGTTGCGGTAAAATAACCTTGCCCGATGCTGACAGAGATGGTTTCACCGGGTAGCCATTTGCTGTCACGGGTGCGTAATTTCCACGCTGCCGATGGATAAATGCCTTTACTCTCGCTCGGCAAATCAATACCGGTGCGCGCACCAAATCCGAAATGCACCATCCAATCGTGCATCCGCTCAATGCCCATTCGATAGCCGAGAATATAAAAATACGTATCGACGGATTGGGCAATTGCCTTATTCATATCGACCACGCCATGCCCGCTTTTTTTCCAATCGCGAAATTTATGGCTATCACCCGGCAAGGTAAAATAACCCGGATCATAAATCCGCGACTCCCAATTGACCAAGCCATAATGAATACCGCCCAAGCCCTCAAACGGTTTGATCGTCGACCCTGGTGGATAAGTGCCTTGAATCACACGGTTATACATCGGCTGGTCGGGATCATCCCGCAGCAGCGCATAGGCTTTACTGCTGATCCCCGCAATAAACGGATTCGGGTCAAAGCTCGGATTACTGACAAACGCCAACACTTCACCGGTCTTGGGGTCGAGCGCGACAATCGCCCCGCGTCGTCCAGCCAGTTGTTCTTGTGCGATTTTTTGAATGCCGTAGTCGATGGATAAAAACAAATCATTGCCGCGAGTCGGTGCGGTTTGGCCGAGTTGGCGCAGCACTTTGCCATGCGCATTGGTTTCGATGTATTGATAGCCGGGGGTGCCCAGCAACAGATGTTCGTATTGCTTTTCGATGCCGATTTTACCGATTAAATCAGTGCCCCCATAAGCCACTTTATCAATTTTCTCGGATTCTTTTTCATTGATCCTGCCGACATAGCCGATCACGTGTGCAAACAGCTCACGGTGCGGATAAAAGCGGGTCATCTTGGTGTCGATTTTTACGCCTGGAAATTCGGCGCGCCGCTCACTAAAGCGGGCGATTTGCCGTTCATTCAGGTCGATTTTCAGGGCGACATCGTCGCTGCTGCGTGCTCGTTTAATCCGGCTTAAAAATTTATTTAAATCATCCGTGGTCATCTCAAAAATCTTGACCAACTCAGCCAGTTTTAGCTCGACCTGTGGGTAGTCTTCAGGGCCAATCAGTGCGGTAAATACTGGATGATTGTCGGCCAATAAAATGCCGTTGCGGTCGTAAATATAGCCGCGTGTTGGTGGTACGGCTTGCAAGCGAATACGGTTTTTTTCGGCGGCCGCACGGTATTGTTCGTATTGGCTGATTTGTAAATAGGCATAACGCGTCGCAATCCCGCACAAACAAACGAAAACCAGCGTTGCCGCCAGCAGCAAACGTCGCCGAAACAGTTGTTGTTCTTGCTGAATGTTTTTAAGACGGGTGGGTCGTTTCATGGCGGGCTGATATCAAGATTGGCATGATTTTAGCTGTTACTGACTCAACTGCCAATCATTGTGCCAAATAAAAGCATGCAGTCGGCAAGGCAGCGTGCCGCGAACCGACATAAGGCGCGACAAAATACGCGACAGTGGCGGGGCTTTTGTCTAAAATCACGCGCGTTGTGCCCTTGATGTGGTGGTCATTCATGCTGGACGGCCGTGGTGTTTGATTGGGTTTTGATCAGCAAATCAACAACTCTGGGGGGATAAAAGCCCATGTTTACTGGTGACAATGGCGTGTTATTGGGTTGGGTTGTGCTGTATTTACTGGTGTCGATTGGCATTGGTTTTTATGCAGCCAGACGGGTTAAAAACAGCACCGATTATATGGTGGCGGGGCGCTCGCTGCCGATTTATATGGTCACGGCAACCGTGTTTGCGACGTGGTTCGGTTCTGAGACCGTGTTGGGAACGTCATCGACCTTTATTGCTGAAGGCTTGGGCGGGATTGTCGCTGATCCATTTGGCGCGGCGCTGTGCTTGATTTTGGTTGGGTTGTTTTTTGCCGTGCCGCTGTATCGCATGAAGTTGCTGACCATCGGTGATTATTACCGAGTGCGTTATGGGCGTGATGTTGAGTTGGTCACGTCATTGGTGATTATGCTGTCTTATCTGGGCTGGGTGGCCGCGCAGATGATGGCGCTGGGTCTGGTGTTCAGTGTGCTGACTGATGGTGCGATCAGTCGTGAGACGGGTACAGTGATTGGCGCATTAATTGTCATCAGCTATACGTTATATGGCGGCATGTGGTCGGTGGCACTGACTGATTTTTTTCAGATGACCTTGATTATGGTCGGCCTGCTGTTTATTGCGTGGTTTATCACCGGTCAAATCGACGGCGGGGCGATGGCGGTACTGGCACACGCTGAAGCACAAGGCAAAATGAATTTCTTGCCAGAGGGTAATTTGGTCGCGGTATTGGGCTTTATTGCCGCGTTGATCACGTTGGGTCTAGGCTCGATTCCGCAGCAAGATGTATTCCAGCGTGTCATGTCCGCCAAGAGTGAAAAAGTTGCCCGCAATGGTGCGATTTTTGGTGGGCTGCTGTATTTATTGTTTGCCTTCATTCCGATTTATTTGGCGTATACCGCGTTCTTTATTGATCCTGAGATGATTACACGGCAGTTGGGTGAAGGTGGTGATTCTGAGATGGTGTTGCCGTCGTTGATCATGCAGCATACTCCGCTGTTTTCGCAGATTTTGTTCTTTGGTGCGCTGTTGTCTGCGATCATGAGTACCGCCTCTGGCACGTTGCTGGCGCCTTCGGTACTGGTCGGCAATAACATGATTAAGCCGTTGTTGCCCAATTTGCCTGATCATCAATTCCTCTGGGTCGTGCGCGGGATTGTGTTGTTGTTCGGTGGCTGTGTGCTGATTTTTGCCTTTAATTCCGATTTGACGATTTTTCAGATGGTCGAAAGCGCTTATCAGGTGGTGTTGGTCGGTGCATTCGTGCCATTGGCGTTTGGCTTGTACTGGAAGCGTGCCAATCACAACGGTGCGCGGCTAGCGATTGCGTCTGGTGTGTCGGTCTGGTTGCTGCTGCCGTATCTGAGTCCCGCCGCAGTCGCAATCTGTCCACCAGAATTAGCCGGTTTTGTTGCTTCGGTACTCGGGATGATCATCGGCAGTTTATTCCTGCCGAATCGACGTATTAAGCCAATGACGGCTACAGACTAGTTTTTTACACTGCCCAGCAGTATGCGGGTCATCACAGATTGACTGGGCAGATTAGAACATTGCGAGATTTTTTCTGCTACAGTCTGCCGGTGCGACACGGATACCATTGATGGTGTCACTACAATCAAAACTGACCACGGAGAGTGACCATGACTCAAGTCATGACGCAGTACATGAGCCGACGCTTGACCCAAGGGTTACGCATCGGCGCGCTAAGCATCGGCATGCTATTGGCGGTGTCCGCTCAAGCTGACGTGATCGACTGGTTCGGCATTGAACAACGTCCGAACACTGACGGTCTAAAAAAACTGTATGTCGGGGCTGGGCTGTCGAATGCCTTGGTCGCCGCGCACGCGGAAGCATCGACCAAGTACGGTAATGTGTATGCCAAAGCGGGGCAGTTTTATGATGGTGAGGAGATCGCAGGCCAAATCGGCTGGCGCTATCCATACCAATATAGCGGTGCTACCCGCAACGGTTATTTTTTGGGTGGCTTTATCGGGCATGTCGAAAGCGATAGCTTAAATGGCGAGTTGTATAATCGACTCGGTGCGGGCTTAGAACTGTCTTATTTATGGCAAAACGCGTTGCGTAGTGGCTCTGCCAGTGTCGCTGTTGCCGCTGGTGAAGAAGATACTGCCAATAACGGTGTCAAAAAACGTGCGACCCCGATGCTGCTGTTTAGTGTCACCTTCGGTCTTGGGGTGCTCTAAGCCGCTACCGATCTCACCCTCAACAACGATTGCAGAAGGATCGTTGGCCTTTCGGCATCGCCTTGACCTTGGGTTGAGGTATCAGTCAATAACGTAGCACCGTTGATGTGGATGATCGACGGTGATGGGTTGATGTGGATTCAAGCATGATTGAGCAGTACTGGCAGGCGTTAATTAGCCGTCCTGATTTTTGGGCATTTCTCAGCATTGCACCGGTGACAGCTTTTGTAACTTGGGCGCATGTTTGGATGGCGCTCAAAATGGTGTTTTATCCATTAACCTTCTGGGGCTTTCATCTCGGGCGTTTGCCTGTCGGTTGGCAGGGCATTGTGCCGCGCAAAGCGGGCAAGATCTCTGGCATGATCGTCGATCAGACCTTGTCGAAGCTGGGTTCGTTGCAAGAGTTTTTTACGGCAATGAATCCCGAAGAAATGGCGATGATGATCAGCGAACAGATGACCAAGGAGCTGGAGCATCTGATTGATGAGGTGATGATTGAGCGTAACGAGCTGCTGTGGGAAAATCTACCGTACTCGGTTAAACGGCGGATTTATGCACAAGCGCGTAAACAGTTGCCAGTGGTGTTGCGCGAGTTGGTGACTGAGCTGACCATGAATGTCGAGAGCTTGGTCGATATGCGTGAAATGGTGGTCAGCCAAATGGAAAATGACCGTGGCCTGATGGTACGGATGTTTTTAACGGTCGGCCAAAAAGAAATTAATTTTATTTGGCATATCAGTGCCGTGATCGGTTTGTTCTTTGGTTTTGTGCAGATGTTTGTCTGGCTGGTCGTGCCGTGGCACTGGACTGTGCCCGCATGGGCGGCGCTGTGGGGCTTGCTGACCAATTGGATTGCGATTTGGATGGTGTTTAATCCGGTCGAGCCGGTCAAATTCCGTTTCTTAAAGCTGTTTAAAGTCTCAAAAAGCTTTCCGTTTATGTGGCCGACCTTGCCGCATATCGGTCAATACAGTTTTCAGGGTGCATTTATGCAGCGGCAAGCTGAAGTCTCTGAGGTATTTGCACACATTACCACCCGTGAGTTGATCACGATTGAGCGGATCATGTCAGAGATGATGTACGGCTCGCGCAAGCATCGGACGCGGCGGATTTTAAAACGCCACATCAACACGGTACTCGAAACACCGCTGGTGCGTACCACCTTACAGATGAGTCTAGGTTGGAAAGAGTATGCACAGCTTAAAAGTGATTTGATTGATAAGTCGATTGAGATGACCATGGTTCCGGTCGCTGATCCGAAGCTCAATGAAAGTCGCGCTGAAAAAATCTATTATATTTTGCGTGATCGGATCGCTGCTCTGAGTTCGTATGAGTTCCAAAATCTGCTGCGTCCGGCCTTTCGTGAAGACGAGTGGATGTTGATTACTTTGGGTGGCGTGACGGGGTTTTTTGCCGGTTTGATCCATTTGTTTGTGGCGTTTCTGTAGGTTTTGTCCTGTCGTTGATTCGCGTGAGTACCGGCGCACATGCTATGCTTGTGCGCCGTTTTTATGTCGGTGTGTTGGCAGTTAGGCTGTTTAACGCTCGTATTCGCACGTTCGCTGAGGAGTTCGCATGTCCGCCGAATTGGGACACTTCCTGCTGATGACCGGACTGGTCATTGCGCTATTGCAAGCTATCTTACCGACCTTTGGCGTGCTACGCCGACAGTTACTCTGGCAACAACTCGCTCCTTCTTTAGCCACAGCACAGTTTTTGGCGCTATTGGGTGCGTTGTCGTGTCTGGCCGTTGCCTTTTTAAACAATGACTTTTCGCTGGTGTATGTGGCAGGCCATTCCAATAGTTTGTTGCCGTGGTACTACCAGTTATCGGCAGTCTGGGGTGGCCATGAGGGTTCATTGCTGTTGTGGGTGACGATTTTGGCAGGTTGGTGTGCGGCAGTGGCGGCGTTTAGCCGTGGTTTACCGCTGGACATGCGGGCGCGGGTACTGGCGATTTTGGGTGCGGTACAAGTCGGCATGCTCAGTTTTGTGATTTTTACCTCGTCGCCATTTGAGCATTCGTTGCCCATGTTGCCGGTCGATGGTAAGGATTTGAATCCACTGTTGCAGGATTTTGGCCTGATCGTGCATCCGCCGACGCTGTACATGGGGTATGTCGGGTTGGCCGTGCCGTTTGCGTTTGCGATGGCGGCGCTGTGGGCGGGTCGGTTGGATTCGGCGTGGACACGCTGGTCGCGGCCGTGGACGTTGGCGGCGTGGGGCTTTTTAACGGTTGGGATTGGGCTGGGCTCGTGGTGGGCATATTACGAGTTGGGCTGGGGTGGCTGGTGGTTTTGGGATCCAGTCGAAAATGCTTCGTTTATGCCGTGGTTGGCGGCAACTGCATTGATTCACTCGTTGGCGGTGTGTGAAAAACGCGGTGTGTTTAAAGCATGGACGGTGATGCTGGCGATTCTGGCGTTTGCGCTGAGTCTGCTCGGGACGTTCTTGGTGCGTTCTGGGGTGATTACCTCGGTACATTCGTT
Source organism: Moraxellaceae bacterium (assembly GCA_049301135.1). Taxonomy (GTDB): domain Bacteria; phylum Pseudomonadota; class Gammaproteobacteria; order Pseudomonadales; family Moraxellaceae; genus JAYXXU01. The sequence goes on along the minus strand of JBAQKP010000095.1, from coordinate 561 downwards.
TGCGGCAGATCCGACCCGTGGCATGTTTGTGCTGAGTATTTTGGGCATCGTGGTCGGTTTTGGCCTGCTGATGTTTGCACTACGCGGTTGGCGACTGACCGCTGAATCGCGCTATGCGTTGTGGTCACGCGAAACCCTGTTGGTGATCAATAATGTTATTTTGCTGGTGGCGACCAGTGTGGTGCTGATTGGGACGTTGTATCCGTTGCTGGCGGATGCGCTGAAATTGGGGCAAGTTTCGGTCGGTGCGCCATATTTTAATGCGTTATTTGCGCCGTTGACGTGGCTATTGTTGGTGTTTATGGCGGTTGCGCCGCTGACCCAGTGGAAAGAGCAGCGTCAGCCGATCTATGGCGCGTTGCTGAAAATGGCCGTGACCAGCGTCTTGGTCGGACTGGGTTTGGCGGTGTGGCTGAGTGGTCAGACTGCGTGGATGGTGATGTTAACCAGCGTACTGTGTGTCTGGGTGCTGGGGTTTTTGCTATATGACATCGTGCAAAAGACCCGAAACGCAACCACCCGCTGGCAAGGATTGCGTCGCTTGAAGCCAAGTTATTGGGG
>JBAQKP010000094.1:0-6913 GCA_049301135.1 Moraxellaceae bacterium | reverse complement strand
GTGCCAGGCCGGTTGAGCCCATGACAGTCGCATTGGTTCCACTACCCGCAACATCTGCTCCGGAGAACGAGAAGCCCAGTAAATTATCCGCGGCATCTCGCGCGTCGATCCCACGAAAGACCAAACTACTCTCTAAAGCACGACCAGAAGCACCCAATCGAATCACGCCTTGCGCACCCGTTGTATTGAACACCCCTGCTGGTGCATTCCCTTTATACATCAACTCGATATTCAAACCAGGCTTAGTCTTGCCTGCATAAACCGAATCATCCACCCGCAATAGATCGACATAGTTGCCTGCACCTTCAGAAACCAACTGAAAGCCATTTGCTCCATCGACCCAAATTGCACCTTTACCAAAAAAATTAAAATTAAAATCCTTAAGAATCAATTGATTTCGAATAGCAGCATCAGCTTGGGTAATATAGACATTTAAGTTACGCAGGGTCAAAGTCAGTTCGGCTGAGCTGTCTTGATTAAAAATACCATTGGTCGTACTTAATGCAAAACCAGCGTTTTCAGTGGACTGAATCGTGAGACCACCAAGGCTATCACCACAGTTCGCACCATTCTCATCACAAATATTAAAGCTCTCTGCCGCAATCGTACCGTAACGTGAATTAACCGCCAAATCAATTCCAGCTTGATTTGCACCCGTCGAGTTCACATCGACATTAAAAGTAGTGCCTAAATTTGAACCCGTAATCGAAATATTATTGGCATAGCCACGCAGTGCGGTATCGGCATTTGCGGATGATCCGGTACGGTCTTCCCAGTAGGCTCGGTCAATTTGAATCTGATCATATTGCGTATCAATCATCAAACCGTCTTGACCATTAACACGGCTTAATGCGTCATCATCCAGCACCTGTAATGCGTGTGCTGCTGGTGTATGCAGCACCAATAAGACACTGCTGGCTAGCAGACTTAAGCCATGAGTGCCACGCTTGGATTTGTTGTTTTGGAGTTTCATGCTTGCATCCTTTGCAGTGCGGGCAGCTTAACAGCGCGGATGACCCGCATCACAACTGAAAATTTTGAGCGTGCCATCAATCGCAAGATTACCGTGCATATTCACGCCCAAAAACCCTTTTTCCTTATCAGAATCAAAACCTACACCACCATATAGGGTAGCAGGCACTAGATAACCTGGTAGATTACCAGCCCCTTCATTTGCAACAGTATCCGTTTCAATTGACAACGACTCAAAACCAACATTTCTAAACTTGATGGGTTTTAAGTCATCAAATGATAGCTGAACGGCTGGCTTAATCACTGATCCATATGTTACATCAGTACCATCGATTTTAATTTCTTGGATATTGATTGAACCTTGGATACCTTTAAAGACCAACCATTGCTTCTTACCGGTTGGCGAGCCGGTCGGCGTTCCATCGTCATTTCGATTATTCAAAGAGATCGCCAAGCGGCAATAAACGAAATCCACACAGTTAGATTGCGCATTGAGCGGATCATCAAAATTATTAGGATTGGTGTTGGTATGATTTAAACGCAATACCAAAGACAGATCAGCGCCACCCTGCCCTGCCACCGCCTGTAGGCTGTGCTCATCTAGCTCTTGCAAGCCCTCTGAATACCCTACCGATGATCTAAACATCAGTAACAGCCCTAACGCCACACAGATTTGAGTTTTGGTCATTTGCACGCTCCTTAATTCAAACCTGTGGTGGTAAACTTCATGTGCTGAATCAATAGCCCATCTATTACCGCCGAACCGAAATTATTGGAGACTGTTGCACCAGGTACAGTAAGCGTGTTGGTATACGGTACGGGTACATTAGTATCTATCCCCAAGATCTGCCCACTGCTATTTTGGTTGAATCTGGTTTCGGCGATTTGAGTCCAGTTTCCCCAAGCACCCCAATTTCCTCCAGATGTACCACGGGTTGCTTGAAATACTTGTTTGTAAGTCTCTGATCTCGAACTTGCCAAGCCTGTCCCAGACTGCAACTCACCAAATGAAACGCCAAAAGACTCAATCCCCTTATAGGCACTCAATCGATTGGTTGCGGGATCATATACGGTAGATCCAATCGAAATACTGCTATGCGTGGCGGTGGAGGCTTGGTAGTTACTCGATATCTCGGGCTTCGTACCTGCTGGATGCCGACCACACTGATAAACATTACATGTGCTACCTAGAAAAGTGGTGGAGCTTGGCGTGCTATAGTCTTGGTAAATCCGTTGATAGACATTTGGATTATTCGGAATACGTGCTAACTCCATGGAAAAATTGGCACCATCTGAACTCAACACCAAGGGCTGATACAAACTGCCCAGTACAAGATTGACGTTTAAACCATATAAAAATATCCCTTCCGCTGAAGGAGCATTGGGGCCAAAATTTGGACTAGGCCCTCCTAAGGCCGGCGTAGTGCCATCACCAAACATACTGCCATCAAACTGCTGTGTACTGATACGCAGTACGCTCTTGGCAGCTGGTGGTGTCCAACTGTTAGTGCCTGATGCAGAAAATGTAATGTTGCGGAAACCCTCACGGGTCAAGCAATGGCCAGGGTTATTTGCATTCCCAGCAGACTCAGTACCGTTTTCTGGCGTTCCGCAGATTCTCCCTTGATCACCGTTATTAAAGTTGTTTGCTAGTGGATAGTTACCACCGTCCTCAGGACGGGCTAGCGGCTGGTAGGTTAGCGTTACCAAGGGGCTATTATTCGGAAGGTTATTAGTGTTCGCTGGAGTGACGAGAGTGGGAGCACTGCGCACCACCTGTGCACCATACCCTCCAGTAAACTGACCTAGGCCGTTCCGTGTCACCTGTGTATCGCCGCCGTTGAGACGAATCAGACCTGCCATGCCAAATGTCTGATTATATGATGTACTCAAACCCTGATTAAGATTTGCTGCTGTGACGCCATCTAGTGTCTGGAAAATTTTTAGATTAGAACCATTAATACTAAAACCGTCCCATACAGCACTAAGGCGCAAACGATTTGACAGGCCGTCATATCCGTTTTCCGGCGTGGCAGCATCACGCATAAAAGCATCAGCCCATAGCCCCATCTTGAGGTTATAAGCGGAAGACTCTGCAGAACCAGCAGTGGGGGGCGTCTGGCGATATAATGGCGCCTCTAACTCCAAAAATGAAACCTGATTGGAAACACCTGCAAAGTTTGGCACATTAGGGTCAGTCTCAACTTTTAATAACCAAGGATTATCCGCAGTGCCCCATGACGTAATCGGACGACCAAACGGTGCTCCCCAATCTGCACCTGTACGTGCAAGACCATAATCTTGATTAGACTGTGACAGTGATAGGCCATACAAATAAATGTCTGCTTTTTCGTAGCCTGATGCAATCGCAGTTGGGGTAAGCGGACCAACAGGAATCAAGCGGATATGACCCGCACTTGGCGTATCATCGGCTCCGTTGAACCGCATCGAGAAGCTTTCAGGTAAAAATGCAATCCCCTCACCAGTGGCTTCCGCCATTTCATCGTCACTAATAGCTTGTAGTGCAAGCACTTGACTAGACATGGCAGCACTCATGGCCACCACAAGTAAGCGGCGCGTCCACTGGTGCTGAAATAGCGGCTGAATCTGGGTCATGAGCACTCCGTCCTTTGTGACGCGCGAACGATGGGTCAGCGCGGCGGTTCCAACTGTCAGACAGTCTGTATTGTTGTTGTGCAGACATCAGTCTTGCAGGTTACATAAATAACGCCTGCCACGTATTATGGCAAGCATTTTAACAAAAGCAAAAGACGAGCGGTTGTCAGACAAGACTGAATTGTTAAAACCCGTCTTGAGCCGATGAATGGCTAAGGCTGTGGTTACGCTTTAGGCAACGTCACACCGGTTTGGCCTTGGTATTTACCGCCACGGTCTTTATAGCTGGTTTCGCAGGGCTCATCACTCTGGAAAAACAGCATCTGCGCCACACCTTCGCCCGCGTAAATCCGCGCTGGGAGATTGGTGGTATTTGAAAACTCCAGCGTGACGTGCCCTTCCCACTCTGGCTCTAGGGGGGTGACATTGACGATGATGCCGCAATTTTGCACAAACACCCCATCAGCCAAAGCAAAGTTACCTGCTTCTGGCACGCTCAGACAATACACATCATGCGTTCCTGCGATATCACGCACTGCCAGCACTTTATGGTTATGCGGTGCTGCATCACCCCGAAAAGCTGCCACCACCTGCGGAAAACGCCGAAACACCGACCGATCACAATCTAATAATCGCGCAGCAGCACGAATAGAACCAGTTTGGTGCAAAGCTACTTTCAGTGTATCCGCAGTAATGTCTTGACGTAGGTTAATTTGACGGGCGATTTCAGCTTGTTGCTGGCGACGTGCTGCTGTGGCGGCTTCCCATGCGATTTTGACGCGTTGGCCTTGTTTGGCGCGTTCAGCAGCATCGGCATAACGAGACTGCATTCGCGCTTGATGCTTGAGTCGGGTAGTTGCACCGATATTTTGACGCTTTTCGAGTAACGCGGCTCGCTGCTCGGCATATTCTGGCAACTGCCAGAAGTCAACGGCTCGCTTTTGCTGTGTTTTAGCGTAGTTTGCTGTCCACGCTGGGTCTTGCTGCTTACGATGCAACGCCTCACGAATCGCCGCGCTGTGTTCGGCAGGGTCAAAATCCTCACCGTAGTTGTCTTGGTTGTGCAGACGAATATGCGCATTAGCATCCATCCGCTCAATATTCCAAGGATTATTATTTAGGCGATCATAATCAATATGATGTCGGTGCGTATCTGCTTGCTCAGCATAAACGCCGTGGCGCAAGTTCCACTCATCCGCCATACGATGAGTTGGGATCATATGGCCGTTGATCGGCTGGTAGGTCATCTCATAACCGCGATATAAATCACGATACAGCGGCATCAGCGACATGCCTGCACGTAGCTCTCCTGCGGCGCACCACTGCCCATCACGCAGCATGAACAAATGATCTGGGGTGGCAAACACCGACTTGCCATGATCGAGCTGCACCTCAACTAAGCTATCACGTCCGACATGGCGCGGCGCATCCAACAAGCTGACAATGACACGGCCATTCTCACCGATGCTATAGCCCCAAAACAACTCACCTGCTTGGTGACGTTTGGCCATTTCTTCTAGGGTGGGTGTGCTGCCATCCGCCAATGCGACACGAGTATCTCCACGGAAGCAACGCGCATAGGTGGACTTACCCAGACACACGGTCAATACATCGCGTGGAATCTTAAAATATTCGACCGTACGTGCCAGTGCAAAGCTGTTCGGCGGGATAATGCAAACATCAGATTCAATATCAATAAAGCTTTTATCGTCAAAGTTTTTTGGATCGACGATCACCGAATGTACGTTGGTAAACACCTTAAACTCACGCGCACAGCGCACATCATAGCCATAGCTGGACGTGCCGTAGCTGATCAGTTTTTGGCCTTGTTCGCCGACCCGTACTTGTCCTGCTTCAAATGGCGAAATCATGCCGTGTTGTTCGCTCATTTCACGAATCCAACGATCAGATTTTATCGACATGCTGTCTTTCCTCTACATTCAAAAATAGCACCCTCGCCCCTTTGGGGAGAGGGCTGGGGTGAGGGGTATTGCAAATGTTAGATTATTTGGATGGAACGGTGTTAAAAAATCCGCTTCTCATCCCGCTCACGTTCTGGCAGACGTGACACTTGTTCAATCAAGCGCAAAGCAATCTGCTGATACAACGGTGCTGCTGCGTCGCCCGCCACGACACTAGGTTGACCAGAGTCGGCATTGTGGCGAATCTGACCATCCAGCGGTAGCTTGCCAAGCAACGGTACATGGTATTTGGCTTCCAGCAACGCGCCACCACCTGCTCCGAAGATCTCATCGACCTGACCACAGTTGGAACAGGTGTGCAGCGCCATGTTTTCAATCACGCCCAAAATCGGGATATTCACTTTATTAAACAGTTCAATGCCTTTTTGCGCATCAAGCAGCGCGATATGCTGCGGCGTGGTCACAATCACCGCGCCCGATACCGGAATGCGCTGCGCCAAGGTCAGCTGAATATCCCCCGTGCCCGGCGGCATGTCGATCACCAGATAGTCCAGTTGCGGCCATGCGGTCTGATTGAATAGCTGCATCAGTGCGCCAGTGGCTTTGGGCCCGCGCCAGACGATGGGCGTATTGTCATCGCCGGTCAGACAGGCAATCGACATCATGGCCAAACCGTGTGCATTGAGCGGAACAAATTGTTCATTTTCAATTAGCGGCGACTGACCTGCCACACCCAGCATCGCAGGAACGCTCGGGCCATAGATATCTGCATCCAACACGCCGACTTTTGCACCGGCTTTACTTAAAGCTAAGGCCAGATTCACCGCAGTGGTGGATTTACCGACGCCGCCTTTGCCAGACGCGACCACGATCACATGCCGAATGCGCGGATGTGGTGGCAGTTGCGCTTGGGTCGGTGGGGTGGGACGACTTGGGGTTTGTGTTTGGGCTTGGCGCTGTTGCTCGCTTGGCTCGGTCGGCGCAGCGGGAATACTCGACTGTATGGCTGCGGCATCGACCACAGGCGGCATCGGCAGGCTGGTTTGTGCTTGGCTTTGTGATTGATTGGGGGTCGCAGTACGTTGTGGGGTTTGGCGTTTTTCTTGGATCAAGTGCAGGTTAATTTCACGAATCCCGTGCGAATGCAACGCTTCGGACAGTTGCTGATGAAACGCCTCTGGCTCACCGTAGCTGGATGACCACTTTAAGGTCAGGTTTAGCACCTCATTTTGCCGCTGATGCTGGGTGATCGCGCTGCTCACGGATACCGTACTGTTGGGCAGATGCGTTTGCTCTAGCACTTTTTGCACAGGGTCGTCACCAAACAGCGATTTAAACGGCTTAAACGGGGGAAACATGGCGTACTCCTACAGCGAGGGCATCAGTATAGCAAACTGACAAAC
>JBAQKP010000093.1:0-3734 GCA_049301135.1 Moraxellaceae bacterium | reverse complement strand
AATCAGGGTATAGGTATCCACGCCGCTGGCGACGTTATTGGCCAGCTCACCGAGTTGTAGATTGCCAATCGCGGCGGCATGTTCGACTACTTCTAGCCCGCGAAATACATCACCTTCGGCATCGGCTAAGGTCTTGCCTTGCTCAGCGGTCAGTAGCGCTGCAAGCTCGGCCATATTGGCGCGGATTAACGCTTGGTACTTTAAAAAAATCCGCGACCGCACCCCAATCGCGACCTGCCGCCAACTGGCAAACGCCGCCTGTGCGCTGTCAATCGCGGCATTGATTTCGGCAGTTGTCGCATACGGCACATAAGCCAGCACTTGCTGGGTAGCAGGATTGATCACCTCACCCCACTGCTCGGTGGCGGACTCGACCCACTGACCATTGATCAGCAGTTTTAGGCGAGGAATCTCGAGATCAGATGATGGGCGGTTCATATGGCAATCCTGCATACAGAGAAAATCCAATGACAGCCCACTAAAAATAGCTAGCATTGTCAGGGATGAACGTGCTTGGAACTGTTTGAGCCATGGATGGCGAGTCTTCCAAGCACAAGGGCTTTTGCTTACTTTTGGCCTGTCAAAAGTGAGGCCAGCCGCAGGCTTGATACTAAATTTAAAAACAAAACTATCGAACTCAACTCAACCAAGTCCATCTTTGTCGTTTAGTATCAGGCATTCATACTAATCGTGCAAAATCACCAATACAACGCGATAAAATGCAGCCATACTGTGCATCTATGCACAATAAAGCCCGCAAAACTCAGCCCAACGCCACAACACAGACGGAACTCGCATGAACTGGGATCATCTGCGTTTTTTTTTACAAGTCGCACGCAGTGGCCGACTACTGACTGCTGCGCAAAAACTTGGCGTTGAACATACCACCGTCGCCAGACGGATCAGCCAACTGGAACAACAACTGGGTCAAACCTTATTTATTCGCGCGCGTCAGGGCTACCAACTGACCGAAGCAGGCAAACAACTGCTGCTGCAAGCGGAACGGATGGAAGACGCCAGCCACTGGATCGAGCAACAATTTGGCAATACCGACAAGGGTATCGCCGGTTTGGTGCGCGTCGCGGCCACTGAAGGCTATGCGACCAGTTTTTTGGCGGCGCATTTGGCTGGACTGGCGCAGCAGCATCCCAATCTGTCGATTGACTTACTGGCGATGCCGCGCTTGCTGAATCTGTCACGCCGCGAAGCCGATATTTTGATTACCATCGAACGGCCGCCACAAGGCGCATTGGTGATTACCAAGCTGACCGATTACGCCCTACATCTGTACGCCACATCAGATTATTTGGCAGCACATACACCGATTGCGCAGATCAGCGACCTCAAAAACCATACCTTTGTCAGCTATATCGACGATCAATTAATCAGCCCCAGCTTGAATTATTTGCGCGAGATCTGTCAGCCCACACGGGTCGGCTTACGCAGTACCAGCTTATTGATTCAGCAGCAAGCGGCGTTGGCTGGTCTGGGCATTGCGATTTTGCCGGCGTTTATGGCCACGCAGCAGCCCGCGTTACAGGTGATTTTACCGCAGCAGGTGCGGATTATACGCACGTTTTGGATGCTGATGCCGATTGAGCAGCAAGAGGTGGCACGCACACGGATGACATGGGATTTTATCAAGCAGATCACCCAGCAACACCAAGCGCTGATGTTCGGCAACCCCACTCTATAGGCCATAAAAAACCCGCCGCAATCTACAGTCGCAGCGGGTTTACGTAACCTTAAAACAGCTTAAAACGTATCGCGCTCAAAGGTCGCCGAGACTTTATGCACGGTCAGGTCTGCCCCTTGGAACTCTTCCTCGGCATCTAAGCGAATTCCCATCGTGGCCTTGAGCAAACCATAAATCGCAAAACCACCGGCCAAGGCAATCACAATCCCGAGCAGCGTACCGATCAGTTGCGACATTAAGGACACACCACCCAGACCGCCCAGCGCTTCTAGGCCAAAGATCCCTGCCGCAATGCCGCCCCATGCCCCACACACGCCATGCAGCGGCCACACGCCCAGGACATCGTCGATTTTCAGGCGATTTTGGGTAAAGGTAAATAACCAGACAAACAAACCACCCGCCACAGCGCCAATCGCCAACGCGCCAATCGGATGCACCAAATCTGAACCCGCACAAATCGCCACCAGACCGGCCAACGGGCCATTGTGCATAAAGCCGGGGTCATTGCGACCTGCCCACGTCGCCGCCAACGTACCGCCGACCATCGCCATCAATGAGTTAATCGCCACCAAACCCGAAATCGCCTCCAGTCGCTGCGCACTCATCACATTAAAGCCAAACCAACCGACAATTAGAATCCATGAACCGAGTGCCAAAAATGGAATCGACGACGGCGGATGTGCCGCAATCCGACCGTCATTGCCATAGCGACCACGCCGTGCACCCAGCAACAGCACCGCCGTCAACGCAATCCAACCGCCGACCGCATGTACCACCACTGAACCGGCAAAATCACGGAATGGCGCGCCAAAACTCTGCTTAAGCCAATCTTGCAGGCCAAAATTACCATTCCAAACGATGCCTTCAAAAAACGGATACAGCAATGCCACCAATAAGAAGGTCGCGATTGATTGCGGCCGAAATTTGGCACGCTCCGCGATACCACCGGAAATAATCGCTGGAATCGCCGCAGCAAACGTGACCAAAAAGAAAAACTTAACCAGCGCATAGCCGTTATCGGCGGTCAACGTACTGGCCGTGCCAAAGAACGTGATGCCATAGGCGACCCAATAGCCAATAAAAAAATAGGCAATGGTCGATACCGCAAAATCACCTAGGATTTTACCGAGCGCATTGACTTGGTTTTTGGCACGCACTGTACCCAATTCTAAAAACGCAAACCCCGCATGCATGGCCAGAATCATCACCGCGCCAATCAGCAGGAATAGCACATCAGGGCTACTGCTATTCATCACCGTTCCAATCGTTTACAAAGATGCGCGATATTGCCGTAAAGCCCTAGCCGTTGACAATTTTTATTCGATGTAGTCGCAGCTGGTTTCAAAAAATAAGTTGATTTTTAGCCACATTTTTTTGTTCAAAATACACCGCTTGCGCCGCTTTAAAGGTATTGACGTGCAGCTCCGTGAGGGCTGGCAATGCTTGATACCCCCCCGCCAACACAAACAACAGCGGAATCCGGTGCTGTTTGGCAAATTCAAATACCATCAAATCACGCTGATATAAGCTCGCCGTATCAAACCAACTGGAGCCAAATGGATCAAGTTGGTGACAATCCATACCCGCCTGATAGACCAGCAGATCGGTTTGCCATGCCAGAATTTTGCTAAACGCATCGGCTAAGGCTTGCTGATATTGCGCAAAATTGCCGGTATCACGCGGAATCCACGCATTAATACTGCGATCGTATTCACGACTGCCATAACGCAAACCAAAAATCGTGTAGTTAAATAAATTCTCAAGCGTGCGGCTAAACTCCGCTGTCCCATTGCCGCCATGCTGATCACAATCCAGCACAAATACCCGCTTGTCCGGATGCTGCTGCGCCAACAACGCCAAACCGTTAAAGGTGCAATAACCGCCGCCATAATCATATTCGGCATGGTGAAAGCCCTGCGCGATATTGGCCGCAATGCCCTCTTGCAAAGCAATCTCAGCCGCACACAACTGTCCGCCCTGAATGTGCAGTACCGCATCACGCAATTGTTCCGACCACAAGAATCGCTGTGACTGTGCC
>JBAQKP010000092.1:0-3482 GCA_049301135.1 Moraxellaceae bacterium | reverse complement strand
ATTGGGCGTGAGCACTGTGGCATCAAGATTGCCCTTGTTCACAAACGAATTGGGAATTGTTGCGACGATTTCGACCGTTTCACCGGCTTCACGCACCCGAGATTGGCTGGGACTCAGCGAGATTTGTTGTTCTTGCACGACCACGTTGCGCTTTTCGATCAGGATTTTGTTGCTGCCAAACTTTTCAGTGCGCAGCTTAAATTGAAGCTCCGCGGCGCCAATATTTTGGCCGATATAGGTGCGCTGGCTCAGCCGCTCGACCGCATCACCAATCACCTTAAACTCTGTCCATTCTTCGTCACTGACGTTAAACGGGCCATATTTAGGCGCATCAATCTGAATACAGCTTTCTTGGGTCAGTTCGTTGACCAGATTGTTGATGGGATTGGCAAATGCAGTTCCGGTTGCAGTGACGGCGACACCAACGATGCCCGGCGTCATGCCGACAGCGGTGAGTAGCCCTTCCAAGATCGATGAACTGATATTAAACGTCTGGCCTTGTGCGGTCAGGTTGGCACCATCCCAGCGTCCTGCTTGGCTGGCTGGCCGATCTTCAATTAACAAACCATCGAATCGGCCAATCTGATAGCTGGTCAGCTCGGTTGGCTCTAGCGCACGTTTGGCATTTTCAATGGTTTTAATCACATACAGTCCTGTACCGGCGTGATTGGCGGCACTTGATCCAGCCAGCGCGTAGCTGCCTAGCATTTGGCCGATTTGTGTTTGTTCGTTTGAGCCGATCACATAGCCTTTTTGGGCGGCTAACATGCGCTGGGACAGCTCAGTAGCCGAGCTGATTGGTAGCGGATTCGGTGGAAACTGTTGTCCGGCACACAGTGCTGCGTTTTTGGGCTGTGCAATCGGCAGGTTTTTACGAAGCGCAATCGGATTGGCTGGCGTCGGATTGAGCCAGTTGATGGGTTCTGCACCTTTAGGCTGCACAATCATCTTGGGTTGGCTGGCCAGTTTGAGCGTGGCACGGGTCGCGGTTGGCCTTGGCAGGGCTTGTAACTCTGCAATCGCGGCGTCGAGTTGTGCTTCGATCTGGCTGCCTTGCATCACGCCAGCAACCACTTGATTATTATCGCTGATGGCCTGCCGTGCTTGTTGGGTTAGCGCGCCATTGGCGGCGAGTGACTTTTTGGCAATCGCAAACGGAATCAAATCCGGCTGAATGGTGTCAGCGGTTGCAGTCGCCAACGCGGCTGGGTCTGCACCGAGTTGCTGCACCGTCAGGTCTAGCCATTGCTCGATTTTTTGGTTGATGCGGGTCAAAATTTTGGGATCGGCTGTGGGTACAGCGGCGACATTGAGTTTAACGGTTGGACAACGTAAGGTACCATCACCGACTTCTAGGGTGACTTCACCGCCACGGAGCGGGGTGATCGGATGAATCGGCGCGATGAGGGTTAATGGTTCGCCGGCTTTGATTTGGTTAAAAAAACCTGCGTTGATATACTGTTTTTTGCCATCACTGGCGATAATCCGGAAGCTGGGTTCAGAAAAATTTGCCGGTAAGCCGGTCAGTGTCAGTTGTTCCAGAAAACCTGCGTTGGTCTTGTTAAGACGCAACTGACAGCTGCTGAATTCGCGACCGAGCGGTTGTTCAAGCGCTTTGTAGGCGGTGATGATCGTAGTATCTGGTGTGGGGGTGTTGGGTGCTGTAGCATCGCTGCCGCCGCCGCAGCCCGATAGCAGTACACTGCCACCGAGTAATGTGGTACGCCATAGGCTTCGATAATCTTGCGCCAAATTGTGTCGTATTGATCTATGCGGCTGAATCATCTTGTATGCTCCTGACAGACTTGTTTGAATGTTAGAGAAGCTTAAAAAATAATCAACTGCTTTATGATGACAGGCGATGCCTGAACGCCATCTGATGGCTGCCTTTACGGTGTCAATTATGCTTAAATAGCCGATCTTTTTTGACACCATCTGCGACCAGCAAGAGGATCACATCATGCGCGTCCATAATTTTTGCGCAGGCCCAGCGGCACTGCCTACCGCTGTACTCGAACGCGCCCAGACTGAGTTGGCCGATTGGCACGGCAAGGGTTTGTCGATCATGGAAATGAGCCATCGCTCACCTGAGTTTATGGGCGTGACTGACAAGGCTGAAGCGGATCTGCGCAAGCTGCTAAATATTCCGGCCAATTATAAAGTGCTGTTTTTACAAGGTGGGGCAAGCCTTCAATTTTCAGCGATTCCCTTGAACCTGCTGGGCGTAGGCCAAACTGCCGACTATATTGATACCGGCATCTGGTCACAAAAAGCCATCGAAGAAGCACAGCGCTTTGGTCAGATCAATGTCGCCGCATCGAGCAAAGCCAACGGCTACAGCGCAGTCCCAGCACAAAGCGACTGGCAACTGACCTCGAACGCTGCCTACCTGCACTACACGCCAAACGAAACGATTGGCGGTCTACAGTACGACTTTATTCCAGAAGTTGACGTGCCGTTAGTGGCGGATTATTCGTCGTGTATTTTGTCCGAGCCGCTGGATGTGTCGAAGTTTGGCCTGATCTATGCTGGCGCACAAAAAAACATCGGTCCTGCGGGTCTAACCTTGGTGATTGTGCGTGATGACCTACTAGGCAAAGCGCAAGCGGGTATTCCGGCATTGCTGGATTATGCCGCGCAAGCCAAAAACGGCTCCATGATCAACACGCCGCCGACCTTTGGGATTTATTTGGCCGGTCTGGTGTTTGAGTGGTTGCTGGAGCAAGGCGGTCTGACCGCGATGCAAGCGATCAACCAACAAAAAGCCGATTTGCTATATGGCTATATTGATCAGAGCGACTTTTATGCCAACCCGATTGCACCAGCCAATCGCTCCGGTATGAACGTGCCGTTTACGCTAGCCGATAGCAGCTTAGAGAAGACCTTTTTGGCTGAAAGTGAAGCGGCTGGCTTGCTGAATCTGGCGGGTCACCGCTCAGTCGGCGGCATGCGCGCGAGTATCTATAACGCGGTGTCGCTGGAATCGGTGCAGGCGCTGGTAGACTTTATGCAGGATTTTGCCAAAAAACATGGCTAATCTGGCGTGAATCTCAGCATTGCACTAGATCCGGTCTGGCAGTCCATCCTGTTGTTTGCGGTTGGACTGTTTTCCGGTGTGGTGAATGCAATCGCTGGCGGTGGCACGTTTTTTAGCTTTCCGGTGTTTGTGGCGTTAGGCTTGCCACCAGTGATGGCCAACGCCACTAACGCGGCTGCGGTGCTGCCGAGCCACCCGATGGCGGCATGGGCTGAGCGGCGTTATTTGTGGGCGCGGCCAGATGTTTGGCTTTTGGTTGGATTGGCGCTGCTGGGTGGTAGTCTGGGGGCGCTGTTGCTCGGTCAGGTCGGCAATCAAGGCTTTGAGCAACTGGTTCCGTATTTATTACTTATTGCGACGCTGTTGTTTGCCTGTGGTTCACGGCTGCGGGTGTGGCTGCGTCGTACCGCTGATTTTCGGCTGGGTGTGCTGTCGTCCTTATTGC
>JBAQKP010000091.1:0-2843 GCA_049301135.1 Moraxellaceae bacterium | reverse complement strand
CAACAAAAACCCACCCGCTCTAGCATCCAAAACGAAGCCAACAACGGCCTGAAAAACACGCGTGGCACGATTGCGATGGCACGCACCGGCGACCCGCACTCGGCATCGTCACAATTTTTTATTAATGTCAAAGACAATGCCTTCCTAGATCACACCAGCCCAACCCCGCAAGGCTGGGGCTACACCGTATTCGGCCAAGTGGTCGAAGGCATGGATGTGGTCGATAAGATCAAAGTCGTGCAGACCGGCAACATGGGCGGCCATCAAAACGTACCGACCCAACCGATTGTGATCAATCAAGCCGTACTGCTGAAATAATCAGCAACACGGACATTGCCGCCAGTTTTAGCATTGAAATCAACCGATTTACCCCAATCCACCCCGTTCATCCTTTGGAGTATCCGCAATGAGCCAACTTCCACAAGTCGCCATCGACACCAGCATGGGTCGTATCGTCCTCGAACTGAACTCGGACAAAGCGCCAGCCACTGTCGAAAACTTCATTCAGTATGTGCAAAGCGGCCACTATGACGGCTTGATTTTTCACCGCGTCATCGACAATTTCATGATTCAAGGCGGCGGCTTTGACAGCGGCATGAAGCAGCGCAGCACCCGCGCGCCGATCCAAAATGAAGCTGACAACGGCCTGACCAACGACGTCGGCACGATTGCCATGGCACGCACCAGCGATCCGCATTCGGCCAGCGCACAGTTTTTTATTAACGTCAAAAACAACGCCTTCTTGAACTACAGCAGCAAAACCATGCAAGGCTGGGGTTACGCCGTATTCGGTCGCGTGATCGAAGGCATGGACGTGATCAACCAAATGAAAGGCGTGCGTACCGGCAACAGCAACGGTCATGGCGATGTGCCCGTCACGCCGATTGTGATCGAAAAAGCTGTTCTACTCGGTCAGGAATAAGCCCATCGTGCCGCAACTGTTTATTTCTGATTTACATTTGTCGCCTGAACATCCCCGCCTTGTGCGGGGGTTTTTGGATTTGGTGGCCTCACTTCAGCCGGATGGCATCTCTGACCTGTATATTTTGGGCGATTGGTTTGAAGCGTGGGTCGGTGATGACGATGACAGCACGTGGCTCGATCCCATCGTCAGCGCGTTGCAGAGCTATACCGCTGCCGGTGGTCAAGTCTGGGTACAGCATGGCAATCGAGATTTTTTAATCGGCCAAGCATTTCTAGATCGGTTTAACGGTCAGCTGTTGCCCGAAATCAGCATATTGGCGCATGGCACTGGCCGAATCCGGCTCGAACATGGCGACTTGCTGTGCAGCGATGACGTGAAATATCAAGCATTTCGCCAAATGAGCCGCGATCCAGCATGGCAAGCGGGGATGTTGTCGCAACCCCTTGAACAACGCCGTCAAATCGCCCAAATGATGCGTATGCAAAGCCAACTGAATAACGCCAACACGCCCGCCAATATCATGGACGTGAATGCGCAAGCGGTGGATGCTGCGCTGCTAGATGCGGAAATTTTGTTGCATGGACACACGCATCGACCGGATACGCATGTATTGCCAAATGGCAAACAACGCTTGGTGTTGGGTGATTGGCGTGAGGACAGCGGCTCGGCAGTGATTGCACGTTTAAGCACGGCTGGGCTGGTGTTAGACGAATGGCGTTTTTAAGATGAACGCAGTATTCATCCGAAAACTGCTGGTTTTTGCAAGCTTTGCCTTGCTTGGCTGGCTATTTGTCACCTATGTTATCGGCTAGACCAGACGATTAAGGAGCAAACAATGCGCAGTCTACAGCAGTGGTTAGATGAATATAGCGTGAGCCACCAGAACAGCACCAACAAGCGCATTCACTGGCTGTGTGTCCCCGCGATTTTATTTAGCTTGATTGGGGTGAGTTGGCATCTCAGCACGGTGCTGACCATTGTGCTATTGGCGATGATGCTGTTGTTTTTTGTGCGTTTGTCGATGCCGATGTTTTTTGCGATTGGCGTATTGCTGCTGATCATGCTGTCCTTGGTGGCGGTGTTGCCGGTTGGTTCGAGCTTTTATATTGCGCTGTTTGTGCTGGCGTGGATTGGGCAGTTTTATGGGCATAAAGTCGAAGGCAAAAAACCATCGTTCTTTAAGGATGTGCAGTTTTTGCTGATTGGCCCTGCGTGGTGTGTCGATGCATGGATGAAAAAAATTAGTCCCGATTGGCGCGGCGCGTAAGTCATGCGCAATGCCGTACACAATCAGGCCTACCAACTCATGATCACAGAAGCTGACTATCTCGCCGGTGAGCAAGATGGCCAGCAAAAACATGAGTATATCGACGGTCAGGTCTATGCAATGTCAGGCGCGAGTGCCAATCACAATCGTCTGGCAGGTAATTTGTACGGCGAGTTACGCCAACACCTAAAAGGTCAGCCCTGTCAGGCCTACACTGCTGATATGAAGGTCAAAGTCGACACGCGCTATTTTTATCCTGATGTAATGGTAGATTGTAGTGCGGTCGATGGTTATTTTACCGAAACGCCGATTATCTTGATTGAAGTGCTGTCTAAGTCCACCAAACAAACCGACAAGACCATTAAGCTCGACACCTATACCAGCATCCC
This sequence comes from Moraxellaceae bacterium, assembly GCA_049301135.1. Taxonomy (GTDB): domain Bacteria; phylum Pseudomonadota; class Gammaproteobacteria; order Pseudomonadales; family Moraxellaceae; genus JAYXXU01. The sequence continues at coordinate 262 of JBAQKP010000091.1, read as the reverse complement.
GACTCTGCAAGAGTATCTGTTGGTCGAGCAAGATTTTGTCGAAATCGAACTGCTCAGATGGCGCACAGGCTGGAAGGCCGAGCATTATTTTTTGGGCGACAGTATCGTGTTTGAGTCGATTGGTTTGCAACTCACCGTCGCCGAAATCTATGAGCGTGTCACCAATGATGATATGAATGAATGGCTAGTCGCCCAAAAAGACAACTAGCCACGCGCCACCGGCTCAATTTAACGGCTTAACCCGCCCGCCGTAGATTTTGCT
>JBAQKP010000090.1:0-15283 GCA_049301135.1 Moraxellaceae bacterium | reverse complement strand
AGGCGAATCCAAATTATTTTTGGCTTGCGTCATCAACTCACCCAACGACGGCGAACCGGGCGGCAAGCCATAACCAAGAAAATCCAACGCGGTCAGTGCAGTGATATTCGCGGTCAAAATAAACGGCAGTTGTGACAGACTGGAGGCCAGCGCATTCGGTAAAATATGCCGAAAAATAATCTGTCGATCTGGTGTACCCATCGCCCGCGCCGCCCGCACATAATCAAAATTACGCGCCCGCAAAAACTCCGCCCGCACCAAGCCGACCAAACTCATCCAGCCAAACAACAACATCACCGCAAACAACCAGCCGATGCTTGGGGTAAACATACTGACCAAAATAATGATCATAAACAGCATCGGCAGCCCGCCCCACACCTCCAGCACCCGTTGACCGAGCAGATCGACCCAGCCGCCGTAATAGCCTTGTAGCGCACCAACCGTGACCCCAATCGCCGCGCCTGCGATGGTCAAGCCTAACCCAAATAAAATCGACAACCGCAACCCATATAAAATCCGCGCCAGCACATCGCGGCCTTGATCATCTGTACCGAGCCAGTTTTGCGCAGACGGTGGCGCAGGCACCGGCACAGCCAGATCAAAATTCACGGTTTGATCGGCAAAACGCACCACCGGCCACAGCATCCAGCCGTCTTGTTCGATCAGTTGCCGCACCACCGGATCACGATATTCGGTTTCGGTTTCAAACACCCCGCCAAAGGTGGTTTCGGGATAGGTCTTAAACACCGGCGCATACAGGTTGCCCTGATGACTGACCAACAGCGGCTTGTCGTTGGCAATCAGGTTTGCGCCCATCGACAGCACAAACACCAGCAAAAACAACCACAGCGACACCCAGCCGAGTCGATGGGCTTTAAAGCGACGCGCCCGCGCCTGCATCACCGGACTCATTTTTTGAATCACCGTTTGGCTCATACCTGCCCCCGCTGACTAAAATCAATTCGAGGATCAATCACTTGATATAGCACATCACTGACCAACTGTAAGAGCAGCCCAACCAAGGTAAACAAAAACAACGTGCCAAAAATCACCGGATAGTCGCGCTGTTGCACTGCCTCAAATCCCAGCAAACCCAAACCGTCTAAATTAAAAATAATCTCAATCAAAAAGTTACTCGCCAAGAAAATCCCGACCAAGGCAGCCGGCATCCCCGCGATAATCACCAGCATGGCATTGCGAAATATATGCCCGTACAACACGCGACGCTCGACCAGACCTTTGGCGCGTGCGGTCAGCACATACTGCTTACACAGTTCTTCCATAAAAGAAAACTTGGTCAAATAGGCCAATCCGGCAAAGCCACCAATCGTCACCGCCGTCAGCGGCAAGGCCAAATGCCAAAAATAATCTTTGATTTTGTCGATCACGCTCAGGTCAGCAAAACCTTCTGAGGTCAGCCCTTGCAGCGGAAAAATCTGCCAATAACTGCCACCGGCAAACAGCACGATCAGCAACACCGCAAAAATAAACGTTGGAATCGCATAGCCGACCACCAGCAGCACCGCAGTCGCCCGATCAAAAAAACCATTGTGTTTAATCGCTTTTTGGATACCGAGTGGAATCGCAATCAGATAAATCAGCAAGGTACTCCAGAGTCCCAGCGATACAGTGACCGGCATTTTTTCGACCAGCAGTTCGGTGACTGATTTACCCTTAAAAAAACTTTCACCAAAATCAAAAGTCAAATAGCCCTTCAGCATCAGCCAAAAGCGTTCATGCGCTGGTTTATCAAAACCGTATTGTTGTTTGATTTGCTCCACCATCTCTGGCGACAGGCCACGGCTGCCCTGATACCGATCCCCATTGCTGGCGGCGGCTGCACCGTCACCTGTACCCATGCCCGTCGCACCAGCTTCGGCCTGATGAATCGCCTGCTCCACAGGGCCACCCGGTGCGGCTTGTACGATGATAAAATTCGCCAACAAAATCAAAAACAAAGTTGGAATAATCAGCAACAAGCGACGAACAATATATGCACCCATCAAGGATTCCTTTGCAACAGAACTCCCCTTTCTCAAGGGGGTTGGCGGGATTTATTTGCGATTAATAAACTGCTCAACACGCGCACGGCCAGCCGGATCACTCCACCAAAAATCCGTATCATAACTGTAGCGGGGCTGACGTTTGGGTTGACCAAATTCATCCCAATACGCCAGCCAATAACTCGACGTACCATACATCGGAATCGAGTAATAGCCTGCGCGTAGTACGCGATCTAACGCCTGTGTCGCGGTCAGCAATTGGGCACGATTTGGTGCACGGGTCAGGCGATCGAGTAACGCATCAACCACCGGCTCACGAATTCCCATGCTATTGCGACTGCCCATCTCGCTGGCGGCCGCACTGCCCCAATAATTGAGCTGCTCCATACCGGGTGAGAGCGACTGGGCAAACCCATCAATAGTCATATCAAAATCATGTGAGCGCCGCCGCTCAATATACTGCGGCGCATCCAGACTGCGGATCTGAATATCCACGCCCAAGCGCCGCACATTGCGCACAAACGGCAGTAACACCCGCTCAATCGCCGCGTCCTGATTCAGGATTTCGATTTTAAACGGTTGGCCTTTGGGGTCGAATAAGCGGCCATCGACATAACGATAACCGGCGGACAACAACAATTGCCGCGCTTTGAGGAGATTATTGCGGTTAAAACCACTGCCATCGCTGACCGGCGCACGCCATTCATTTAACACTGCTTGCCGCTGAATCGGCGAAAGCTTAGGCAGCAACGGCGTCAATAACGCTAGCTCCGCAGCACTTGGTGTCGCGGTCGCCGCCAGTTCACTATTGTGAAAATAGCTTTGTAGTCGCTCGTATTGACCATTAAAAATCGCTTTATTCATCCATTCAAAATCAAACGCATAGCTCAGCGCTTGCCGAACGCGGCTGTCTTGAAATTTGGGCTGCCGCTGATTAAACACCAGCGCCTGCATCCGCACCGGATTGTCATGTTTAAACGGCGCTTGTTTGACTAGGCCTTGCTTCACCGCAGGAAAGTTGTAATTGACCACCCAATAGCGCGCTCGATTTTCTTGTCTAAACCGATACTGACCGGCTTTAAACCCTTCAAAGGCAATCTCAGTGCTTTGATAATACACATATTTGACTTGGTCAAAGTTGTACTTGCCGCGATTGGTCGGTAGATCTGCGCCCCAGTAATTCGGGTCGCGCTGATAGGTGACTTGACGACCAACATCGAATCGACCGACTTTATAGGGGCCACTACCGACTGGCGGTGTCAGGGTCACGGCGTTAAAGGGTTTGCCACGCCAATCGGCGCGCGACAAGATCGGCACTTCGCCGACGGTCAGGCCGATTTCGAGGTTTTCTTTGTGTTTAAAGTTAAAACGCACGGTGTGTTTATTCAGCGCTTGCACCGAAGCAATATCGCTAAAATAACTGCGCAGCGGGGTCGCGCCTTCTTTTAATAAAATATCAAAAGTAAACACCACGTCATCGGCGGTGACCGGCTGACCGGAGTGGAACTTGGCTTTGGGATTCAGCTGATATTCAATCCAACTCGGGTCAGTCGGATCATGCCGCAAGCGCTCGGCCAGCCGTGGATAACGCGCAAACGGCTCATCCAGCGAGGCCACCGTCAAGGTATCAAACATGAGTTCAGTGCCCAGCGCGGCTTGGCCTTTGTCAATCCAAGGATTAAAGCTGTCAAAGCGGCCTTGCGCCATCATGCTGATCTGACCACCACGCGGAGCAGTGGGATTGGCATATGGAAAGTGCGTTAAGCCCTCATACAGCGGCTGATCGTTTAAGGCAATCGCTTGCCGCGTGATCGGTGCAGCCTGTAGCGACGACAAAGCGCAACTGAGGCTGAGTAACCCAACCGCCGCGCCAACTTGTCCCCATCCTTGCCAGCAGCGCCGCATTAACGATCACCACTTGCAGGCACAGTTAAGGTATGGCCGATCTGTAACGGTGCGTTGACCGATAATTCGTTGATCTCGGCCAATTGCGCGAGCGTAATGCCGTGCTTGGTGGCGATGCGTGCCAGCGTGTCGCCGGAACGTACCCGATAGTCGGCCATTTTGGGTGAATTATCTGGCACTTTAAGGGTCTGTCCGGCTTGCAGCATCGACTTACTGGTCAGGCCGTTCATTTTGGCCAGACTATCGATGTCAATGTTATAGGTTCCCGCCAAGCCGATCAGGCTGTCACCGCGTTTCACAGTATATGGCTGGGTCGGCAAGCTGCTATCACCGCGTCCGTTGCGCGACTGGCGAGCTTGACTGGCTCTGGAGGATGGCTCGTCACGATTGTCATCTGCGGTTTGACGTTGTGCGCGGGTCGGCGTGTCGTCGGTCGTAGGCACAGTGAGCCGTTCACCCTGCTGCAACATCTTGCTGGTCGGCATGTTATTCATCGCCGCCAATTCGTCCAAGCTCACGCCATAGCGCGAGGCCAGCTTGCCCAATGTATCACCGCTTTTTACCCGGTATTCGGTGACTTGTGCAACCACGGCTTGGCGAGTTTGCTCCGGTACTTTTATCCGCTGACCGGCTTGCAACGTGGCAGTGGCGGCAAGCTTATTAAACTTTGCCAGTTCGTCGACCTCCACCCCGTACTCCGCCGCTAGACCAATCAGCGTATCACCACGTTTGACTTGGTAAGTCGTGGTGTTTTTGGCCGTCAATTCAATACTGCGCGGGCTGTTCGCGCTGGATAGAGTTGGGTTGTCATCTTTTGCGTTGTTTGCTTTGCTTGGTGTACTCGCGCTACGACTTTGTAGCGGCTCAGTATTCGGGAGTTTGATCCGCTCGCCGACCTGTAACATCCGGCTGGCAGAGGTGCTATTGAGTGCAGCTAATTCTTCGACACTGATCGCGTAACGGGTCGCCAATTGAATCAGGCTATCCCCACGCTGAACTGTGTAATCGACTGTTTTTGGGGCGACTTCTGGTACGCGCAGGCGCTGACCAAGTTGTACCAAATAATCGGCCGAAACATCGTTTAACTTGGCCAGTAGCTGTACGTCGGTTTCATACGCAGTCGCGATACTGATCAGGGTGTCTCCACGTTTCACCGTGTAGCTATCAGTTTTGCTGGTATTACTACGGGCGCTGCTATTGCTGCGAATTGCCGATACCTCTGCTACTGCGGCCGTATTGGGGCTATTAGATGCTGGATTGCTACGTTTTGCGGGTTCAACCAACGATAATTTAACCCCAGCAAATAGATTACTGGTCGGCGTGAGGTCGTTATAGCTGGCTAACTGTTGATTGGTGAGTCCAAAGCGACTGGCCACGCCACTCAGCGTATCACCCGCTTGTACGCGATAGCTGGTCGGCTTTTCGACAGGTGCGGTGACCCCATATAAATACAACGATGTGCCCGCCATCAGATTGGCACGCGCTGACATTTGATTCCATTCGGCGATTTGCGCCACATCCAGCTTAAAGCGACTGGCCAGCGCCGTCAAACTATCCCCCGCCTGTACGGTATACACCGTGCGACTGCCTTTGGGGCGGGCGGGCTTACTGGCTACGACAGGTGCAGCAACTGGACTGACCACCACTGGGCGCACAGTAGCGGCAGTTGTACTGGTGGGACGACTGGCGGCTGGCGGACTAAACACCGGTTGCTCATAACTGACTTGGCGTTCAGCGCCACGCGACTCCAGCACCGATTGTTGGGTTTGCAAGGCGACCAATGGAATTTTGCCGTCGAGTGGATCAACCACTGTGGTTCCGGCGGGGGCAATTTGCTGGATTTCTTGGACTAACTGGGCTTTTTCGGTGGGGTTAAGTGCTGGTTCTAGCGACACTTGCGGCGCGATAGTCGAGGTCGCCGTCAACGTCTGCATCAGCCGCTGCCGTTCTGCTTCATTTAGTGGCTGCTCAGTGCGGGCTACTGTTGGCGTGCTGACCACGCTTGCACTATTAGATGCAGGCGTCGCAGCCGTGGTTGAAGCCTGCGGGTTGTTACGCACAGGTGTCACACTACTGGCGACAATCCGCTGCCGCTCCGCCTCACTTAATGGTGGCTCCCCTACCGAACGAGTATTACTGGCACTCAGGCTGCTCGAACCGACAGGTAAAGCCAAGCGACTTTGCGTACCGGTCGGCACACTGGCGGCACTGGCCAATGCTGCTAACGCTGCTGAATTGGTCGGCAACTGTACGCGGGTGGTAATCTCTGGCGCACTGGCTGAGTTACTGCGCGTGGTGACTTGCGTGGTCACTCCTGCATTGGTGTTGGTGCGCTGTACGGTCAACGGCGCACTGGGTCGTCCCATTAACGCGGCTGCTTCGGCATTGCTATAACCAGAGGATTGGCCGAGGACGGCACTGCCCGCAGGCAATGGCGCATTGGCCAGCAACGTCGGACGAGCGCCATTCACCGTCGGCAGCTTGAGCAACTGCGCGTCATAGTGTGGCGCGAGCGAGGTCGGAATCAGCAAACGATGTGGCCCTTGCGGCGTGGTCATGCCCTGCCGAAAACCGGGGTTTAACACATACAATTCTTGCTCAGTCATGCCAATTAACTGCGCAGCATCACTCAGACGAACCTGTCCAGCAATCGGGACTTCGCGAAAGTGTGGCCGATTGGCAATCGGTGGAAAATTTACATTATGACGTACCGGATTACTGACGATCTGCGCCACTGCCAAGAAGCGCGGCACATAATTTTTGGTTTCTTCGGGCAGGCGTAATGACCAAAAATCAGTGGGCAAGCCATCGGCGGCATTGCGGTTAATCGCACGTTGTACACAGCCACCGCCGCAGTTATAGGCCGCCAGTGCCAACTCCCACGAACCAAACTGATTATATAGACTGCTTAAAAAATCATAGGCGGCACGGGTCGATTCCACCACATCACGCCGACCATCGTACAAGGCATCTTGGCGTAGACCATAAATCTTGCCGGTACTCGGGATAAACTGCCACATGCCCGCCGCCGCCGCGTTACTGGTCGCGGCTGGGTCATACGAGCTTTCGATCACGGGCAACAACGCCAACTCGGTCGGCAGACCGCGTTTTTCGGCTTCAGACACCGTGTGATACAGATAACGACTGGCGCGTGCAGTCAGTCGATCCAGATAAGACTGGCGGGTGACAAACCAACTTTGCTGGGCAGCGATGCGGCTATTCGACTGGCTCAGGTTCATTTTAAAACCTGCCCGCATGCGCTCCCATAAGTCACCATGCCGCAATACCGATAGTCGGTTGGTTTCTACCGCCTGCATATCGGTGGCTTCTAACAGCAGCTCCAGCTGATCGAGGCTATCGGCATCCAGCAACCCTTGCTGCTGACCCGCTGCAAAGGTACGCCCTGTAGCACGCTGTTGTCTGGCCTGCTGTGCTTGTTGGGCTTTATTGGTGACCGGAATTACCACGCCTTGTCCACGCTGCACCGGCTGGCTGCTACAGCCGACCAACAACCCCGTCAGTGCCATCGCGCTGATCAACGACAAACGCTGACCCACACCTCGTGTCCAAGTGGTCATACTCGACATCACACGGGAATCTTCGGCAGACGGGATCGGTGTAAACATAGCAACATCCAAAATCAGTATAACAAACACAGAATTGTAGAGAGGTCATGCGCAGACCGCTAGCGTTACTGCGCAGCAGGATGTGAGGGAATATTGCAGCATGACTGCTTGAAGCTGGCCTAAAAAATCGCACCGATCACTGCAACAGTCACATCACAGCCGTGCAATCCCAGCACGCTCTTGTCATAATGCCTGATGACGACGCGCGATTGCCAGCAACGTGCTACTTTTCTGCAACGCAATGCGGTGTTTCTGCGCAATCCCAACAGATCTTATACCGTGTTTTTCGCCGTGTTTTTTTGGAGTCACCCGATGTCGATTCAATCTGCCACGCTGTATGTGGATGGGGCATGCAAAGGCAACCCTGGACTCGGCGGTTGGGGCGTGCATGTTCAGTATCCTGACGGTTCAACCCAAGATTTTTGTGGCGGGGCGCAACACTGCACCAACAACCAGATGGAACTCACCGCAGCCATCGAAGGCTTAAACAAAACCGCAGGCATCGGCGCTATCACCGTGTGGACAGATTCCAACTACGTCGTGCAAGGCATTACCCAGTGGATTCAAGGCTGGAAAGCCAAAAACTGGCGCAAAGCCGATGGCGCTCCAGTCAGCAACAAAGACCTGTGGATGCAGCTTGATCATGCCTGCCAAGGCCGTCAAATCGATTGGCGCTGGATTAAAGGTCATGCCGGTCATGCCGGTAACGAGCGTGCCGATGCACTGGCTAATCAAGGCGTTGAACAACTGCTGGCAGGCAAACACACACCCGCCACTGGCACGCCATCTATTCCCGACTGGTTGACCAGCGATCCGTTGGGCTTTGATGCGGTCATCGATGATGCCGCACTGGACGACGTGCCATTTGATGACTTACCGTTTGATCCACAGCCGATTGCTGATGCACAAAGTCAGCACCAGCAAGCAACGGCGAACGCTATTGAAGAAGACCTGTCAAATTTTGAACCACTGTCGCTGCCGCATGAACAGCCGATGGATCTCAGCGCAGCCGACCAGTCTGAGTCTATCAGCCAAGATCAATTACAAGAATTCACGGCTGATCAATCCACGCACCAACAGCCATCCCATCCAGAAAAATCAACTGGCCCAGAAATGTCAGCCAACCCAACGCAATCAGAGACAAACACCGACTGGCAAGCCCCACAGCGCGTGAGTAGCGGCCATCGGCAACTGATTCTCGACACCGAAACCACCGGCATCAACCCACAAACCGAACGAGTGATCGAGATCGGTGTGATCGAAATGGTCAATCGCAAAGCAACCGGCAATACCTTACACGTCTATTTAAATCCTGAACAACCAGTCGGTGACTCGGTGGCGATTCACGGCATTACCGACGAGTTTTTACGCGATAAGATCCGTTTTGCTCGGATCGCGCAAGACCTGTGTGATTTTTTGATCGGCGGCGAAATCATCGCGCACAATGCCAGCTTTGACATGAATTTTTTAGAAGCCGAGCTACGCCGCTGTGGCCTGCCCGCACTGGCTGGACAGGTGCAAGTCACCGATACCTTGGCGATGGCCAAGCGTAAACATGCTGGGCAAAAAAACTCACTGGACGCACTGGCACGGCGTTATGAGATCGCCCCACGCGACCGCACCTATCACGGCGCGTTATTGGATGCCGAGATTTTAGCTGATGTCTATCTGGCGATGACTGGCGGCCAAGTCACCCTCGATATGCAGCAAGATGGGCAGGCCGGTGACCAACCACGCCACCATCGCCGCTTTAAGCAAGCCAACTTGGCCGTGATTCAAGCTGACCCACATGACGTGGCACGCCATGAGCAGTGGCTGGATCAATTGGATAAAGGTCAGGCCAGTCCGGTGAGCATTTGGCGGCAGAGCCTCGGCTGATTGCTCAAAATCTGTCATTCAGGCTCAAAATCCACTGGCACGGTGTACGCAAAAGCATTAAGGTTGAACCAATTTAATCCTGAGGCCGAGTGCGGATGCACCGCCTCACGCAATAGACAGCAACACAACTGATAGGAAGGAATCCATGCCCGATTTTAGCAGTACCGCGCCGACCGCGCACTTTGACGTGGCATCATTACATCTGGTCAAGCCCGAGATCGACCTTTCTTTAGCACAGGTCGAGTCGGTACTCAGCGTGTTTGTCGATGACGACCAAAATACCAGCGGCTTGGTCGATGCGGCCGAAGCGATGGCGCAGATTCATGGCATCTTGCGCTTACTCAACTTGTTTGGGGCAAGTGAGCTATCTGGTGCTATGGCCAAGTCCATGAAAGACATCGCTGAACATCCTAGCAACACCCGCGAAGAACGACTGGCCGCACTTGGCGAAGGCTTAATGGTGCTGCACCGCTATCTCGAATTTGTACTGCTGCGCGAAACCTTACTGCCGCATTTGTTGCTGCCGATTACCAATACGCTGAATCAGATGGCCGGTTTGCCGCTGCTGCGCGAAGGCTATTTTTTAACGCCGCATTTGAACATCGCTCAAATCACCCCGACTGGCGCAACCGCAGACGCGCTGCATCAGCCAGAACAACAGCCGCTGATGCAGTTTTTGGCGCGGATGTATCGACATGGCCTCAGCGCAGTGTTGGCTGGTCGGGCAACGCCAGATCATTATCGTTTAATGCAACGTGCCGGTTTTGAAATGGCACGTCTCGCCACAGGCGGCGCATCTGGGCTGTACTGGCAAGCAGCACAAAGTGCGCTTGAGCAACTCGAACTGTGTCGGCCACTGACGGCCAGTCGTCAGCGCGTCTTGGTTGCGATTGAGCGACAATTTGCCCAGCCAGCCGCTGTACCGACACTGGCCGATCTAACCGATGTGTTGGCGTTGGGCACTTGTCGCGATCACGATACGGCCGCCAGCCTGCGCAGCCAGCTTAATCTGCAAGCTCAGATTGCGACCGACCGTACCAGCAGTGATTTGGCGCGCTTCTTATTTGGCCCCAATGGCGAAGTGATTCATACCGTCAATGAGTTGATCCACGGTGAAATCAGCCAGATCAAACACCAAATCGACGGCTTGGTACGCGGCGAAACCCCAGAAGAAGGCGCGATCAGCATCAGCGAGCGCATGCAGGTGTTGGCGGGCACGTTTGACATGCTTAATCTCGGCAATGCCGCAATCCAACTGCGCCAACAAATCGCCCTCGAAAGCAGTTGGCTCAAAGGCGATAACCAAGACAGCTTAAACGCGCTGATGGATGCGCTGATGATCGCCGAAAACGACATGACCATTTTGGACAAGTCGTACACCTCTGGCGCGGTCATGCTGCCGCTCAACAACATGATGATCTCCTTGCATCAACTCGATGAAGCGCGCGCGACTTTGGTCAGCGAAAGCCGTGGCACGATTGGCATGGCGATGCGCGCTTTGTTGTCGTATATCGAAAATGACAATGATGCCCTGCATCTGGCCAACGTGCCGGTGATGCTCGAAAGCGTCAGCGGTGCAATGTTGTTCCTTGAAGCGCCGCGTGGCAGTCGGATTTTGCAACAAACCGCCCAATACATGCACAACCGCTTTACGCCAGATCAAGCGGCAGCGTCTGGGCTGGTGCTTGACCGCTTGGCCGATGCGCTGGTTTGTATCGACTACTACCTTGAAAGCATCGAAATCAATAAACCGGCGGGCGAACGGCCATTTAGTATCGGTGAAGGCAGCCTCGCCGTGTTGCAAGCGGCTTAAAGGAGCAATCTGATGCAGCGTTACGCGCTCTTGGTGCATGGTCAAAGCCTCGTGCTGGATCAGACGCTGCAATTTCCACTGAGCAATGATCAACATCCTGATGAGCTCTTGGTCAGTGTCGAAAGTGATGCCCAGTATGTGGTCAGGGCGATTGAGCCGATTGACGTGCCGCACGGCTACCAATTGGTTCCGCTGCGGCAGATCATCTCAGCACTCGACCAAACCGGCTTTGAGCGCATATCGCGGGCACTCCAACTGCTCGAATGGCAACGTAACCATCGGTTTTGTAGTCATTGCGGTACGCCGACCGTGCGACATGCGCAAGGCGAGTTTGCCCAAGTCTGTCCGGCCTGCGGCCACAGTGCTTATCCGCGAGTTAATCCCTGCGTGATTGTCGCGATTACCAAAGGTGAGACGATTTTGCTTGCGCGGGCGCATCGGTTTAGCACACCAATGTTTAGCTTAATAGCGGGTTTTGTAGAAGTTGGCGAGACTTTAGAACAAGCGGTGGCACGTGAGGTCAAAGAAGAAGTCGGTCTAGACATACAGAGCATTCGCTATGTCAGCAGTCAGCCGTGGCCGTTTCCGACCAATATTATGATTGGATTTACCGCTGAATATGCGGGTGGTGAACTGGTACTGCAAGAAGACGAAATCGCTGAAGCGGCGTTTTATCCGTTTGATCAATTGCCCTTGATTCCACCGAAAGGCAGTATCGCGCACAGCTTAATCAAACTGGCGACTCAGGGTTGAGCCGCTAGTTTTTCAATTACAGCACATAATCCGCCAACTGCCGCGCAATCAACAGACGCTGAATTTCGCTACTGCCCTCATAAATCTGCGTAATCCGTGCATCACGGTACAGCCGCTCAACCGGATAATCCTGTAGATAACCGTAGCCACCATGAATCTGAATCGCGCTCGAACAGACCCGCTCGGCCATCTCTGAGGCAAACAGCTTGGCTTGCGAGGCTTCCGACAAACACGGCACACCGGCGGTACGCATCTTGGCCGCTTGCAGCACCATCAGCCGCGCCGCATTGATCTGCATCTGCATATCCGCCAATAAGTTACCGATACTCTGGTGCTGGATAATCGGCTGCCCAAACTGCACCCGATCCCGCGCATAACCGAGCGCCGCTTCAAATGCTGCCCGTGCAATCCCAACCGCTTGTGCGGCAATCCCGATGCGTCCGCCCTCGAGATTGGACAGTGCAATCGCCAAACCTTTGCCACGCTGACCAAGTAGGTGATTCGCCGGAATGCGACAGTCCGTCAGGCTGATCGCACAGGTATCCGAAGCACGAATACCGAGCTTCTTCTCGACCCGACTCACCTCAAACCCTGCGGTATCGGTCGGCACAATAAACGCCGACAAGCCTTTTTTACCGAGTTCTGGATCAGTCACCGCAAACACAATCGCTACCGACGCGCGTTGACCGTTGGTGACAAACTGCTTACTGCCGTTCAATACCCAGTGATCGCCGTCGAGTACCGCTCGGGTTTTCAGGTTATTGGCCTCCGAACCGGCATGTGGCTCAGTCAAACAAAAACAACCAATTGCCCGACCACTGGCCAAATCCGGCAGCCAACGGGTCTGCTGTTCGGGCGTACCGTATTGCAGGATTGGGCCACAGCCGACCGAGTTATGCACGCTCATCAAAGTACTGACCGCACTGTCACCGGCGGCGATTTCCTCAATCGCCAAGGCATACGCGGTGTAATCGGTATACGAGCCGCCCCACTGCTCCGGCACGATCATCCCGAGCAGTCCCAACTGCCCCATTTGGGTGATCATCGCATCCGGTAGCGCCGCGGCTTCGTCCCATGCGGCGGCATTTGGGCGTAATTCTTGACGCGCAAACTCACGCGCCATATCACGAATCATGCGCTGCTCATCGGTCAACTCAAAATCTAAATTCAACAGAGCACTCCTTTAACACGGCTTACCAGACCTACTCTTTCGCCTGATACGCCTGAATAATTGCCGAAAAATCCAACTGCCCATGCCCTTGCAAACTAAACTGCTGATACAACTGCTGCGCCAATGCACCCAGCAGTAAAGGCTGGCCTACTTTTTTGGCGGATTCAGTGGCAAGACCCAAGTCTTTTAGCATCAGATTGCTGCCAAAGCCGCCGCTATAACCGCGCGACGCCGGCACATTCGGCATCACATCAGGATACGGATGATAGACCTCCGAACTCCAACAGCGCCCGCTTGAGCTGTTAATCACCTGTGCCAATACTTTGGCATCCATCCCCAACGCCACACCCAGTGTCATCGCCTCAGACAGACCAATCATGCTAATCGCCAGCAGCAGATTATTGGCGACTTTGGCGACCTGTCCAGTGCCAACTGCACCACAATGAATGATATTTTTGCCCATCGCAGCCAAGATCGGCTGCCCTTGTGCAAACAGCGCCGCATCACCGCCGACCATAAAGGTGAGCGTGCCTGCGGTTGCGCCTGCCGTGCCACCTGATACGGGCGCGTCGAGCATTGGATTGCCATGTGCTTGCGCAGCGGCGGCGACCTGTCGCGCGGTATACGGGTCGATGGTCGAGCAATCGATCAACAACACGCTTGGTGCGACGTGCGCCAACACGCCATCGTCACCACAGTAGACTTGCTGCACATGCGCGGCAGCCGGTAGCATGGTGATCAGCACATCCAGATGAAAACGCGCCAACTCCGCCACCGAACCTGCGACACTCGCTCCTGCTTCGGCCAATTCGCGCACGGCGCTGGCATTCAGGTCAAACACCTGCACACTGTGTCCGGCCTTCAGCAAGTTGTGCGCCATCGGTGCGCCCATATTGCCCAGACCAATAAAACCGATTCTGCTGCTGCTCATGCTGACTCCTTGCAATCTGTTGTGATTATTTCAAACTAATCGTGGTATTCACCGCGCCCACCACATCGTCCTCAAACCAACGCGCGGTGATGGTTTTGGTCTGAGTATAAAACTGCACCGCTTGCTTCCCATAAGGGCCCAAATCCCCCAGCTTCGATGCGCGTGAACCCGAAAACGAGAACATCGGCACAGGCACAGGAATCGGCACATTGATCCCAACCTGACCGACATCAATCTGCTCTTGGAACTGCCGTGCCGCTGCACCAGACTGGGTAAAAATCGCCGTCCCGTTGCCATTTGGATTGGCGTTAATCAGCGCAATCGCCTCATTCAGGCTGTCTGCGGCCATCACACACAGCACAGGGCCAAACACTTCCTGCTGATAGATCCGCATATTTGGCGTGACCTCGGCAAAAATCGTTGGTGCGACAAAATTACCCTGCTGATAACCCTCAACCTGTGGTTGACGGCCATCCAGCACCAACCGCGCACCTTCAGCCTCGCCCGCCGCAATCAGCGCTTCAACCCGTGTTTTGGCCTGACACGAGATCAGCGGGCCAATATCGGCGTTTGGCTCGTGACCCGCACCAAGACGCAGTTGCTTGGCTTTTTCGGTCAGTTCGTCCAACCATTGCTGCGCCGCACCCACCAGGACGACGACTGACAACGCCATACAACGCTGCCCTGCCGCGCCAAACGCCGCGCCAACCAATTGATTTAACGTTTGGGCTTTATGCGCATCCGGCATCACGATGGCGTGGTTTTTTGCGCCCATCATGCACTGTACGCGTTTGCCATTTTGACTGGCACGATTGTAGACATGCGTGCCGACGCGCGTTGATCCGACGAACGAAATCGCCTTGATCTGCGCATGATCACACAGTGCATTCACCACCTGCTCGCCGCCATGCAGCATGTTCAGCACACCGGCCGGAATACCGGCTTCTAACGCCAACTCGACCAAGCGCGTGGTCACCATCGGGTCTTGCTCGGACGGCTTCAACACAAAGGTATTGCCACAGGCAATCGCCATCGGAAACATCCACAGCGGAATCATCGCCGGAAAGTTAAACGGCGTAATCCCCGCACACACGCCCAGCGGCTGAATCAGGGTATAGGTATCCACACCACTAGCGACATTATTGGCCAGTTCACCGAGTTGTAAATTACCAATCGCAGCGGCATGTTCGACCACTTCCAGCC
>JBAQKP010000089.1:0-2001 GCA_049301135.1 Moraxellaceae bacterium | reverse complement strand
GTGCCGAGCAGCCTGACGCCCGTGCTGAAACAGTGGTGTTGCCTTCTGAGTAAACGGTCGAATGCAGTCAGCCAAATAAGCCATTTAGTGCGCCAAAATCCAAATAATCGCCAAAAAAATCAAGATGCCACTAATCGCCGGAAAAATTGAGTTCGTTGCTGGCTTGGTTGTGGCGGGCTGCTGTTTACGCTGAGGTTTTTTTGCTGAGTTTTGCGCTGCGTTTTGTGGTGTGTCGTTGGGTAATTTGACACGCGGTTGTACACGCGGTTGCGGTGTTAGGGTTTTGCTTGGGCTGAATTTTGCGGTTTGACGCGGTGTTGCGCTGTCAGGACGTTTGACCGGTTCAGGTGGGCGAGTCTGCGGTTTTTGAGCGGGGCTGTTTTTGCGGGTACTGGCTGTTTTAGGCTGTAATTGTTGCGCCAAGCCTTGTGCATCACATTGAAAGTCAGTCAAATCATCAATTTCAAAATCTTCATGTACCACTTTATTGCGCAAGGTCGCAATTTTGCGTAGACGGCGCACCGTATCGCTGTCGAGTTGATCCTCAATGCTGCTGGTTTTTTCGTGTAGTCCGCGCCCGCTCGCGCCGTAGTGCTGCTCAAGCAGTTGCTCGAGTTGTTTGCTGGCACGGATCACGGTTTCGATTTGGCTCAAGCGTAGACTCTTAAAACAAGCGGGGCGACAGCATAAACCAAGCCTGATTGCGCCGGATAGAGGCGGTGTCGATTAAAGCGACAGTCCATGACGCTGACAGCACGTTGATAGGGTTGCGTTGATGCCTAGATCTGTTGACGGCTAGACAGGCCGCTTGATCCACGTTAGTCTGCGCAAGTTCATTATATCTTTAGAAATATAGCGAATGTCTAAATTACACTGAAGCATGCTCAGACAGGTGGCGTGAATGTTCAAAACTACCAGATGCTCAGTCTTGAGCGTGACCTTGCTTGGATTAGGCGCTGGACTGCATGCGAGTGCATCGGCTGAGTCGGTGACGGTATTTGCAGCGGCCAGCTTGACCCAAGCACTGACTGAAGTCACCAAGCAATATCATGCCAAACATCCCAACGATCAGATCCGTTTATCATTTGCGTCATCGTCGATTCTTGCGCGGCAAATTGAGCAAGGCGCACCCGCACAGATTTTCGTGTCTGCTGATTTAAAGTGGATGGATCATCTACAACAGCAGAAACAAATCGACCTGCCAAGTCGGCTGAATCTATTGGGTAATCAATTGGTGTTGATTGCACCAGCAGCCCAAGCGCGTGCCGTCAGTGTGCAGCCTAATGCGACGTGGGTGACGGGCTATCGCGGGCGCTTGTGCATGGGTTCGCCTGATAGTGGTGTTCCAGCTGGACTGTATGCAAAACAGGCTTTTACTTCATTGAAATTATGGGATCAACTGAAAGGCCGCGTGGTCGGTACAGAAGATGTGCGCAGTGCGTTAGCCTTTGTGGAGCGCGGTGAATGTGATCTTGGCGTGGTGTATCAAACCGATGCCAAGATCAGCCTAAAAGTCAAAATCGTTGCCACGTTTCCGACTAGTAGTCACACACCGATTGTGTACCCAGCGGCGCTGATGCCCAAGCCGTCTCAAAGCGCACGGCGGTTTTTGAGTTATGTGCAATCACCGGCAGCGGGGCAGGTGTTTGTACGTCATGGGTTTGAGTTTAAACCGAAATGATGGCGCTGAATTTAAGCCCTGACGAGTATCAAGCACTGTGGCTATCAGTCAAGGTGGCGACGTGCTGTGTGCTGCTCGGCATCGTTCCAGCGATTGGGCTGGCGTGGTTGCTGGCGCGTTGTGAGTTTTGGGGCAAAAGTCTGGTCGAAGCCTTGGTGATGTTGCCGTTGGTATTGCCGCCGGTGGTGCCGGGCTATTTGCTGTTATTGTTATTCGGTCGGCAAGGCGCGATTGGCGGTTGGCTGGATCAATATGGCATTCAGGTGGCGTTTCACTGGACTGGGGCGGTATTGGCCTCACTGGTGATGTGTCTTCCATTG
>JBAQKP010000088.1:0-4985 GCA_049301135.1 Moraxellaceae bacterium | reverse complement strand
ACGCTCACCAGAGCCATTGTTCAAGCTGATGGGCATGGCGCGGGCTGAGGCGATTCGTCAGTACGCTTGTGATGCGCTCAAGCATGACTTTCGCAGTCAATTGCGCGATGTCGAAATGACACGGATTCATGCGCTGGCGTTGATTCCAGTGGCCAGCGCCGCGCGTGATGAGCTGTTGGTTTGGCTATTACAAAACTCGCCACGCTATGAGCAACAACAGTTTGTGCGATTGGGGCTGCACGCTGTGGTGATTGAGCTGTTGGAGTCTGCATCAGTTGAGGCGCAAGCCTATGCCATCAGCTATGCCAAGACCTACGCCGCAGATTTAGACCTCACCACCGTGCTCCGTTTGGCCGAAAACGCTAATCCCAAAGTACGCGAGTTTGCGCTTGAACTGCTCAAATCGCGTGATCCCCGTCAAGCAGTCGGCTTGGCCGCATGGGGACAATTGCTCGATTCCCAGCATCATCATGTGTTGGCGGCGCAGCAATTGTCGAGCCAATTTAATGCAAACGAGCTAGATCTGGCATGGTTTGAACAACGATTACGCGGTGGACAACGGCATAGCGTGGCGTTTGTTGAAAAATATTTACAGCAGTATCATCCGATTGCCAAAATCCCTACGGTCTATTTTGAACAAATCCTGCTGCAATTACCCGAACACTATGCCTATCGGGGCAGTGCTGATTTTGCGCTAAATATGCTTGAAAAAATCGGCGTTAAACAAGTACAGGCGACCAGCCTCCAAGTGCTGCTGTTGCATCCGTTGACCCAAGCGCGGGTGCAGCGTTGGTTGGCACAAGAGGATTACCCCGCCTCAGCATTACCGATGTGGTATTGGCATGCGCTGGCCTACCAGCCCGATTGGGAACAGCACGCCGAGTTTCGCAGTTTTTGTCGTGATGTCGGCTACGACTGGCTCAAGCGCTTGAATTTTGATGCGGATCTGGCAGAAACCGTGCGTGCGTGGCTAGCAGATGTGCGGCGTTTTGTGCCTGCGAGTTTGACGTTTGACTGGTTGTTGACCTTAGCCCAACGTGAAGAAAGCCATTATCATGACTTTGCGGTGGATCGTATGATTCGGGCATTTGTCCCTGCCGATTTTGCGCCGACGCAGCAGATTTCGGACAACAGCACGCCAACTTCAACTGATGCGATACAGGTCGACTTGCAGCAACAAAATTTCTTGTTTACGGGCAAGCTCAGTACCATGACGCGTGCCGAGTCAGAGCAAAAAGTCACGGCGGCGAATGGCAAAAACGCAACCGCAGTGAATAACAAGCTGGATTATTTGGTGATTGGTGACGACGGTTCGCCACTGTATGGCAATGGTCGCAAAGGCAGTAAACAGGTCAAAGCTGAATCGCTGATTGCAGCGGGCGCGTCGATTAAAATCATTTCCGAAACTGCTTTTTTGCAGATGTTGGTCGGTCAATCGCGCCAAGCCAGCCAAGATCAAACTTTGGCAGGCTGTGAGGTATTGTGGCAGATGGCAACCGCGCAGCCGAATACGCCGCTCAGTCGCTTGGCCTTGCAGTACATACGCCATCATCATCCCAAACTATGCCTAAAACTGACAGATCGTCCGGTCGATCCCGATGCCGAGATTCCTGCGGCGTTTTTGACGCTCGAGCGCTTCCAACCGTTGCTTAATCATCTGTATGTTGAGATGCGGCAATTTGCCTTGGAGATTGCGCAGTTTGAATTGGCGCGTTGGTCGCCGAGTTCGCGCGATGTGGTGCTGCTGGCCGAGTCGCGCTATGCCGAAACCCGTGACCTGATCCAAAAAGCCCTGCTCGATCCAGCCTCTGCTGACAATAAAGGCTATCACCTGCACACAGAGACACTTGATCCGACAGCGGTCTATGGCTTGTGTGAGTCACGCCACGCCTTTGGTCGTCAGCTGGGTATGCAAATTGTGCGGGCGACACCGCAGTTTCAGCAGCCACAGGTGTTGTTTCAACTGACCGAAAGCCCTGAGCGTGAGGTGCGTTCTTTTGCGATTCGCTTGCTCTGGCAGCAGTATCGGCACTATGCCACCACTGCCGATTGGAAGCCGCATCTGAACGGCGTAACCCTCAGTCTCGGTCAAACCAAAATCCAACAACAAACCGAGCGGGCGCAACAGTTGGGCACAGGCTTACCTGAGCGGCCAGCCGAATGGCCAGCCACAGCTGACGCGCTGCAAGGCTTACTGCGCCGTTGGTTGTTTGAATTGCCGCCTGCTCGCCTAGTAGCGATGGAGCAAGGGGGCACAGGGACTACGCTAAGTCGTAAGCCGATGCCCGCCAGTCGTGCCAAATGTGCCTTGATTGAGACCTGTCGAGATCTGGCACTCGAAGATCAGGCGTTTGCTCAGTTGGTGCTGCCGGTGCTTGAAACCTTCCAGCGCTCACGCGCACAGATGGAGCAGGCCGCATGCTTGGTGGCGGTGACCCGTATTCGGCATGCCTATCCTGAGCTAGGCATGCAGGCTGACTCATACGACAAATAATTGAAGGACATACACATGACAAAAGCCATGCAACAACTGGCCATGACCTATCGCGGCCAAGCGACGGCTCTGCTCGGCCAGCCTGATCAAGTGGTGCTGACCACCCAGCATGTTGAAGGATTACCGACGGCGGTCTATCGGATTCAAACCGACAGCGCAGCGCTACAAATTCATGTGCAAGCGTTGCCGTGTGGTGTCACCGCGTGTACCCGGTTGGGCGATCAACTCTGGCTGGCGGGGAGTGACGGGCAGCTGTACCACACCGATTTAAAAGGTCAACAAGCCGTCCACGCACATCCGCTGCCGAGTCTGGATATTGAGCAAGGGCATGCGCCGATTTTGGCCATTACAGTGCTGGCAAATCAATATCTGGTGATCTTACAAGCGCAGCGTTTATCTTGGTTTGACCCACAGACGGCTCGCTTACAGCATTTGCCACTCGATCAATCGGCGACGGTATGCGCCAGTTCAGATGATGGTCAGTGGTTGGTGGTCGGGTTTGCGTCAGGTCAAATTGCCAGCTTTTTTTGGCAAGACAATCAGTTGCAGTCATCGGCACAGGCGGAGATTCATCAAGGTGCGGTGACCGCAGTATGCTTTGCCCATCAGCAGCAGCGTTTTTATTCGGCAGGCCAAGACCGTAAGCTGTATAGCACGCATGTACAAGGTGAGTTACAAGCGCTCGATAAAGGTAAAAATAGCAACCATACTGGCGTCATTCATGCCCTACTCAGCACGCCAGACCGTCTATACAGTGCGGCTGATGATCAAAGCGTTAAATCATGGCCAGAAGCTGGTGGACAACCCAACACCTGCAAGCAAAATCTGGTGTCGATGCGTCAGCTTGCGCTGAATCACTGGCAAGACAAGCCCTGTGTGGTGGTGACGGGAACAGATCACAGTCTGCGCTGGATCGCACTGGACACAGAGGGCAAGCTCGGTGATGTGCTGTTGCTGGTGCGTGATGGCTATCACTGGGCAAAATACACTTTTGACGACCAACAACACCCTGAAGAAATGCCGCGTGCGATTGCGTTGTTGCAACAGTACGACGATCAGCCCGCCATTCAACAGCTTGAGCAAGCGTTAAACCAAAGCAAAGACAAGGCATTGCGGTTAAAACTTACCGACGCATTGATTCAGGCCAAACACCCGAAAGCCAATCTGGCCGTGTTTAAACTGCTCAAAGACAAACAGCATGCCGAAGTGCGCGAAACCGCTTTCAACGCGCTACAGGCACGCGCCCACTTGGCGATTGACCCGTTACAGCATGTGATTGATGCGCTGGCAACGGGTGATCTGGCCTTGGGGCGACTGGCGCTCAATGCCTTGGTACTGATCGCACAGCAATCGCAAGCCCCGCAACACAAACGCGCAGAACAATTGCTGATTCACGCCTTACAACAGCATCCGCAAGATGAGGTGCAGGTACTGGCGTTACACCTGTTAGAAAGTTGCTATCCCGCTGATCAGCCAAAAGCCTCACTGCTGGCGCTCGCTTCAGCCAACGTCTTTACCCAACGGGCTGGGCTGATTCGACTGTATCAACGTAATTTATTGACCCTGCCAACGGTCAAGCCACAGGTTTTGCGTTTGCAACAACACGCCGATCATCGCCTACGGCATACGGCGTTTTGGGTCGCGGTATTGGGACAACCTCGTTTGGCCGAAGCGCTGCAAGTGCGTGACCACGCATTTACCCGCCCGATGCGCGAGTTGGCTAATTTTGTGTTGATCGCTGATGCGCAAAACCCAAGCAATAACACACAGTCATCTGAGCAAAAGCCCGAAAAAACCCAGCCGATCCGACCCGCTGCGGCCGTCGATGTCGATGTTGCCCCACTCCTCTATGCGATGGTCAGCAGCTATGCTGATCTGAGTTTGGCGGCCAGCTATGCACTCGCGCTGTTTCAAGATCAGCGCGCCTTTGGTTTACTGATGCAATTGGCACAAGAAAAAGATGCAGATATTCGGCGTGGCGTGGCGCAGGCTTTGGCGTATTTAAAGCTCAGTGAAGCTACTCCGATCTTGCTTAGTCTGTTACACGACCGTGACAGCATGGTACGCGATCAGGCATTTAGCAGTTTGGCACAGATTCAAGCCGATGCGCTGACGTGGATTGAACACGGCCTACAGAGTCCACATGAGGACATCCATCGCCGCGCACTGAAACGACTCTTGGAGCTGTTAGCCGCGCAGCCACACGATCCAGCCGCCTTGCAACAGCTGCAACAGGTGTTAAATGACCCGCATGCAGCGATTCGTGCCGAGGCCATGAAGGCTTGTTTGAATCGACAGCTCAGTGGCTCAGTCGAATTGAGCTTGGCCGCGACTTTGCGCTTATTGCTCAGCAGTCAGCATGCTGATGTGCATCAAGAAGCCCTGAATGAATGGATGGCCAAACCCAACGATCCCAGCAGTGCTGCCTTGTTGCCTTTATTGCTGGATGATCCGTTTGCCAGCATCCGCCAGCAGACCTTGAGTTTTGCCC
>JBAQKP010000087.1:0-35055 GCA_049301135.1 Moraxellaceae bacterium | reverse complement strand
GATCTTGAGTTGGTATGGCTGGTGGCGGCTGCGTCAAGTTGGCGGCGACGCACAGCGCTTTTCTAAGCCATTGCTGTATGCGTTTGCGGGCATGACCTTTTCGGGTTGGGTTGCGGTACTGGCCGGTTGGTATGTCACCGAAATCGGTCGCCAGCCATGGCTAGTACATGGGGTGATTCGCACCGCAGATATGGTCACCACTACCCCCGCTGGACACATCGGGCTGACGTTGGGCTTGTATCTGGTGGTCTACGGCTTCTTGCTGGTGGCGTACTGTAGTGTGCTGAAGTACATGGCGGAGCATCCAACCGTCACCACCAACACCCCACCGCGCGGCTCTGGCGAAGCGATTGCGGCGTTGGCAGACGAAGGGCTGGATGCGACCGTGACAGCCGATACTGCGTCCAGCATCAAACCCAGCACAGGAGCCACATCATGAGCGGAATAGACATGACTTGGGCAGAGTGGCTGCCGTTGATTTTTGTCGGGTTATTGGGCTTTACCATGTTTGTGTATGTGGTGCTCGATGGTTTTGACTTAGGGGTCGGCATGCTGATGCACCGCGCCGATGCAACCGAGCGCAACCAGATGGTGGCCTCGATTGGGCCATTTTGGGATGCCAACGAAACATGGCTGGTGCTGGGGATTGGGCTACTGCTCATCGCATTTCCCAAAGCCAATACGATTATTTCGACCGCGTTGTACCTGCCGATTATGTTTATGTTGATCGGGTTGATTCTGCGCGGGGTGGCGTTTGATTTTCGGGTTAAGGCGCGTGAGCAACATCAACTGTGGTGGAACTGGGCGTTTATTTTTGGTTCAGGACTGGCTTCGGTGATGCAGGGCTATATGTTGGGGCGCTATGTGACTGGCTTTGCCGAAGGGCTGCAATTTTGGCTGTTTGCACTGGCAATTGCGGTCGCGGTTCCGGCCACTTATACCCTGATCGGCGCATGTTGGCTGATCATCAAAACTGAAGGCGAGCTACAAGAAAAAGCCATCGGCTGGGCAAAACTGGCGTGGTGGCCGGTGGTGATCGGCATGTTGCTGATTTCGCTGGCGTCGCCGTGGGTCAGTCCGCTGGTATTTGACAAGTGGTTTAAGCTGCCGGAGATTTTTGCCTTGGCGTTTATTCCACTGATCACCGGCGGGGCGCTGCTGCTGATGCGTTGGTATTTTAATCAGCCAGATCTGCTGCGTGGTCGGCGCAGTTGGGTTCCGTTTGCGCTGATGATGCTATCGCTATTTATGGGTGCGGTCGGCTTGGCCTACAGCATGTTCCCGTATGTGGTGATCGGCCAACTGACAGCATGGGATGCGGCCAGTTCAACCGAAGCACTCACCATCATTCTGATTGGTGCGTTGGTGACTGTGCCGATGATTATTGCCTATAGCTTGTTTGCGTTTTGGATTTTTCGCGGCAAGGTGCGTGATTTGACCTACGGTTAAGCCACTGACCCCTGCTTAAGCCCTCATCACTACACCTCGACGGCGTTCGGGGTGTTTTCGTGCGGATTTTGCCGCTGTGACAATTGAAAGCCTCCTGCGTAACCCCACCTACACCTCAGTATTTTATGTTGCTGTTTGGCGACGTGTGCGCCGCTTGGTTTGCACCGCCGCGGATAAAACGGTAAATTGCTAACCTTTGTTCAGCCTGTGGCCAACTGCGCGTCGTGCCGCTGTCCGCTGGATCACTGACATCATTCAGGAAATCGTGTTATGAGTCTGTTTATTGCGTCGGCACATGCCAGTGCTGCTGCCCCTGCGGGTCCTTCGATGGTCGGCCAAGTGGTGATGATTGCGGGCTTTATTGCCATTTTTTACTTTTTGATCTGGCGGCCACAAGCCAAACGCACCAAAGAACATCGGGCGATGATTGACAGCGTCAAAACCGGCAACGAAGTGGTGTTTGCGGGTGGCTTGATGGGTCGGGTAAAGAAAGTTGAAGGCGATTATGCGGTGATTACGCTAGGCACTAATAACGAAATTAAAGTGCAACGTGCTGCGATCATCTCGATTTTGCCCGAAGGCACCCTGAACAGCCTGTAATCCTTGATTCCGAACGCGCTGCTGGCGCGTTTTTCCCATTTTTAAGCTCAAGAAGAACGCCAATGCATTATCCTGCATGGAAGTATGTGCTGATCATCGCGGTGATCATCATCAGCACCCTATATGCCTTGCCCAACTTGTACCCAGACGAGCCTGCGATTCAGGTCACTGGCGCAAAAGCAGGCAGCCAGATTGATCAGAGCGTGTTGAATCAAGCCAAACAAGTGCTCGATAAAGCAGGCATTAAAAGTCACGAAGGCACTTTTAGCAATAACTCAGTGTTACTGCGGCTCGACAGCCTAGATGACCAACGCAAGGCACAAGCGGTACTCGGCACCGGCATGGGCGAAAACTATGTAGTCGCGCTCAACCTTGCGCCGACTACGCCGGAATGGTTGCGGGCGATTGGCGCAGCACCGATGAAACTCGGGTTGGACTTGCGCGGCGGTGTGCATTTTTTGCTTGAAGTCGACATGCAAAAAGCCCTCGAGCAACGCTTAGAAACTGCGGTGAGCGATGTGCGCCGGTTTGGTCGTAGCGAAAACCTCAAAATCAGCAGCATTCGCCCACTCGAAGGCGGCATGCAACTGAACTTCGCCGATACCGCCAGTCGTAATGCGGCAGCCGATGCACTGCGTCGTCAATTCACTGATTTTACCCAAGTGCCGATTGCGACCGGTGACGGTTTTGCACTACAGCTCAAATACTCTGACGCCAAAATCCAAGAGATTACCCAATACGCAGTCGGCCAAAACTTGACCACCATGCGCAATCGGGTCAATGAACTCGGCGTGGCCGAAGCGGTGGTACAAACCCAAGGTGCCAATCGCATCGTGGTGCAACTGCCCGGTGTCCAAGACACTGCCGAAGCCAAACGTGTCCTCGGTCGCACGGCCAACCTTGAATTCCGCATGGTGGCCGACGAGGCCGAAAGCTACACAGGCGGCGCGGCACCAGCCGGTACAGAGGCGTTTCCGTTTGAAACCCTCGACGGCGCACCCGTACTGCTGCAACGCCAGCGCATCGTGACCGGTGAGCGCGTACAAAACGCGCAAAGCGGCTTCGATGAAAACAACCAGTCACAAGTCAACATCACCCTCGACACGGCCGGTGGTCGCTTAATGAGCGATGCCACCCGTAATGCGGTCGGCAAACAGATGGCGGTGTTGTTTATCGAAAACAAACAACGCATCAGCTTCGAGCCAGATGCCCTGACGGGTGAGCTGCGCGAAGTCCGTACCCCGTATGCCGAAAAAGTAGTGATTAACCGTGCCACCGTGCAAGCGGTACTCGGTTCACAGTTCCGGATTACCGGCGTCGGCACGCCACAAGAAGCCGCCGAACTGGCCTTGCTGCTGCGTGCCGGTGCATTGGCCGCGCCAATGTACTTTGTGGAAGAGCGCACCGTCGGTCCAAGCCTCGGTCAGGAAAACATCGAAAAAGGTCTGACGTCGGTATTGATCGGTTTTGGACTGGTTGCGCTGTGGATGGTGGTGTTCTATCGGGTGTTTGGCTTGATTGCTAACATTGCCTTGGTGGTCAACGTTGCGATGATCTTGGCAGTAATGTCATGGATTGGCGCGGCGCTCTCCTTACCAGGTATTGCAGGTATCGTGCTGACCATCGGCATGGCGGTGGATGCTAACGTGTTGATTTTTGAGCGAATTCGTGAAGAACTCCAGCAAGGTGCATCAAACAAACAAGCCATTGTTGCCGGTTTTGATCGGGCATTCGGGACGATTTTTGACTCGAACCTGACCACAATTTTGGTGGCGTTTATCTTGTTTGCGATTGGCACAGGGCCGATTAAAGGTTTTGCGGTCACCTTGACCATCGGGATTTTATGTTCGATGTTTACCGCGATTATCATGACGCGTGGCATCGTACAGATCGTGTATGGCAAGCGTCGTGTTCAGAAATTGAGCATCTAAAGGAGTTGATATGAAAGATAATCTTCCGCAGGATGCCCAGACTCCTGATCGCTATACCCCACCCGCGCAGGAGCGGATCATCCGCTTTATGCGCTTTAGCAAACCGATGGCGATGATGTCGCTGTTGGTCGTGCTGATCGGGGTGTATTCCATTCTGACCAAAGGGCTGAATCTAGGCTTAGATTTTACTGGCGGGGTGTCGGCTGAGGTGAATTATAGCCAGCCGGTTGCACAAACCGACGTACAAGCGGCACTGGTTAAAGCTGGCTTTAAAGATCCGGTGGTGCAGTATATCGGCACCGATAAAGACCTGATCATTCGGATGCCGGCGCAAGACAGCGCGGAGCTGGCAGAGAAACTCGGCCAAGCGGTGAAGCTTGAGGGCAATACCGCCACCATCCAAAAAATCGACGCGGTCGGCAGCCAACTGGGCAGCGAATTGTATATCCGCTCAATGGGTGCAGTGGCGTTGTCGCTGCTGATGATGCTGATCTATGTGGCGATTCGGTTTGAGCTTAAACTGGCGATTGGCGCAGTGCTGTCGTTGGCGCACGATACCTTGTTCACGGTCGGGATTTTTTCGATCATGGGCTGGCCGTTTGATCTGACTGTATTGGCCGCTGTGTTGGCACTGATCGGCTACTCGCTCAATGACACGATTGTGGTGTTCGACCGTGTCCGTGAAAACTTCCGTAAGATTCGCGGTGCTGAACCGACCGAAATTGTCGATATCGCGCTGACCGAAACCCTACGTCGTACCATCATGACCGTCTCCACAGTCTTGCTGGTGGTATTGGCGATGTTTTTCTTGGGCGGTGAAGGCTTGTATTGGTTCTCGGTAGCGCTGCTGGTCGGCTTGTTTGCAGGCACATACTCGTCGATTTATATTGCCACAGCATATGCACTGATGATGGGACTGTCACGGCATGACTTCGTCGTGGTAGTAAAGCCTGAGTTTGAGCAAGAAGAGGAAGTAGTGTTTCCGGACGGCAAATAACCGATCACCCGTAGCGATGCCAAAAAAGCCCTGATTTAAAATCAGGGCTTTTTTGTATCGCGTGATCTTTGGGTTAGGCACAACGTTGATAGTCTGGCTGTGCGGCGGTTTCCACCAGCGCGTTCACCAGCGACAGTGGAAATTCATACGGCTGAAAGCGTGTCATGCCGTGCTGCCGCAGCATGTGGGTGACGGCATGATCAGTACGCGCAAACCGCATACGCCACTGCGCAAAACTGAGTTGCTGGATCGGCTCTAGCACCACAACTTCAAGGTTACAGTGCCTTGGGTCAAGTGCCATTCGATTCATCACCTCAGTCATCGTGGCCGCTGCGCCCTCTAAACAGTGCAAGAAATAACCTTCACCGTAATACAGCACCCCAGTCAATTGACGTTGCGCGTTGGCACGGCGAGTCTGTGACAAAATACTGAGCAGATCTGCTTCTATTTCTGATGACGATGTTGCAGTCGAAAAAGCCGCCTTACTAAACATCACCAAACGCATTAGATTACTCATGATTCTGTCCTCATCGCAGGTTTTTGCGCATGATTTGATGCTAAGGCGATCCTCTGCTAAAAAAATATGCCGATTGGCATATTTTAAGCTCTGTCATTTGGCATAGCCCAGCAAGTTTTGGCTCGGGTTATGGCCTGATCGATCTGACGCTTTAGCAGCCCAATGATTTACAGAGCTTCAATAACATCAGCGTATAAATAGACCGCCGCCGCACCATACACCGCTAAGTTGGCTTGTTGTTGTGGGGTCGCGAGTGCCAGCGGCGCAAAGCCATGGCGTCGCCAAAAGCGTGTCGAATCCTGCACCGCAACCAAGGCCAAACCGCGCAGATGCTTGGTTTGAGCGGTCTCGAATGCAGTCTGAATCAACCGTGCTGCCACACCTTGACCACCCAGACGCGGATCAATCGCCAAATCATGGATATACAACGTATCCGGCTGACCAGTGCAGGCAAAACTGCTATGCAGTGCCGTCACCTTGCCAAAAGATGATACATAAGCAACCAAGTAGCCACCGACACCGTGTTCATCGACCGCGACCCACGCCGTCTGTGGTGAGCAGTTAAACCGCTGCTGCAATACCGAGAGTGCCTCGTGATAGGCAGCGCTATAACAGGTCAATTGTATGGCCATGACCTGATTGAGATCTGTGGCCTGCATCAATCGAATGACTGGACTGTTCACGTTCACTTGCATCATCTCAACAAAATCCTGCCTGATCTCACAGCATCACAGAGTGATTCGGCTTATGCTGTAGCACGATTTTAACTGTCCTGTTTTGAGGCTCATCATGCTGTTTAGCTACGCCAATCCTACCCAGATTTTATTTGGTCAAGGCCAGATTGCGGCCATCAGTAAACAGATTCCGGCCAACAGCCGCGTTCTACTGGTGTATGGCGGCGGTTCGATCAAAAAAAATGGCGTGTACGACCAAGTGATCGCCGCGCTATCCAAACACCAAATGGTTGAGTTTGCCGGTATCGAACCCAATCCCACCATCGAGACCTTAGATCAAGCAGTACAACTCGCCCGCCAAGACCACAGTGATTTTATTTTGGCGGTTGGGGGTGGCTCCGTGATCGACGGCGCCAAATACATCGCAGCAGCAATTCATCATGACGGGGACGGCTGGGAGATCTTACTCGGTCAACACAAGATCAAAACGGCCACACCTATTGGGGCTATTTTGACCATCCCTGCGACTGGGTCAGAATCCAATAATAACAGCGTCGTAACCAAAGCCGCTACTCACGAAAAGCTGAGTTTTGCCTCAGCGTTGGTACGGCCACAGTTTGCCGTCATGGATCCACAAGTCATGCAAAGCCTACCCGAGCGCTTACTGGCAAACGGGGTGGTTGACGCATTTGTGCATGTCTGCGAACAATACCTGACCTTCCCTGCGGGTCATCTGGTACAAGACGGTTATGCCGAAGCGCTGCTGCGCACGCTGGCGACATTGGCCAAAACCTTCCCAGAGCGCGATGATCAGTGGCATGCCAACCTGATGTGGGCCGCCAACCAAGCCTTAAACGGTCTGATCGGCGTCGGTGTGGCGCAAGACTGGGCAACTCATATGATCGGCCACGAACTGACCGCAGCCTATGGAGTCGATCATGCGCGTTCGCTGGCGATTGTACAGCCGTCACTGCTACGGCATCAGTTGGCACACAAACGCAGCAAACTGGAACAAATGGGGCAAAACGTTTTTGGCTTAAGCGGTGGTGCGGATCTGGCCGAGCGCACGATTGATCAGATCGAGCAACTGTATCAGTCGTTAGATGTCGCCACCCAACTGACCGAACATCAGGCTAAAGGTCAAACTAAAGACCAAGCGATCAGCCACATCGTCGGGCTGTTAGAGCAACATGGCATGCTAAAACTCGGTGAACATCAAGCCATTGATTTACAGGCTAGTCGTGAGATTTTAAGCCAAGCCGTCGCTTAACCGATTCAGGTATTGCCCAATCTCACCTGAGATTGGGCAATAGCGATTAAATCACCCGAGGAATCTGTGACGAGTGATGATGCACAATCGGACTAGGACGCTTCAGATCCAGCATATAATTAAAGCGTGCTTCAAAGTTTAACAACTCGCCATCAATCGCAAAGCGCCAGCAATAAATCCCTGATAGCGCATAAATCTGATCGCCAAGGGTTTGGCTGATCACGGTTTTTTCGTGTAACGCCACGCTCAGTTCTTCACGACTGCCCAAACGAATAAAATAATCTTCAATCATCTCCGGCGTTTTGAGCAGACGACTCGAAAATGTCGGAATCAAGACAGCTTGTTGATCATACAACGCCGTCAACGCTGGCACATTGCCGGTATTCACCGCCTCCATCCACTCTTGCAGGATCTCTTCTGGGTGTTGTCGCATCATCAGCCCTCTTTGATCTAAAACTTGCCGCAGTATATCGGATTTTGTCGGCGACACACGGCGCGGCCTGCGAATCTTTTCGATCAAGCCGCTCTCGATACGCTAGCCACTCACTCAGCGGCGTCAATCAGCAGTGCGTAATCGGCTTCTGTATATTGTTAAACAGACAGACGACCGTGCTCATGTAGGACTTGCGTAAAACTGTCTTTTGTCCTATTTTTGTTCAGGCTATGAGCCGATCAAAAATCCAGCATAGTCGGTACGCACGCAACCCAATAATGGATGGTCAATCCCATGAATAATGCCCGATTACACTATGTTTGCCGCTCAAGATTCGCTGAAAGCACCATCGCTCAAGCACTCGCATGGCCTGAACCGCCCTTGATCGGGGTATCACTGTATGGGCACGGCTGTTTTTTTCAGTGTGTCGAAGGTGACAGCGCACTGGTGGATGATCTGGTGTTACGCTTGGCACAACTGCCACAGGGATTTGATGCGCACATCATCGCATGGCATCCGATTACTCAGCGCAGCCTCAGCCACTCGGCTACACACTATTTACTCGAAGGTGTGCCCAGCCATACGGTTTTGCAGCAACATGGTATGCCCCTAGCGGAGGCCATTTTGCTAGAAGATGTGATTACACTGTTTCAAGCCACGCATCCGATCCCTCAACACAGCGCCCTAGAACAGACCAGCTCGCTGTAACTTGTGAATTGAAAGCGATGTCATCTCGGCCACATCGCTCAGTAATGCAGCCCACAAAAAATATCTTCAGCATGGCTGGCTGGGCACGCAAATAGATCTAAATGATATTTAAAACAAGCGCATCTGGGCGGCCTGAGTGCCGTCTCTGTCACTTCCCGCCACCTGAGTTGGTTATTCCCGTCATTGTCCTATTAGGCCGAGCCGTTACACTCAGTGGCATCCTCGGACACAACAAGGAATCCCAGCCATGACCGAAGCCTATATCTTCGACGCCGTACGCACTCCGCGTGGCAAAGGCAAAAAAGACGGTAGTCTGCACGAAGTTAAGCCGATCACCCTCCTGACCACACTGTTGCACGCGCTTGAAGCACGCAACAATCTTGACACCAGTAAAGTTGAAGATCTGGTGCTGGGTTGCGTAACCCCGATTGCTGACCAAGGCGGTGATATCGCCAAGACCGCCGCGATTGCCGCCGGTTGGAGCGACAACGTCTCTGGCGTACAGATCAACCGCTTTTGCGCCTCTGGCCTCGAAGCCGTCAACCTTGCCGCGATGAAAGTTCGTTCTGGCTGGGAAGACCTGATTGTGGCAGGCGGCGTTGAGTCGATGTCACGCATCGCGATGGGTTCAGACGGTGGTCCTTGGGCGCTTGATCCTGAAACCAACTTAAAAGCAGGCTTCGTCCCTCAAGGCGTCGGCGCTGACCTGATCGCCACCCTTGATGGCTATAGCCGTACCGACGTGGATGAATTTGCTGCCAATTCGCAAGCCAAAGCTGCCGTTGCGCAGGCAGAAGGCCGCTTTGACAAGTCGATCATTCCGGTGAAAGACCGTGCTGGCGTCACCGTATTGGATAAAGACGAATTTATCCGTGCCGGAACCACTGCCGAAAAACTATCGAGCCTTGCGCCTAGCTTTGAAATGATGGGCAACATGGGCTTTGATGCAGTCGCGCTGCAAAAATACCCAGAAGCCGAAAAAATTATCCACGTGCACCACGCCGGTAACTCGTCGGGCATCGTCGATGGTGCAGCGTTGGTACTGATTGGCTCAGAAAAAATCGGTAAAGAGCTTGGCCTGACCCCGCGTGCCAAGATCGTTGCCACTGCGCTGGTCGGCACTGATCCCACCATCATGCTGACAGGGCCAGCGCCTGCTGCGCGTAAAGCCCTCGAAAAAGCTGGCCTGACCATCGACGACATCGACCTGTTCGAAGTCAATGAAGCGTTTGCTGCGGTGGTGATGCGCTTTATCACCGAACTAAAAGTCCCCGCCGAAAAAGTCAACGTCAATGGCGGTGCGATTGCGATGGGTCACCCACTCGGCGCAACCGGCGCGATGATCATCGGCACACTGCTGGATGAGCTTGAGCGGACTGGCAAAA
Organism: Moraxellaceae bacterium; assembly: GCA_049301135.1. GTDB lineage: Bacteria > Pseudomonadota > Gammaproteobacteria > Pseudomonadales > Moraxellaceae > JAYXXU01. Next base: position 25,091 of record JBAQKP010000087.1, on the reverse strand, counting down.
AACGCGGCCTCGCCACCTTGTGTGTCGGCGGCGGCATGGGCATTGCAACCATCATTGAGCGAGTGTAAGGGGAATAAACATGAGCGCAATCCAATACCAAAAAGATCAAGACAATATCGTCACCCTGACGCTGGATTCAAGCGGTCAGTCTGCCAACACCATGAATGCCGAGTTTCGTACCAGCCTGTCTGAAGTCGCCGCCAAACTCAAAGCCGAGACTGATCTGGCCGGTGTGATCATCACGTCCGCCAAAAAAACCTTCTTTGCTGGCGGTGATCTGGACGAACTGATCCAAGCCCCGCGCAGCGAAACCACCGCGTTTTTTCAGATGATTGAAGGCCTAAAAGCCGACATGCGTACCATCGAAACACTGGGTAAACCAGTGGTTGCTGCCTTGAATGGCACCGCACTCGGTGGTGGCTGGGAAATCGCTCTGGCAACCCATCGCCGTATTGCGCTGAACGATCCAAAAACCAAATTTGGTCTGCCAGAAGTGACGCTCGGCCTGCTACCGGGTGGTGGTGGTATCGTTCGCATGGTGCGTCTGCTTGGCCTACAAAACGCCTTCCCTTTCTTGATGGAAGGTAAGCAATTTGATGTCAAAAAAGCCGTCAGCTTAGGCTTGGTGCATGACACTGCTGACACGATGGACGAGGTGATCAGCAAAGCGCGTGACTGGATTAAAGCCAATCCAAAGTCGCAACAACCGTTTGATGTTAAAGGCTACAAAATCCCTGGTGGTGACCCACGCACCCCAGCAGTGGCACAGGTTCTGGCGATTGCCCCAGCGATGCTGCGTGACAAAACCAAGGGCTGCTACCCTGCCCCTGAAGCGATTATGTCCGCCGCTGCTGAAGGTGCACAAGTCGACGTCGATACCGCACTGCGCATCGAATCACGCTATTTTACTGATCTCGCCACCGGCCAAGTCGCCAAAAACATGATCGGCACCTTCTGGTTCCAACTGAACGCGATCAAAGCCGGTCACAGCCGTCCAAATGGTGTGCCAGAGTGGCAAGCGACCAAAGTCGGTGTCCTCGGCGCAGGCATGATGGGCAGCGGCATCGCCTATGCCACCGCGATCAAAGGCGTGCAAGTGGTGCTGAAAGACGTCTCAACCGAAGCCGCTGACAAAGGCAAAGCCTACAGCCAAAAACTGCTCGACAAACGTGTGTCACGCGGTCAAATGACCACCGAAAAACGCGATGCGATCCTCGGCAGCATTACTGCGACTGCAGACTATGCAGACTTGGCGGGTTGTGACCTGATCATCGAAGCCGTGTTCGAAAACCGTGAACTCAAAGCGCAAGTCACCAAAGACGCCGAAGCGCAACTGGTTGACGGCGGCATCATGGCCTCCAACACCTCGACGCTACCGATCACCGGCCTGTCTGAAGCCAGCAAAAACGCCGCCAACTACATCGGCCTGCACTTCTTCAGTCCAGTCGATAAGATGCAACTGGTCGAAATCATCAAAGGCAAAAGCACCAGCGCCGAAACTCTGGCACGCGCGTTTGACTATGTGCTCCAGATCGGCAAAACCCCGATTGTGGTCAACGACAGCCGCGGCTTCTTTACCAGCCGCGTATTCGGCACCTTCATTCAAGAAGGCATGCGCATGCTGGCCGAAGGCGTGCACCCAGCCAAAGTCGAAATGGCAGCGCTGAAAGCCGGTATGCCGGTCGGTCCGCTGGCGATTCAAGACGAAGTCAGCCTGACTTTGACCGAACACATCGGCGCACAGACTCGCAAAGACCTCGAAGCCGAAGGCCAAACCCTGCCAGAAACCCCAGTCGAAGGCGTGGTCAAAAAAATGATCCACGAGTTTGGCCGTAAGGGTAAAGCCGCCGGTTCAGGTTTTTATGAGTACCCAACCGATGGTGGTAAAAAACACCTGTGGTCAGGCTTAAGCGTCTGGCACAAACCAGACGTGCAAATCGCTGAGCAAGAACTGATCGAGCGGATTTTGTTCGTGCAAGCACTGGATACCGTGCGCTGCATGCAAGAAGGTGTACTGGAATCGGTGCAAGATGCCAACATCGGCTCAATCTTCGGGATTGGCTTTGCGCCGTGGACAGGTGGTGCGATTCAGTATCTGAATCAGTACGGTCTGGACAAAGCGATTGCCCGCGCTGCTGAACTTGAAGCCAAATACGGTGAGCGTTTTGCGGCACCGCAATTGCTGAAAGACAAAGCGGCTAAAGGCGAGCTATTCGTTTAACACTTGCTGTTGAAACAAAAAACCGCGTTGAATCAACGCGGTTTTTTTTTATGTATTACGACTCAAAAAACCAAATTACTGCTTCATACAGTTGTCATAGTAAGTGACGGTCGCTGGCCAGTCAGTAAAAATCCCGATCACGCCGACATCTTTAGCCAGTACATCAATCACGGTATACATATCGCCGTCATTGTTGATGGCTGGGGTGATCGACTGATAGTACCAGCCGCCACCGGTATTCAGAGGACCACTACGCTCCAGTGACCATGCGATCATCTTCAGCCCTGCTGCTTTGGCATTCTTGGCATAATCTGATGGCACGATTTTTTTCTGGGCATCGAGGGTCAGCATTTTCCATGCCGCAGGACCGATTACCCGCACGCCTTTGCTGTACAGCGACTGCATGGCGGCCAATGAGGTCACATCAGCAGTATTGTCGCGCTCATCCAAGAATACGGCTTGCTGACCATACGCCGGAAAATCCTTCGTCCATGTCAACACATCATCCAGCAAGAATGACTGCGGCCAGACATCCGCTGCTTTAATCCCTGCATCGATATAGTCTTGGATCATCTGACGGGCATAGGTTTCTTGGGTATAGTTGCCTTGATACGGCATGCTGACCACTGGGGTTTTAAGCTCTGGGGTGTATTTTACGCCCAGTTGTTTAAACAGTTGAATGCTTTCTTTATGACTGAGTAGCGTACCGTTAGTGGCGTATAAATTGGTGCGCCAATCGGCAGTACCGCCTTGATATTCTTGCGCTGTGGTGGCTTTTGGATTGGAGGCATCCATTTTGCCGCGTAGGGTTTTAAACTCGGCCAACGTAATGTCACTGGTGCGACATTCAGCTTTGGCGGCTTGGCCAGTGACTGGATCAGCCGGTATGAATGGCTGGGTACACTTGGCCGCCAGATCAGTCAGCAGAATATTGGTGGTGGTGTGCAGGTCGTTTTGGGCATGACGGCAGACCAGTTCGCGGTCTTTGGTAAAGGCCACGTCACATTCGACAATCCCCGCGCCCATCTTGGCAGCAGCCACATACGACTCGCGGGTGTGTTCTGGAAACTGTAGCGGTGCGCCACGATGTCCAATTGAGAAGTCGGTTTTTTTCGGTTCGATATTTTCGCAAGATTGCAGTTTGGTTTTGAGTGCGCCTGCGTCCATGTCGTTGACCAGATAGGCTGGACGTACTCCGAACTGGTATTTGGCGGCTGGCGTGACGGTCGGCGGGGTCACAGGTGCAGCACTGGTGTTGTCGGTATCATCGCCACAACCTGCGAGGGCAAGCGTTGCCACGAGCGGCAAAAAATACAGTGATTGTTTCATGTGAAAGACTCTGTGCATACGGTGTACAGAGGGTGCTGGTGTAGGATGACAGTGCGGTGACGTGGTTATGAATTTTTGGTTGGCGCAAAGGGCGTAACACGGCCTAAACCCAGTTTTCCAGCCGTAGACCTTCTACTCGTTCAAACTCTCTTAGATTATTGCTGACCAATACGAGGCCACGACTACGGGCGTGTGCGGCAATATGTAGGTCATTGAGTCCAATCGGTGTCCCTTTACGTTCTAAATTGGCTCGGATGTCGCCATATTGACTAGCAGCCGCATAGTCGTAATCGAGCACGGCAAGGCGTGAGATAAAATCCTCCACTTGGCGCAGCGTTTTTTCAGGAAATTGGCTTTTTTCTGCACCGTGCAGCAATTCAGAGACGGTGATCATGCTCAGACACATCTGATCCGCGTGGCGATTAAACTGGTCTAGCACCTGTATTGGTTTGTTTTTAATCACATAAATGGCAATATTGGTGTCAAGCATGTACTTAATCATTCGAACGACTCGCGCACAGATTCAACCTGCTCACCTCGCTCAAAATCATCGGACACTTGATCTTCTGACAAAAAAAAGCTATCCCATGTTTGCCCGACGGGTGTTAAAACACGCTCCTCACCATTTACCCGCACCTGCACTTGTTTAACGTGAGGTGGAAAACGGGTCTGAATAGGTAGACGTACTGCTTGGGTGCGGTTGTTTAAAAATACTGAACCAATTGTAGTCGGCGTGGTCGGCATTAGGGTATCCTTTTGGAGTGGGATATATCCAAAGTATAGTGCAGCGACCTGCTGCTGTATAGCATGACGATCAGGGGCTGGTGCTGTCGTTTGTCGATGGACAGATTGCCAGTATTGCGATGGCGCATGGGTTGACGTTGGTGATGTACAATCTTAAAGGTTTTAAAAATATTCAGGGGTTAAGGGTAGTGAGTTGATTTGGGTAAGCAGAGGTTAGATAGCGTCCAACCCCTGATCCAAGAAATAAAAAATAATAATTTATACTTTTTTATAAATTCGGTTGGTCGCTAAAAATCGACTCGTATAACTTGTAATCTGTGAACTGTCTTTTATATCTGTAGCACACCAGAAAGCAAAATGTTCACAGTTGTTTAAAAAAAGATCGTACTCCTTTTCACCTATTTTAGATCTTGCTCTCTGGACAATCTCAGCTCCCATAAAGTGTCTTTTCACTAAAAAATTCTGAGGTCTCAGTGGGTACTGCCCAGATAAAACTGTTCTAAAAAAATCATTAAGACCCTCAAGATCAATAATAAAGTACTCCTCCGAACCGCGCAAAAAACGCTCAAAAGAGGTTTCTTGAATCTTGTTATCGCTAGAGGATGTATCACTGCCATCTGATGTGTAATGTATTACACTTCTACCAGTTACGTAAATTCCATAATGGTCAAAATGACCACGGCTTACACCGATAATGTCCCCATTTTTGATTCTTCTTTTAGTTACAAAGTTATTGATGCTGGAGGATTTCTTCTTTTTTGAGGTCGAATTACTTCCAGAACCATTTTGATCGACAGTTTTTTTATATACAGATTGTAAGCTTTTCACTAACTCATCGGCTAACCTCTCAGACCCGAAAGGGTTTTTTCCAATAAAACTCATCTCAACACTTCCTTGATTGTCTAGTATTATAGTGCAGTAACCCCCACTCTTTCGAGCAGGGGTCTGTTCAAACCTTAGCTAGATCCTAGCCTTAGTTTTTCTCTTTGTCGATGATTTTGTTGGCTTGAATCCAAGGCATCATCGCACGCAGTTTGCTACCAGTGACTTCAATGCCGTGCGCTGCGTTGTTACGACGACGTGCAGTCATCGACGGATAATTCATCGCACCTTCAGTGATGAACATCTTGGCGTATTCGCCAGACTGAATGCGCTTCAATGCATTACGCATTGCTTCGCGTGACTGCTCGTTGATGACTTCTGGACCAGTCACATACTCGCCGTATTCAGCGTTGTTCGAGATCGAGTAGTTCATGTCAGCGATACCGCCTTCGAACATCAGATCTACGATCAGCTTCAACTCATGCAAGCACTCGAAGTAAGCCATTTCTGGGGCATAACCCGCTTCAACGAGGGTTTCAAAGCCCATTTTGACCAACTCAACCGCGCCACCACACAGAACGGCTTGCTCACCGAACAAGTCGGTTTCGGTTTCGTCTTTGAAAGTGGTTTCGATGATGCCGGTACGGCCGCCGCCCACGCCTGATGCATAAGACATCGCCACGTCACGTGCTTTGCCTGATGCGTCTTGGAAGATCGCAATCAGATCAGGCACGCCGCCACCACGAACGAATTCTGAACGTACAGTGTGACCTGGTGCTTTTGGGGCAACCATGATCACGTCGAGGTCAGCGCGTGGCACAACTTGGTTGTAATGCACTGCAAAACCGTGTGCGAATGCCAAAGTGCCGCCTTGTTTCAGGTTTGGCTCGATTTCGTCGCGGTAGAGTTTGGCTTGGAATTCGTCTGGAGTCAGGATCATGACCACGTCAGCAGCAGCAACTGCGTCTTTGACTTCAGCGACTTTTAGGCCAGCAGCTTCGGCTTTTTTCCATGAGGTTGAGCTTGCACGCAGACCGACGGTGACATCCACGCCTGAGTCTTTTAGGTTTTGGGCGTGGGCGTGACCTTGTGAGCCGTAGCCGATGATGGCGACTTTTTTGCTCTGGATGATCGACAGATCTGTGTCTTTGTCATAAAAAATGTTCATGGTTTGCTCCGTTGGGATCGGCAAATTCAGCTTGCCAATCAGATTCGTTAAAAACGCGCGGCGCAAAAATAACAGATTTTCAGCCGCGCGTTGGAAAAATATTGACCTCTTCCCCTTGGGACGCTGGCGTTTAGGCACAAAGCCCTCACCCCAACCCTCTCCCTAAGAGAGAGGGTGTTAGACGCTCAGGACTTTTTCGCCGCGCGCAATACCCGACACGCCAGAACGCACCACTTCTAAAATGGTGTTTTCGGCCAGTGCATCAATAAAACCGTCCAGCTTGTCGGTTGCCCCAGCAATCTGAATGGTATAGGTGCTTGGGGTGACATCGACGATCTGCGCACGGAAGATATCCGCGGTGCGTTTGATCTCGGCACGCGCTGCACCGACTGCTTTGAGCTTAATCAGCATCAGTTCGCGTTCGATGTGTGCGCCTTCGGACAGATCGACCACTTTAACCACTTCGATCAGCTTGTTGAGCTGCTTGGTGATTTGCTCGATCTTATGATCATCGCCGCTGGTGGTCAGGGTCAGCCGTGACAAGGTCGCGTCTTCAGTCGGTGCGACGTTCAGGGTTTCGATGTTGTAGCCACGCTGGCTGAACAAGCCAACCAAACGTGACAATGCACCCGCTTCGTTTTCGATCAGAACAGAAATAATCCGACGCATTAGGTACGCTCCCCTTTTCTCAGCCACATATCACGCATCGACTGACCGCCGATTTGCATCGGGTAGACGTGTTCTTTTGGATCGACATACACGTCAATAAACACGCATTTGTCATTAATCGCCATCGCTTCGGCCAGTTTGGTTTCTAATTCACTTTCGTCATGAATCTGAATACCAACATGCCCATACGCTTCCATCAGCTTACAAAAATCGGGCAATGATTCCATGTACGAGCTGGAATGACGACCTTCGTAGTTCATGTCTTGCCACTGCTTCACCATGCCGAGTGAACGGTTGTTGAGGCAGAGGATTTTGATATTGATGCCGTACTGGGTGCAGGTCGATAGCTCTTGGATACACATCTGAATCGACGCTTCGCCAGTGATACAGACGACCGTGCGCTCAGGACAGGCCAGCTTGGCCGCCATCGCGTATGGCAGGCCAACACCCATCGTGCCCAGACCACCCGAGTTGATCCACTGACGTGGCTCTTGGTATTTGTAGTACAGCGCCGCAAACATCTGATGCTGACCGACGTCTGAGGTGATGATCGCTTGGCCGTTGGTGATTTTATACAGCGCTTCAACCACTTGCTGAGGCTTCATTTCGCCGCCATTGGCGGGCTCATAGCGCAGGCCATGATGCGCACGCCATTGCTTAATCTGCGTCCACCACTGCCCGATTTGCTCTGGGTTCGGCTTATTGACGTTCAGTTCTTTCAACTGCGCCAACATATCAACCAACACCGGCTCAACAGCGCCGACAATCGGAATATGTGCGGTGACGGTTTTAGAGATCGCCGCAGGGTCGATGTCGATATGGATAATCCGTGCATCTGGGCAGAACTTGGCAGGGCTGTTGGTCACGCGGTCATCAAAGCGCGCACCGACGCACAAAATCACGTCGGCATGGTGCATCGACATGTTGGCTTCGTAGGTGCCGTGCATGCCGAGCATACCGAGGAATTGTGGATCTTCACCCGCAAATGCCCCCAAGCCCATCAACGTGCTGGTGACTGGATAGCCGAGCAGATGTGCCAGTTCGGTCAGTAGTTTGGCCGCATTGCCTTGTACCACGCCGCCACCGCTATAGATGATCGGGCGTTTGGCAATAATCAGCTCATCAATCGCTTTACGGATCTGACCGGCATGGCCGCGATGCGGCGGCTGATACGAGCGCAGCTTGACCTTATCTGGATATTCGTAGGCAAATTTTTCCAGCGGATTGGTACAGTCTTTTGGCACATCAATCACAACAGGACCTGGCCGACCCGTCGAGGCGATATAAAACGCTTTTTTGACAATCGCAGGGATTTCGCTGGCATGCCGTACTTGAAAGCTGTGTTTCACAATCGGGCGTGACACGCCAACCATGTCGGTTTCTTGAAACGCGTCTTCACCGATCAAATGTGACGGCACCTGACCCGAGATCACCACCATCGGAATCGAATCCATATACGCGGTCGCAATCGGAGTCACGGTATTGGTCGCACCTGGCCCTGAGGTGACCAGTACCACACCAGTACGGCCGGTCACGCGCGAATACGCATCCGCCATGTGACCGGCAGCTTGCTCATGCCGTACCAAGATATGCTCGACTTTATCTTGCTGAAACAGTGCATCATAAATATGCAGCACTGCCCCACCTGGATAACCAAAAATATAATCAACGCCTTCATCCGCCAGTGCGCGGATCAGCATTTCTCCACCGGATAACAATTCCACTTGAACCACCCTAAGTTGGGCACGACACTTGCATACTGCGGTATGCGCTAAGTCGCAAAAAGCATTTTGTCCGTGCGCATCCGTCACCCCAATGGCAACCGACCACGAACCCGAAGATTCATTTTGCTGGAGAGACGCACAAGAAGACGATCAGCCGCAAGTGTGGCAAACCAACCGTGTGTGAGCGATGCTGCGTGACAGCCCGTCGCCCAAGTTGTACGCTGATGATGTGTTGCTGTAGTGCAGCAATATCACCAACCAGCTTTTCGGCGCACCTGAACGAAGGGTGATCGACAGAATACGCGCAAAACCTGAAAACCGAGTATTGTTCTCGCCTTGCTGCACACTGTCAAGGCGAATGATATTTTTTTGTTCGATATGCTGGTATTGCCTGTCGCATTGCCGCACAATCCAATGCAGGATAGTGCCAAGCTAACACAGGATAGTGCCAAGTCAGGCGATTCTAATACTCACGCTTCAGACTCTTCGATCGGTTTTCGGCAAGGAGCAACAGCTATATGCCACGTTATCGTTATACCCTCGCCCTTTTGTTCAGCATGCTCTCCATCTCTGCGACAGCCAGCGCTTCGGGTGCCATTTATAAATGGGTCGATCAAAACGGCGTGACCCAATACAGCCAGACCCCACCACCCAAAAATGCCAAACAAGCCAAAACCGTGCGGGTCAGCACCCATGTGCCGGTCGATGTGCGTGAGGGACGCGCGCAAGGCATGGTCGATGCGGCGACGTTGCAAGCCTATACGTCCCCTCAACAGGGCACGGCGACAGCAACAAACGCGGAACAACCCGCAGCGCCTACATCGGAAGCAGCAACAAGCAGCACAGTTACTCCGCCTGCTCAAGACAATAATGCACCCGTCAACAATGCTGCTCCTGCACCATCATCCACCGTACCATCCACGCCTATCCCATTAAATGGCTCTCGACCCGAGCAACTCTAGACGCTGTTCTTTTCACCATCGGCAATTGATCAACAGGAGCTATTATGACTCAGCCTTTTTATGGCGCGCTCTTCAGCGGTTGTCTGATCGCCATTACCAGCAGCCTGCCTTTGAGCGCAGCGCTCGCTTCTGGCACATTCTTTAAATGCACTGCGACGAACGGCGCAACCCACTACGCACAACGGGCAGTGTATGGGCAAAAATGTAGCCTGATGCGCGTCGATGGCACGCCTGCCAGTGCACTACAAACCCAGCAAAAGCTGGCTGATCAACGCAACTTATCCCGTGCGGCCGCAAACCAACCCGCGACCAGCGCGGCACCTGCTACTGCCGCAGCAGCCACGCCAGCCGCAGCACCGCAACCCGCACCAGCCAGCAAAGAACAATGTGAGCAACTTGCACAAGCCCGTACTACCTTAGAGCAAGGCGGACGAGTCTATGAATCAGATGAAAAAGGCGAGCGACGCTATATCACCGAAGAACAACGCCAAGCGCGTATTCAAGAGTATCAAAACACTGCCAAAACCCGCTGTTCTTAGTCTGATTTCACGGTTAGATTCAGCGGATCAGCCATGATTCGCTGATCAGAATCGCCCGCATCCGCCAAAATTACGCTATGCTTTGCCGATCTTTTTTCTGCATTGTATTGTTTTGCTGCCATGACTGATGCTGCGTCTATTTCCGACTACCAACCGAACCAAATCGAATCCGCCATTCAGGCCGATTGGACTGCCCGCAATTGCTTTGCTGCACCGGATCAACCGAGCGGCGCACATCGCTATGTGCTGTCGATGTTTCCGTATCCATCCGGCAAACTACACATGGGGCACGTCCGCAACTACACGATTGGCGATGTTCTGAGTCGGTTTTATCGCTTAAAAGGCGAAGTCGTGATGCAGCCGATGGGCTGGGATGCGTTTGGTTTACCGGCCGAAAATGCCGCCATCGCCCACCAAGTCGCGCCAGCCAAGTGGACATTTGAAAACATCGACTACATGCGCAACCAGCTTAAATCGCTGGGTTTGGCGATTGATTGGTCGCGCGAAATCGCCACTTGTACCCCTGAATACTACCGCTGGGAACAGTGGCTGTTTGTGCAACTGTATAAAAAAGGTTTGATTTATCGCAAGCTATCCACCGTGAACTGGGATCCGGTCGATCAAACTGTTCTCGCCAATGAACAAGTGATCGACGGACGCGGCTGGCGCTCCGGCGCATTGGTCGAAAAGCGCGATATTCCGATGTATTACTTCCGCATCACCGACTACGCACAAGAGTTGCTGGACGATCTGGACACGCTGGCCGACGGTTGGCCTGCGCAAGTCATCACCCAGCAGCGTAACTGGATTGGCCGTTCGACAGGGATGGATCTGACCTTCCCGTCAGCGCAGCCTGAGCAATATGCCGATCTAACCGTGTTTACCACCCGTCCTGATACCTTGATGGGTGTGACGTATGTGGCGGTTGCGGCAGAACATCCGATTGCCAAACTCGCCGCCACCGACAACGCCGAACTACAGGCATTTATTGAAGAGTGTCGGCATGGTTCAGTGGCTGAAGCAGATATTGCCACTGCCGAGAAAAAAGGCATGCCGACCGGCTTATTTGTCCAGCATCCAGTCACCGGCGCGGATATTCCGGTGTGGGTCGCTAACTATGTGTTGATGAGCTACGGTTCTGGCGCGGTGATGGCCGTGCCTGCGCATGATGAGCGTGATTTTGAATTTGCCCAGAAGTACAGCCTGCCCATTCAGCAAGTGATTGCTGCACCGGCTGAGTTTGATCTGTCTAGCACCGCGTACACCGAACGTGGCACGCTGATCAATTCAGGCGAATTTGACGATTTAGACTTTGATGGTGTATTTGCCGCGTTAGAGGCCAAGCTGTCCAGCCAAAACCTTGCCCAATCCAAAGTCCAATTCCGCTTGCGCGATTGGGGCGTGTCACGGCAGCGCTATTGGGGCTGTCCGATTCCGATGATCAACTGTGACAGTTGCGGTCAAGTGCCCGTGCCAGAAGATCAACTGCCGGTAGTATTGCCGACGGACGTTGTGCCGGATGGCTCTGGCAATCCTTTGGCAAAAATGCCCGAGTTTTATCAAACTACCTGCCCAAGCTGTGGCGCACCTGCTCGCCGCGAAACTGACACACTGGATACCTTCGTCGAATCCAGTTGGTACTACGCCCGCTATGCCTCGCCACAGGTTACTGGTGGCATGGTCGATCGCAACGCCGCACAAGCATGGCTGCCGGTCGATCAATATGTCGGCGGCGTAGAACACGCGATTTTGCACCTGTTGTATGCGAGGTTCTTCCATAAGCTGATGCGCGATGCAGGCGTGTTCGCAGGGACGAATGTCGGTAGTGAGCCGTTTAAACGCCTACTGACCCAAGGCATGGTGCATGCACATGCGTTTTATCAAGAGCCAGATCTCGGAAAGAAAATTTGGTTTTATCCAGAAGATGTTGAAATTGAGAAAAACGAACGTGGTCAGGTCATTGCTGCACGGCTAAAATCGACACAAGAGCCTGTAGAAATTAGTTTGGAAAAAATGTCCAAGTCGAAAAACAACGGCGTGGATCCACAAGCGATTATTGACCAATACGGCGCAGACACCGCACGGGTGTTTATGATGTTTGCTGCACCGCCTGATCAATCCTTAGAGTGGTCAGATGCTGGGGTCGAAGGCTCGAATCGTTTCTTGAAACGGGTCTGGCGGGCGGTCATCACTCATCTGGAAGCGGGTACAGCACCCGCGTTGGATTTGGCTAATTTGACCAGTGATGCGCGTGATCTACGCCGTAAGCTGCACGAAACCATCGGCAAAGTTGAACACGATCTGCAAGAGCGCCAGTCATTTAACACGGCGGTGGCAGCACTGATGGAACTGTCCAATGCGGTGATTAAATATATGGCAAGCGAAGGCCATGACCGTGCGGTGGTGCAAGAATGCTTGGTCAGTTTGCTGTTGATGTTGGCGCCGTTTGCCCCGCATTTGGCGCAAAGCCTGTTACAGCGCTTTGACATCGACTTGATGCAAGCCAGTTTTCCAGTACAGGACACCTCTGCGCTGACCAAGTCCAGCCAGACCATCGTGGTACAGGTCAACGGTAAAATCCGCGCCAAGCTCGACGTGTCGGTTGACATCAGCGACGATGAACTGAAAACCCTCGCCAAGGCACAGCCGGATGTACAGCGTTTTCTCACTGCTCCAACCAAAAAAGAAATCGTGGTAAAGGGTAAGCTGGTCAACTTTGTGATTTAAGCAAATCGGCTGACAGGTTAAATCACTCGCTCCTCTTTCATTAAGAGGAGCTTTCTGCTTGTTCAACAGGAAATCCTTATGCGTACAGTCTGGTTGTCACTCTTGCTTGTCCCATTGCTTGGCAATTTGACCGCCTGCGGCTTTCAACTACGCACGCCGGTACAAGCCAATAGCTTGGCCGGCCAACCGATGCAACTGATCATTGCCACAGCAAGCCCACTGGCGCAGCCGCTGCAACGTGAACTGACCGGACTGGGCGTACAATTGGTCGAAACCGCCGAGAGCAGCCTAAAAATCAGTGATATCACCTTGAATCGGCAAATTTTGAGCGGTCAACTGACCGAAGTACAACTCAACCTAAGCGCCAAATTCCAATTGGTCGATAGCAAAACTGGTGAGCCACTCAGCACACCACGCACGGTCATCGCGCGGCGCAGCTACCAGTACGACATCGCCACCGTCAACACTGACAACCAGCAAGAAGGCTTACTCGAAGCGGAACTCTATCAAGAGGTGGCCGGACGCTTGGCGCGGCAACTTGGTACGATTCGTGCCAGCCTACCCGCCACACAACCGCAATAATCTTCTGCCATGAAAACCGACTATCAAGGCGCTTTACAGCAGATCGGACAACAGAGCAGTAAGCCGCATCCAGTCTGGTTGTTGCACGGTGATGAGCCATTACTCAGCCAAGAGATTTTGGTAGCACTGCGCAAACACTGGCAGCAGCACGGCGTGGAGCGGCAGCGCATTGATCTGGGCAGTGCGGTGGATTGGCGCGAGGCGTTTAATGAGTTGGATAGCTTGTCGTTGTTTGCCAGTCGGACGGCAGTCGAGGTACATGGCAATCACAAACCTGATGCGGCGATGTTGTTGCGACTGGAGCAATTCATCCAGCAGTCTAACGACAATCAACTGGTGATCGTCACCCCCAAGCAAGATGCTGCCGCGCAAAAAACCAAATTTTATAAGCTGCTAGAATCTCAGGCGTTGGTGGTTGCACTGTCGATCCGTGACGAAGCACAGCGCCGCCAACTGCTTAAACAACTGGCTAAACAGCAAAAACTTCAACTGACTGATGCGGCGTGGTCACTGTTGCTCGAACACACCCAAAATAACCTGTTGGCGGCGCATCAAGCCTTGCTGCGGCTGTCGGCCTTATATGATGGTGCAGCAGCCGCGGATGTAGCGGATTTACAACCGGCCTTGGTGGAGCAATCGCGGTTTAGTACCTTTGATTTGGGCGATGCGGCGCTGAGTGGTCAAGCTGAAAAAGCCGTGCAGATTTTGCAGTTTTTAAAAGAATCCGGTGAGCCGGAATCCTTGGTACTGTGGACACTCTCGAAAGAAATGCGCTTGGTGATGCAGTTACTGGCGCAGCCGAACAGTGAGCAGCAGCTTGGGATTTGGCAAAATCGCATCGGCCTGTATCGGCAGGCGTGTCAGCGGATCCGACGTAAGGATACGGCGGAGTGGTCGGAGATGCTGCGACAGGCGGATGAGTCGATTAAGGGGATTCGGGATGAACCGACGTGGGATCTATTGCTGCGTTGTACGTTAGGGTTGGCGGGGATTCGGCTGTTTGGGTGAGTCAACTGAATGCAGCAAAATGCATACGATTGCACTGCGTTAGTCGCATCTGTGTCAGATCAAAGGTAAAATATTATGCATTTTGATAAAGCTGAAGATGTAATCTCCTTCATAAGAAGCGAGATCACTCCCGAGGAGGTTATGTTTTTTAAAAACAAGCCTTTTACTGAAACATTTGGTGTGCAGGCAAAAATTGTTCGAAAATATTCGATACTTATCGGCATTTACGAGTTCAACAATGTCATCATGCGCGATATTTATGAGTTTTTTGATAAAATCAAATATGGTACGACTATGAACTGGATCGAGGATGAGCTTATCGCGGAACCAGAAATGGCGATGAGTGCAATATTTAGGTATTTATATCATGAGTGGAATGGCGAGGATTATAACGGGCATAAATTGTAATACCCATTTTAAGTACGCATTAATACGATTAGCTCATTTAATTAGAGTGCACCATGTGCACCTTCCAAGCGATTTTTTGCACACAACGTCACCTTACTTTTTACTGAGATTTTTCTTATGATTCCGCCCTCAATGGCTAACCACCCAGACGTCGTAGCCCTTAAAGCCACCCTGCGTTTGAGATACGCAGATGAACTAAGTAATCCATCAACAGCAGCATCAGCCGAAGAGCGGATACTTAGTGAACTAACAGATTTGGAAATGACGCTACTGATGAAAATGCCCGACCAAGGGGAGGTCTTTTGGTAGCCAGCGCAGGTACGATTAGCATCGCGTAATCGTACAAATGTTCACCCGTCCAGAGTATAAACTTTTGCCCGTGTTGAAACAGAGCATCTACATTACCCCGCGGCTGTCCACACCCTGTCATACCGACTTCTGCGCAAAAAACACAAAACCGCAACAGCCCACCACGCAACTGTGCATGCTTGATCGGCTGTTTTATCCGATACTTAGGTGGTCTTAGACTGTCACAGATTTTGGCTCATGGCTGCACTGCCCGCTTCACGTCGCATTCGTCACGTTTTGATCATGGTTGGCTTGGTTACCCTTGCCGCTTTAGCATGGTGGTGGCTGAAGCCAGAACCTGAACCCACCGAATACCTGACTGCGCCGGTCGTGCAAAAAGATCTGGAAAACACTGTACTTGCCGCCGGTAAGCTCGAAGCACGCCGTCTGGTCAGTGTCGGCGCCCAAGCCTCCGGCCGGATTGAGCAACTGTTTGTTGGCTTGGGTGATCAAGTCAAAACCGGCCAACTGATTGCCCAAATTGATAACTTGACCCAAAACAACTCCCTACAAAACGCCGAAGCAGCGCTCGCCAACCAACAAGCCCAACGACTGGTACGACTGGCACAACTCGAACAAAACCGCCAAAGCCTAAACCGACAACGCGCCCTGCTGAAAGACCAAGCAACCTCGCAAGCCGAATACGAAGCCGCCGAAGCCGCCTTTAAAACTGCCCAAGCCGAAATCACCGCACTCGATGCTCAGATCAGACAAGCACAACTGAGCGTCGATACCGCCAAACTGAACGTCGGCTACGCTCGCGTCACCGCACCAATGGACGGCACAGTAGTCGCCATCGTCGCGGAAGAAGGCCAGACCGTGAACGCCAATCAGTCTGCCCCAACCATCATTCGACTGGCCGACCTGAATACCTTGACGGTCAAAGCCCAAATCAGCGAAGCCGATGTGGTCAACGTCAAAGCCGGTCAAACCGTGTATTTCACCATTTTGGGTGATCCTGACAAACGCTACTACGCGACTTTACGCGCCATCGAGCCTGCACCAGAGTCGATCAAGACAGAAGCGACCAGCAGCAGCACCAATACGGCGATTTATTATAACGGCTTGTTTGACGTGCCCAATCCCCACGGCGAACTGCGCATCGACATGACTGCGCAGGTGTATATCGTGCTTGATCAAGCCAAAAATGTGCTGAGTATTCCGGCCGCTGCACTGACCAAAGCCGATGACAAAACCAGCGTGCGCGTGCTGAATACCGCTGGTGAACCGGAACCTCGCGAAGTCAAAATCGGCCTGAATAACCGCGTCGATGCACAAGTTTTATCCGGCCTAAAAGCGGGCGAAAAAGTCCTGCTCGGTGGCGCGTCGGACGTCGAAACCCAATCACGCGGTGGCCGCCGTGGTCCGATGGGCTTTTAAGCATGAATCCGTCCAGTATTGAATCGTCTGGTATCAGTCAGTCCAGCGCAACACCGTCTGGTGCAAGCCAGCCACTATTGGACGTGCGTGATCTCGTCCGTGAGTTTCCGGCCGGTGACGGCGTGGTACAAGTCCTCAAAAACATCAGCCTACAAATCCATGCCGGTGAATTGTTGGCGATTATCGGGCAATCTGGCTCCGGTAAATCGACCCTGATGAACATCCTCGGTTGTCTAGATCGGCCGACGCGCGGCAGCTATCAAGTGGCTGGACAAGCCACCGATCAACTTGAACCCGACCAACTGGCCAAGCTGCGCCGCGAGTATTTTGGTTTTATTTTTCAGCGCTATCATTTGCTTGGTGATCTGTCGGCAGTCGGCAATGTCGAAGTTCCGGCGATTTATGCCGGTGCAGCCCCGACTGAGCGGCAAGCTCGCGCCCAGCGTCTACTAGAGCGTCTGGGCTTGGCAGAGCGCTTGGCCAACCGTCCAAGTCAACTGTCCGGCGGACAACAACAGCGGGTCAGTATCGCGCGTGCCTTGATCAATGGCGGTGAAGTGATTTTGGCCGATGAGCCGACCGGCGCACTGGATAAAAGCAGCGGCCTTGAGGTGATGAACATCCTGCGCGAGCTACACGCTGAAGGTCATACGGTGATCATCGTCACGCATGATCCGCAGGTTGCGCAAAATGCCAGTCGGATTATCGAACTCAGCGACGGCGAGGTGATCAGCGACCGGCCGAATACGCCGCCGCTGTTTAAGTCGACCTCCGCGACCGTGGCAAAAGCCCCAATTCCGCAAAAATCCTCAGCGTTACGTGCTTTGTTCGACCGACTCGGTGAAGCGTTTCGGATGGCGATTTTGGCGATGACCTCGCATCGGCTGCGCACGTTTTTGACCATGTTGGGGATTATTATCGGGATTGCCTCGGTAGTGTCAGTCGTCGCGCTCGGCAATGGCTCGCGTGAAAAAATCCTCAGCGACATCAGTGGATTGGGAACTAATACGATTACAGTGTATTCGGGCACAGGGTTTGGCGATACCCGCAGTGGTCGGGTGCAAACGCTGCGATCCGAGGATGCCGAAGCCATCGCACAGCAGCCGTATGTCGATAGCGTCAGCCCCACGGTGAACAGCAGCGGCGTGTTGCGTTATCGCAATATCGAAGCCAATGCCACCATCAATGGCGTGAGTGAAAGCTTTTTTCAGGTCAGAGGCTTACAACTGGCGCAGGGTCAGCTATTTGACCAAAACGCTGTACGGCAACAAGGTCAGGACGTGGTGATTGATACCAATACTCGTGACAAATTGTTTTTGGAGGGCGAAAGTCCGATTGGGCAAGTGCTGCTGGTCGGCAGTATTCCGAGTCGAATTATCGGCGTGCTGGAACCTGAAAAAAGCATGTTTGGCAGTAGCGACAGCCTGAATGTCTATGTACCCTATACCACCGTGCTGAGTCGTATCTTGGGGCAATCGCATTTGCGCAGTATCGTGGTACGGCTGAACGATGATGCGCCGAGTGCTGCCGCTGAGACCGCGATTACCGAGCTGATCACCCAGCGACATGGCACACAGGATATTTTTACCCAAAACAGTGATGCGATCCGCGAGACCATCGAACAAACCACCGCAACCATGACGCTGTTAGTATCGGCGATTGCGGTGATTTCGCTGATCGTTGGCGGGATTGGTGTGATGAATATCATGTTGGTATCGGTCACGGAGCGCACCCAAGAAATCGGCGTACGCATGGCAGTCGGCGCACGACAAGCGGACATTTTGCAGCAGTTTTTGATTGAAGCGATTTTGGTTTGTTTGATCGGTGGCCTACTGGGGATCGGCTTGGCCTTGCTGATTGGACAGTTATTTGCCCAAGTGGCCGGTGATTCGTTTCAGATGATATATTCGACCGGTTCGATGCTGGCGGCGTTTGCTTGCTCGACTTTGATTGGAATTGTGTTTGGGTTTTTACCGGCACGCAATGCCGCACGACTTGACCCCGTGGCAGCACTCGCCAGAGATTAGGATGAAAGCACGATGAATCACTACGCCGCTGTTGTATTGTCTGCCTGTTTGGCCACGTCATGGGTACACGCCAATTCACTGGCCGTTGCTGGCGAGGCTCAACCCAAAATCATCAATGGTTTTGATGCCTCAGAGACGCAGTTTCCGTGGCAGGTCGGTTTAATGACAGGTTCGACGGCGTTATACAGTAATCAGTATTGCTCCGGTACGATTATTGATGCGCGCTGGGTACTGACGGCAGCGCATTGTGTGAGTGACGCGGCTGGCAACGATTTACATATTATTGCGGGAATTAGTAATTTATTTGACGAAACCGAAGCGCAAGTGATTGCGGTGGATCAGATTCAGATCCATCCGCAATTTAGCACTGTGGCCAACTCTAACGCACTCAATCACGACATTGCGCTGTTACGCCTGACGACACCGATTGATTTTATCCGTTGTGGTCAACGCTGCGGCAAAATCGACTGGCTCAATAGCCAGACCGAAGCCAACAGCATTCAGCGCGGGACAGCGGGACTGATTACCGGCTGGGGACGCACGGTCGATTGCCAAACCGAACCCGAGCGCTGCCGTGAACTCCGTAGCAGCAGTGCAGGTAGTCTGCTGCTATCACCTGCCCAACTCCAGTGGGCAACTATCAATATTGACGGCTGTCTTAGTGGGACATCACTGCATGACCCTGCACAAATCAGCGCAAATATGCTGTGTGCCGCAGCAACACGTCGATTACAAGATAGCTGTCAAGGTGACAGCGGTGGTGGTCTGACCGTTACCAGCACCGATGGTCGTGGCCAAGCACTGGCGGGGATTACCAGTTGGGGGCGTGGCTGCGCCCAACCGAACTATCCGGCCGTGTATACCCGCGTCGCGCGTTATGATCAGTGGATCAAGAACCGCATCGCTGGCAAGCCGTCTAGTGCAGATCCAAAGGTTTCTGATGTGGACAATTCGGCGTTTTGGCGCAACTTAAATCCACCGAAAGTCTCCGTCAGCAATAACAGTAGCGGGGGTGCAGTTGGGCTCTGGGGTCTAGGCTTACTGGCTGCATTGGGGCTACTACGCCAGCAACGGGCAAAAAAAACACGCTGATGGTGCAGCGTGCTTTTGGGGTCTATTGACGTTTGAGCCACGGCCAAACGCCGCTGTGCCAGCCAGCGGGATTAATCCGCCAGCAGTCGCTCGCTCATCGCAACGGTGTTAAAACCGCCATCGACATACAAAATCTCGCCGGTAATGCCCGATGCCCATGGCGAACATAAAAACAGCGCGGCATTGCCGACTTCTTCGATACTGACATTACGCTGTAACGGTGCGATCTGCGCGTTCACATCTAGCATACGCCGGAAGCTCTTAATCCCGCTCGCGGCCAGCGTCCGGATCGGCCCGGCTGAGATGGCATTGACCCGAATGCCCTCACCGCCCATGCTAGTCGCCAAGTAACGCACACTGGCTTCAAGGCTAGCTTTGGCCAATCCCATCACGTTGTAGTTCGGCAATACCCGCTCACTGCCTTGATAGGTCAGCGTCAGTAAGCAACCTTGCCGTGCTTGCAACAGTGGCCGTGCGGCGCGTGCCATCGCAATAAAACTATAGGCGCTAATATCGTGCGCAATCCGAAACCCTTCACGGCTGGTCACGTCAGTAAAATCACCGTCCAACTGATCGGCAGGCGCAAAACCAATCGAATGCACCACGCCATCTAGCCCGTCCCAATGCTGTGCCAGATCGACAAACACTTGTTCGATCTGTGCATCCTCGGCCACATCACAGGCAAACACCAGACTAGAGCCAAACTGCGCGGCAAAATCATCGACGCGCTTTTTTAGCTTGTCATTCGGATAGGTAAACGCCAGTTCTGCCCCTTCACGGTGTAACGCTTGGGCGATCCCATAGGCGATGGACAGTTTGCTGGCGACACCGGCGATTAAATAACGTTTACCCTGTAGTAGCATGCTTCACGCTCATCTTGAAATGGTTTGCTCTTGAAATAGTGTCAACGACGTCCGATCCGCCATGACGCGAATCGCACAACAGTGACGATTCGGTTATAACGGTATCGGCAATATACAACAAAACACCGCCGCTTGTGGTTGCACCTGCTGACGCAGTGCCTGACCCGCCTGCTGACAACGCTGCAACTGTGCCAAAATTTTTGGGGTGGCCGCCAAGATACCGACCTGTTGAATGGTGTCCACCGCAAAGCGCGAGCAGGTGGTATCACCATGCAGCTGACCGGATGCGCAGCGATAGCCTTTAAGCGGCGACACATGCCGTTGATAGCCCGTCAGCACCTGCAAGCTGATCCGTTCCACTGGCCGAATGATTGCTTGAATCTTCATACTGCTCCTCAATATATCTATCCGCTTAGGCTGACACCACCGATCCGGCGTGGGATGGCGCCAGTCGTGCTTCTGCTGTTATCACACAGTCTAGCACTTGTTGCGCCCATAACTTGTAGGCTGCGGCCGCTGGATGAAAGCCATCACTCGCCATATATTCGGGCTGCATCGGTGCGCTTAAGGTGAGCTGCTGACAGTACGCCGGTGCAGGCGGCTGCGCGGCGACCAAACCAGCCAATACTTGATTCAACTGCTTGGCATGCCGTCCCAAATACCAGCGTAAGGGCTGTGGCAACGCCGGAAATAAATGCATCGGTGGCAAACTGGTCAGGATGATGTGACGTGGTTGAAACTGATTCTTCAGGGTTTGAATCAGTTGTTGTTTTTGCGCGCGCCAACGCTTGGCGGATAGTCCTGCGGTGACATCGTTAACACCGGTTGAGGTAACAATCAGGTCAAAATTTTGTTTGGGCAGTTGTTCAACTGTTGCCAACACTTGCGCAGTGGTATGGCCGGTGGTGGCGTGTAGTTGCCAGTCGACTTGGTAGGATTGCGACAGTAGCGCGATCAGTTGGCCGGATAGTGCGTCTTGTTGGGTGCTGACCCCGACCCCAGCCGCCGCTGAATCGCCGACGATCAGTAGGCGTAGGGGTTGCCCGCTGCCCGCTTGGCCTGCGCGTGCGCCGTCAGGTTCGGGTAGACGTGGGGTGACGCGGCGTACATGGCGGCCTTGCAGGATTAACAATGGTGCAAGGCTTAGGGTGATGAGGGGGTTGGGCATGTTTATCGTCTACTGTCTTGTCAAAAGCTCTACGATATCGCCTTCTATTTGTATTGTACCTGCCGTTAGACCCAATAAAAAGGCAAATTGAGAGGGCTCAATAAAATCATATTCCATTTCGATCATTCATGGGCTACTCTCAAACGACACAACACAGACGAGTATAGATTTTTTATGAAAGTTCTCACGTTACACATTCAAAACTTTAGATCTTTCACAAATTCTGAAGAAATTCAACTCTCGGAAATAAACGTTATTACAGGAAAAAACAACTCAGGAAAAACATCGGTTTTGAAGGCTTTAATGCTGATGCAGAGCAACAGTCTCGACTTCACACTAGATGCTAGGAAAAACACTCAAACATCAAACATAAAAATCAAAATAGAGGGAATAACTCCAAACTCTCAAACAAACCGATCACGGCACATTTTTCAAATAAAAAAAACACCCTCATCTAACAAACTGGAAACGGAGTTGCGTTCGTTTAACGATGACGAAAGATTGTCAAATCAAATCCTTGGCTTCAGCTTTACAAGCTCAGAACCAAATCATGTTATTATTCCTTTTTTATCAAAAAGGAAAGCAAGCAATTATGATCAAAATGTGAATGAATCCTTAAGCGCAGCAGTATCTGAGAACATGACTAATCTAGCTGCAAGACTAACACGCATTTCAAACCCAAGTTTTCCAAGCTATTCTTACTACGCAAAAGCATGCACAGAAATTTTAGGCTTCATTTTAACCAACATCCCATCTCCATCAGGTCAACAAGCTGGAATTTATCTTAAGGATGGCTCATACCTTCCCGTGGATCAAATGGGCGAAGGCGTTCCAAATATAGCTTATTTACTCAGCCACTTAGCAACAGCAAAAAATAAAATATTTCTTATTGAAGAGCCGGAAAACGACTTGCATCCTAAAGCACTTAAGGCTTTACTTGATCTCATTGTTAAAAGCTCAGAAGACAATCAATTTATTATTTCAACTCATTCAAATATTGTCGTCCAACATCTTGGTGCTGCCGAAAACAGCAAGCTGTTTAAGACATCAATCGTTCCAGAATCAGAACCACCCGAATCAAAAATTGAAGAAATCCCAGCTAATCCCGATGATCGTATCGCTGTCTTAGAAGAGCTTGGTTACTCTTTTGCTGACTTTAACTTGTGGGATGGTTGGCTAATTTTAGAGGAATCTTCTGCCGAAAGAATAATTCGAGATTTTTTAATTCCTTGGTTTGTTCCAAAATTGAGAGGAATACGGACATTGGCGGCTGGTGGCATTAATGATGTAGAACCTAAGCTCAATGATTTACAACGTCTTGTGGTTTATACTCATTTACAGCCTGTTTATCGGAATCGGACATGGGTACGTGTGGACAATGACTCCGTTGGACAAAAAATCCGGACAGACTTAAATAGCAAGTTTAAAGAATGGCCGAATGATCGAATTCGATGCTTTGATCAAGAGCAGTTTGAGTATTTTTATCCGGATAATTTTAGTGAGCGTATCCGGACAACCCTTGCTATAAGTGATCTGAAACAAAAGCGAGAAGCTAAAAGGAACTTATTGAATGACGTAGTTGCGTGGCTTCATGAAAACGAAGATGATGGCCGTGAATCGCTCAGAATATCAGCAGATTCAATCATTCAAGACTTAAAAGAAATTGAGCAAGAATTGTACGGCAAGAGAGTCTGACGACTCTCACCCCAAAGCCGCTTCAACCAGCCGCCGCGTGTAATCAGTCCTCGGCTCACGGAATAACGCCTCCGTCGCCTGAATCTCCATCACCTCACCACCATTCAGCACCAGCACGCGCTGACACAACGCCCGCACCACCGCCAGATCGTGACTAATAAACAAATAACTCAGATTTTCCTCGACTTGCAGCTTACGCAATAACGCCACCATCGCCCGCTGCGTGGTGCGATCGAGCGCCGAGGTTGGCTCATCTAAAATCAACAGCTTCGGCTGCATGATCAGCGCCCGCGCCAACGCCACCCGCTGCCGTTGCCCACCGGACAACTCATGCGGATAACGATCAATAAAGCTGCTTGGCAGCTCGACTTTGGCGAGTGCATTCAGCACTGCTTGGCGACGCTTGGCACGATTCGGCAAGCGGCCTTCCACGCCTTCACCAATCAGTTGCTCCAGCGTAAAACGGGGATTCAAGCTACCAAACGGATCTTGAAACACCATCTGAAACTGACTGCGCAGCGGACGCAATTGTTTTTCGGGCACATGATCTAGCTGTGTGCCATCCAAAGTAATCTGTCCGGTACTGCTGATCAGCCGCGCCAACGCCAACGCCATCGAAGTCTTGCCTGAGCCACTCTCGCCGACAATCCCGACCGACTCACCGCGATACACGGTCAGATCCAGCGGCTGCAACGCGTGCACATGATCAGTGACTCGATTGAGTAAGCCGGACTTGATCGGAAAGCTGACCGCGAGTTTTTTAAGGTGTAATAACGGCGGCGCATCGGTCTGCATCGGTAACGGCTGACCAAAATCATGATTCAATAAATCAATGGTATAAGCATGTTGCGGATTGGCAAACAGCGCTTCAGTCGCACCACGTTCGCGCACCTGTCCGGCTTGCAATACAATCACCTGATCGCTATAACGCCGCACCAGATTCAAGTCGTGACTGATCAACAGTAGCGCCATGTCGCGCTCGGCTTTTAAGCGTTGTAACAGGTCTAAAATCTGCGCCTGCAAGGTCACATCCAAGGCAGTGGTCGGCTCATCGGCAATCAACACATCAGGATCAAGCGCCAACGCCATCGCAATCATCACCCGCTGCCGCTGCCCACCGGACAATTCGTGCGGATAGGCATTCAGCTTTTTTTCGGGCTCTCGAATACCGACTTGCTGCAACAGATCCAACACTTTGGCGCGGGTTTGTGCTTTGGACAGACCGGACAGCAGCAGCATTTCGCCGATCTGTTGACCGATGCGATGCAGTGGATTCAACGCCGTCATCGGCTCTTGAAACACCATCGCCACGCGCTGACCACGAATCTGTCGCCAGTGTTTGGCTTGTGCGCGACTGGCGCTACTCAGCACTTGACCGTCCAACTGAATCTGACCACGCTGGATCAAACCCACAGGCAACAAGCCCAAAATCGCCAAAGAACTGAGCGATTTACCCGAGCCACTTTCACCGACAATCGCCAGCGTCTGGCCGCGCACCAACTCGAACGACAAATCCTCGACCAAGATTTTTTCACTGGCAGAGATATGCAGGTGCTGTACGCTGAGAATCGGTTGCATGTCTTTTTGCATCTGATTGGGCATCATTGGCTGCTTA
>JBAQKP010000086.1:0-7053 GCA_049301135.1 Moraxellaceae bacterium | reverse complement strand
AGCTTGTCTTGTGCCACGCCGACCACTTGCGCTGCGGCCACCAGATCGGTTGCCCAAACGCTACGACCGTTAATCACGCCGAGTGAGAGGATTTTATGCGTTGGCAAGGCATCAATCACTTGCTGCCAAAAACGCTGATTCGGCTGTTCACGGGTGATGTCGATATGCAGACCGGCCACTGGCAAATGCACCGCCAGATTTAAATTATCATCTAAGCTGCCAAAATAACTAGTCACAATCAGTTTTAAACCATCGCGGCGTTGCAAGCGGTTGTAGACGCTTTCAAACGCATTTTTCCATGCCTGCGACAAATCCAAGGCCAAAATCGGCTCATCGACCTGTACATAAGCGACACCGGCCGCGCTGAGCTGATCGAATAATTCGGTATAGGCTGGCAGCAGCGCATCGACCAGATTCAGCGTGTCGTTGGCGGTGACAATCGTGTCGGCGTGTTGGCAGTCTGTATCTGGACAGGCGGTATCGTGCGTATGGCTTGCCGCTGGTGCAGCTTGATCAACGATGCGCGACAAATACAAAAACGACAGTAAGCCAGTTACCACCACTTTAAGTGGTTTGCCATAGGTCTTGGCGCGCTCAACCTGTGCCAACAGATCACTAAAGTCTGGGCTAAAGCTTTGACCTTGGGTCAGCTCAGGTACCAGATAATGATAGTTGGTATCAAACCACTTGGTCATTTCTAGCGCCGCCACATCAGGGCAATCGCTTGCATGATCGGCTGTGTGATCTACTATATGGTTGGATACCGCACGGCCACGCGCCAGATAAAACTGCCGATCCAAGCCATTTAAGCCCGCACCCGCCGCAAAGCGCTTCGGCAACACACCAAGCCGCACCGCATGGGTTAGGATCTGATCGTAATAGACAAAATCACCGACCGTCAGCAAGGACACACCGGCATCGACTTGCGCTTGCCAGTTGGCCGCCTCGACCGCTTGAGCGGATGCAATCAATTCGTCTTGGCTGCTGTTGCCTTGCCAGTATTTTTCGAGCGCAAATTTGAGCTCGCGTTTTGCGCCGATACGCGGATAGCCAAGGATGTGGGTGGTTAAAGTGGTCATACGTTTGACTCAAGATTCGGACATTTCGGTAATTGTCCTCGGATTAAGCAAATGAATCAAACTCATGTTTTTCAGGTTAAGCTGAATTATTCACAACTAAAAACTTGCCAACTGATCTACGCTTAAAAATATATTTATTCATCAAAAATCTGCTAACATGAATTTTATTTAAGTTTAAGTGCCCGCATGATCGAGCTTCGACACCTCAAAACTCTACAGGCATTGCGCGAACATGGCTCACTGGTCAGTGCTGCTGAACAGCTCTGTGTGACCCCATCGGCGTTGTCACACCAGCTCAAAGAACTGGAACAGCATCTCGATCTCGCTGTGCTCAATCGCAAAACCAAACCCTTGCAATTTACCGTGGCTGGGCAACGCTTGCTGGGACTCGCCGATCAGATTTTACCGGAAGTCGCACAGGTGCAGCGTGACTTGAAGCGACTGGCACAAGGTCAAACCGGTATATTACGGCTGGCCTCGGAGTGTCACAGTTGTTTTGATTGGCTGATGCCCGTTTTGAATCAATACCGGCAAGACTGGCCGGATGTCGAGTTGGATTTTATCAGCGGCTTTGAGCCACAGCCGCATCTGGCACTGCAACAAGCCGAAACCGACATTTTAATTACGGGAGATTGTTTGCCACTGGCGGGCTTGGCCTATCGTCGGTTGTTTGACTATGAATCCCGACTGGTACTCGCGCCAGATCATCCATTGGCGCGCCAAGCGGTGTTTAGCGCTGAACAAGTCGCAGCAGAAACCCTGATCGCCTATCCCGTCGAACCTGAGCGGCTGGATTTGATTGCCGGTTGGCTCACTCCAAAAGGCTTAACGCCCAAGCAACTGCGCACGACTGAACTGACCCCAATGCTGATTCAATTGGTCGCGAGTGGTCGTGGCATCGCCGCGCTACCGGATTGGGTGGTCAGTGACTATGAGCGTAAAGGTTGGGTGGTCTCACGACGACTGCCGATAGACGATCATCAGGCCACCGGATTGATTCGCACCTTATCGGTCGGCTTTCGACAAGATGCCCCCAAGCAGGCCTATCTGGTGGCGTTTATCGAACTGCTGACGCGCATGACCGCCAATATGAGCAGCATCCGTGACAAGGCCGAACGCTAAATCATGCTGTTTTGTCGGACAATTTCAGCTCAGCCTGATGCTTTTAGCCATTGACGCAAAAACCGAACAATTGTTTAAGTATTTGTCCATTTCGAGCATAAAAGCGCATTTGTATGGATGTCAGTCGTCGCCATGACCCTGGAATGCCGGGTGCATATTTAATCTTGCTGTTGGATGTGCTGTCGCGCTGGGGCATCAACGAGCAGACCCTACTGCATCCATTTGAATTGCGCCGTGAGCAACTGGCTGACCCTGCCTGTCGTCTACCCGCTGCCCAGTTTAATGACGTGTTACAACGCGCTCATCTGCTGACTGGCGAGCCGTCGCTGGCCTATCATCTGGGCATGCAGATGCGGATTTCGACACATGGTTTTATTGGTTTTGCGATTATGACCTCATCGCACGCGACTGAAGCGATTGCACTGGCCTCGCGTTTTATTGGGATTCGGCTGCCGTATTGTCAAATGGTGACCAGTTATCACCCACCCACCGCAGGGATTAAACTGATCTGCGATCTGCCCTTAGAGCCGCTGCGCAGTGAGCTATTGCTGAGTCTATTGATTGGGATTATTCAGATCGGTGAGGCGCTGATCCAACAACATGTCAAAGCCAAAATCAGCTTAGATTTTGCTGAACCGGCTAATTTTCATAAATTTAGCAAGCTCTCAGACAGTCAGTTTATCTTTAATCAACCCGTGGTGAATGCTGAATTTGACAGCAGCTTGGCGCGTGCAAAACTGATCACCGCCGATCCAGTCGCCAGTCAGCTCGCGCTGATCCAGTGTGAAGCAGAGCTGTCGGCGCTTGGCCAGCGGGATCGGCTGGCGGTGCGGGTGCGGGAGATTTTGATTTCGCACGAACATGGCTATCCACAGATTGAGCAAGTCGCCGCACAACTCTGCATGTCAGATCGCACTTTAAAACGCCAATTGGCCGCAGAAGACACCAGCTATAGTGCGCTGCTCGAAGAAGTCCGCCACCGTCAGGCGGTTGGCCTGCTGTCACGTACTGATCTGAGCTTAGAGCGCATCGCCGAACAGCTTGGCTATTCAGATGTGGCCAATTTTAATCGTGCCTTTCGACGTTGGACAGGCAAAACACCTGGCCGCTGGCGACGTGAACCGAAGGGCTAATCAGCATTTTTAAGCCCCTTTTGCCCACACCACCAACATAAAACCCAGCGCAGTCAGCAACAGAGAACCGACAACATGCAGGCTGACCAACAGCGCAGCCTGCATCAGCCGACCCTGCTGTAACAGCAAAAATCCTTCTGCCGAAAAGGTCGAAAACGTGGTCAGCCCGCCCAAAAAGCCGGTTGCTAATAATAGCCGTGCTTCAAGCGATAGCGCCGCCGCATACGCCAGCACAACGCCCATCAGCAACCCGCCGAGTAAATTAGCCAGCAATGTGCCGAGCGGCAGTTGCGGATACAGCGGATTCAAGTACACGCCCAACGTATAACGCAGAATCGCACCGACCGCTGCACCGCCACTCACCAGTACACCGATTAACCACCACTGCATACACAACCCCTCAACACACCGAATTGCATACCGTCGCGCCCAATAACAAACAATCACGCGTGTCTTTTCGATGCTGATCTGGTTAAAATCGCCAACATTCTGACCTGATTTTTCAGACCACAGCACCTGCTTGTTGCACTTGGAGTCTCCAATATGAATCATCCTAGCGATTTAAAGTATGCCGCCACCCATGAATGGGCGCGACTAGACGGCGATCTGATCGTCACCGGCATTACCGATCACGCGCAAGACGCCCTCGGTGACCTAGTGTATGTCGAAATGCCAGAAGTCGGACAGCACTTCATTGCAGGCGATCAGGCTGGTGTAGTCGAATCGGTCAAAACCGCCTCAGACATCCATGCACCGATTGAAGGTGAAGTGGTCGAAATCAACCCGTTACTCGAAGATGATCCTGAATTGGTCAACACTGACCCATACGGAGATGGCTGGATCTATAAAATTCGTCCGGCCAATCCTGCTGATCTCGACGACCTGATGAGCGCCGAACAATACGAAGACAGCGTGGGTTAAACACGTTACAGATGGCAAAAAAAACTTGCTGACGACTAATCAGCAAGTTTTACCGCGTCAATAACCGCCAATAAAACCAGATTTTCGTGCTGAATTTGCCAAATGCACCGCCATTCGAGCGCATCGCTTCGGCTATACTCTGCGGCTGTTGATTGCTGTTGATAAAGGAAACCCCACACGATGAGTCTGCCCCGCCTACGCATTAAAAAACGCGAACAACAACGCCTCCGCGATGGGCATCTTTGGGTCTATTCCAACGAAATTGACACCGCACACACCCCGCTTAAGGCCATTCAAGGTCACTTGGTACATCTCGAAGACTATCGTGGCCAACCGCTGGGCACTGCCAGCTTTAATGCCAATGCACTGATTTGTGCCCGCCTGCTCAGTGAGCAACTGTTGAATCAGCTGAGTGTTGAATTTTTTCAGCAGCGTCTTCAGCAAGCACTAGACCTGCGCCAACTGATTTTCAGTCAGCCGTTTTATCGTTTGGTCTATGGTGAAGGCGACAACTTATCGGGGTTGGTGATTGATCGGTTTGATCAGCATTTTGTTGCCCAAATCAGTACGCAAGCGATTGAGGCCGCCAGACCTGCCCTCGTGCAAGCCTTGCAGCAGATTTTTGGCACGGCGATTTCTATCGTATTTAAAAATGATGGTAAAGGCCGCCAAATCGAGGGCTTGCCCAGCTACGTCGAAACCATCGGCACCGCGGTAGACAACCTTGCGGTGATCGAAAACGGCGTGAGTTTTAGCGCTCCGCTTGACGGCCAAAAAACCGGCTGGTTCTATGATCATCGTGGCGGTCGCCAATGGCTCAATCAAAGCGCTGCGGGCAAAACCATCTTGGATTTGTTTAGTTATATCGGCGGCTGGGGCATTCAAGCAGCCACACATGGCGCACGCGCAGTGACCTGTGTCGATGTGTCAGCCAAAGCCGGTGAATACGTCAATATCAACGCGCAAAACAACCAACTCAATCAGGTCAGCTTTATCGAAGCCGATGTATTTGACTGGCTCAAACAAGCGCCAACCGAACGCTACGATGTGGTGGTGCTTGATCCACCTGCGTTGATTCAAAAACGCCGTGATTTTGAGCAAGGTCGCCAAGCGTATTTTAAACTGAATGAAGGTGCGTTGGCCTTGGTGAGCGATGGTGGCATTTTGGTCAGCGCCTCTTGCTCGCTGCACCTGCACCGTGATGAACTGCTTAAAATTATTCAACAAGTCGCACGGCGCCAAAACAAGCATGTGCAACTGATTCATGAGGCGCATCCATTGGCCGATCATCCACAACTGCTGGCGATGACCGAATCAGCTTACCTCAAATGCTTGATGTTACGAGTCACGCCAATCTCTATGCCTCAGCCTGATGGAGCCGCCTAATGCGTTGGCTACAAATTCGTTTTGAAACCACCAAAACCGACGTCGCCCTGATCGAAAACCTACTGGAAAACCTCGGGGCGGTCAGCGTGATCTTGGATGATGCCGCCGACCAACCGCTGCTCGAACCGTTACCGGGTGAAACGCCGATCTGGGATCAAGTGATCGTGACCGGCTTGTTTAACGATGATGAACATGACCCGATTGATGCCGAGAGCTTGGTTAATTTTGTCAGCGCACAAGCACCCACCGTACGTGCATTTCATGAGTACATCGAAGAGCAAGTCTGGGAACGCGCATGGATGGATCATTATGAGCCGATTCAATGCGGTGAGCGGCTGTGGATCGTGCCGGAGTGGCTGACTCCACCCAACCCAAATGCCGTCAACTTGATGCTAGACCCTGGCCTTGCCTTTGGCACTGGTAACCACGCCTCGACGTTTTTGTGCTTGCAATGGCTGGATGCTGAACCGCTGAAAGGCAAAGTGGTGATTGACTACGGGTGTGGCTCAGGTATTCTCGGGATTGCAGCGTTGTTGCTTGGCGCCGAAAAAGTCTATGCCACCGACATCGACCCACAAGCGATTTTGGCCACACGACAAAACGCCGAGATCAATGGTGTGGCGGATCGGCTCTGGGTTGATTTGCCCGAGGCACTCGATCAACAATTGCCCGACTTACAAGCCGATGTGGTGGTCGCGAATATTTTGGCTGGGCCATTGGCAGCACTCGCACCGGAATTTGCCCGCCGCACACCGACTGGCGCACGCATTGTATTGGCGGGACTGATCAGTGAACAAGTCGATGACTTGCAAAGCACCTACGCAACGTGGTTTGATCTGTCTGAACTGGCGATGCGCGAAGAAAACTGGTGTCGCTTGTCTGGCACTCGCCACCCAACATAAAGTAAAAACAATAGGAGTTTTAGGGATGACTGCAAAAAAAACACAGTGTCCATTTTGTGAAAGTATCTTTGCAGTCACCCCTGAGCAACTGTCTGCGCGTGGTGGCCATGTCCGCTGCGGCAAATGCTTCCAAGTCTTTAAAGCCGATGAACATTTGGTGTTACCGACGCCACTCGGCGTTAGCAGCGCAGCTGTCCCTGAGACGGCGGTGGCAGCCGATATTTTCGACTTACTCGATCAGCCCAGCAGCCACAACGACGAATCAGACACACTGGCCGGTCAGCCGGTGCTCGTCCCCGCTGCGCCGACACAACATCAGGCCAACAATACCAAAGCCTCTGAACTCGGCAAACTCGAACAAAAGACTGACCTAGAAGTAGATTTTGACGCACTATTTAGCTCACTCGCGCCACAGTCGATTGATCCGAACGAAAGCTATGCACAAAGCGCACAAAGTAAACATACCGGATCTGGACCCGCGCAAGAACCAAGCAATCGTCTACTCACACC
>JBAQKP010000085.1:0-1916 GCA_049301135.1 Moraxellaceae bacterium | reverse complement strand
GCCTGATCACGTGCCAGAAGAGGTCAAGCAACAGCGCTATGAGCGCTTTATGCAAACACAGCAAGCGATTTCGGCTGCCAAGCTACAACGCAAAATCGGCCAGATCATGACCGTGCTGGTCGATGAGTTGGACGAAGAACATCCGGTGGCGATTGCGCGTTCTTACGCCGATGCACCCGAGATTGACGGCAACGTGTTTGTTGAAGACATTGATAAAACCCAGATTCAGGCCGGTCAGCGCTTGCGAGTCGAGATTACCGATGCAGACGAGTACGACTTGTATGCCCGTCTGCTTGAGATTCAGGCATAAGATTAGGTGCAAGAGTAGGATCAGTGGCTGTGTTAAACCCAACGACTTTGGAGAAGGTGATGCCTGAACATAATAGCCCGCGTTTTTCGCGTATTTTGCTGAAACTGTCCGGCGAAGCGTTATCCGGCAGCAAAGACATGGGCATTGATGCCAGCGTATTGGATCAGATGAGTTTGGCGATTGCGCATCTGGTTGGGCTGGGGGTGCAAGTCGGCATCGTGGTCGGCGGCGGTAATTTGTATCGCGGTAGCCAATTGCAAAAAGATGGCTTGGTCGGTCGGGTGACTGGCGACCAAATGGGTATGTTGGCCACCGTGATGAATGGGCTGGCCATGCGCGATGCGTTAGAGCGCCGCAATATCAAAACCCGCCTGATGTCGGCCTTGCCGATTGGTGGTATGGTGGAGTCGTATAGCAGCCGTGATGCGATTCGTTATCTGAAAAATGGCGACGTCTGTGTGTTCGTCGCTGGTACGGGCAATCCGTTTTTTACCACCGATACTGCGGCCTGCTTGCGCGGGATCGAGATCGAAGCGACCTTGATCTTAAAAGCCACCAAAGTCGATGGCGTGTACGACAAAGACCCGAGCCAGCACGCTGATGCAGTGCGCTATGATCAATTGACCTTTGATCAAGTGCTGGCCGAGAAGCTTGGCGTGATGGATTTGACTGCAATTTGTTTGTGTCGTGACCACGATGTGCCGTTGCAAGTGTTTAACATGAACAAAGCCGGTGCGTTACTGAATGTGGTGATGGGTGAGCCGGAAGGAACCCGCGTCAGTCGTGTGTGATCAATGGCACGGCTGTGCCAAACCCAATTGAGTGTAAGAGGATAATCTGATGTTGAATGATCTGAAAAAAGACGGCGAAAGCCGGATGAAAAAATCGATTGAGTCGCTCGAACATGGCTTCTCAAAAGTCCGTACCGGCCGTGCGCATCCGTCGATGTTGAACAACGTGATGGTACCGTATTACGGCAGCGATGTGCCGTTGAACCAAGTCGCCAACATCGGTGTCGATGATTCGCGTACCTTGGTGGTACAGCCGTTTGAGCGCAGCATGGTCAGCACCATTGACAAAGCGATTCGTGAAAGTGATCTGGGCTTGAACCCGATGAGCGGTGACGTGATTCGCGTACCGTTACCAGCCTTGACCGAAGAAACTCGCCGCAACATGCAAAAACTGGCGCGTACCGAAGCCGAAAACGCCAAAGTGGCGATTCGTAATATTCGCCGTGATGTATTAGGCGATGTCAAAGACCTGCTCAAAGAAAAAGACATCACCGAAGACGATGAGCGTCGTACCGGTGAAGAAGTACAGAAGCTCACTGACAAATATGTCGCACTGGTCGATCAGATGTTGGCCAGCAAAGAAGCTGAGTTGATGCAGGTCTAACGCTTGAGCAGTCCACAAGCGACGCCGTTGCGTGATCCGGCACTAGCGACACCACAGCCACTGCATGTCGCGATTATTATGGATGGTAATAATCGCTACGCGCGTAAGCATCAGTTGCCACAAGGTGCTGGGCATCGTGCCGGTAAAGACCAGCTAGACCCGATCGTCGAGCAAGCACTGCGCTTAGGCGTGCAGGTGCTGACGGTGTTTG
>JBAQKP010000084.1:0-3032 GCA_049301135.1 Moraxellaceae bacterium | reverse complement strand
TTCAGAGCGATTGCCACAAGATACGATAAATTAAAGCGCAATTTCGTCAGTCTTGTGGCATTAGCCTGTGCCTTCATTTGGTTGCCAATGTGAAACGTCAACAGACCCTAGACATGACTGCTGTTTCTTTACGCTTACCTAAGTCCATCGCTGCGTGGTTGGCGAGCACGGCGCACCTTACCAGTGCACCGTATAAAAAAACCATCAACGACTACTACGAACAGCCCGAACAAAACCGTAAGAAGCCTTATTACTCAGGTTTGAGTAGCCGTTATAAAAGTACAAATTCCATGCCTTATTACGGTTATAAGCAAATGGAGATGCTGACCAAAATCCGCTAGCAGGGGTGTTTGGAAAAATGGTGGTATCAATAGTAGGCCTACTTGAACCGTCGTGACACTCATCCGGCATGGTTTTGGCCATACCTTGACGATCTGGTAATGGTGTTGTCCCCTTAAAACCTGTATCGCAACGAACCAAGCTGGCAAGCTCACTGACAGCGGGTACGCGCCAGCCGACACCCAATTGCGTCACGGCTTGCTGTGCATGAGACCAACTCTGCTCTTTGGGGTAACCAACGCAATCGCTGCCAGTCCATGTTTGGCCTAAACTACAGCGCTGCCAGATCAAGCCGGTTTCGGGATCTGTCCACGTGCCGGTTTGAGCTTGGCCATAGGTTGGTACAGAGCACACACTGATGCAAACAAAAAAAATCTTGATCAAAATTTTAGGCATGGAAAACATGATGGAGAACTCCGCCCAATACAGATTCAAAGTAATTGTTTTATAACAAACAATATCAATTTTACACAAGAGAATTTTGAACGATTAAGGAAACAGGATATTCCAAAAGAGCGTCGTTTAAACAAAATCCGCCGCAGGCACTCGAAAACCTAAAAATCCGAATAACTTGCCAAAAAAGCCAGTACAGCCGTAGCCCCATCTCCACGCAATCACTTTTGCCCTTCCCTCGCGTCTTCTCTATACTTGGGGCAATTTTTTGCATCGAAATGGACTGCCATGAGCAAGGCAATTTCTGACCTGACTTTTCAGGAACTGATTTTATCGCTACAAAACTTCTGGGCGCAGCAAGGCTGCGTGCTACTGCAACCGTATGATATGGAAATGGGCGCAGGCACGTTTCACACTGCGACGTTTTTACGCGCACTCGGCCCCGAAACATGGAACGCCGCCTACGTGCAACCATCGCGCCGCCCCAAAGATGGCCGCTATGGCGAAAACCCCAACCGCCTACAGCACTATTATCAGTTCCAAGTGGTGTTAAAACCCAATCCGGCCAACATCCAACAATTGTATCTCGACTCATTAAAAGCTATCGGCATTGATCCGCTGGTGCATGACATTCGCTTCGTTGAAGACAACTGGGAGTCACCGACACTCGGCGCGTGGGGCTTGGGCTGGGAAGTCTGGCTGAACGGTATGGAAGTGACCCAATTCACCTATTTTCAACAAGTTGGCGGGGTCGAATGCTATCCGGTCACTGGCGAAATTACCTACGGTCTGGAACGACTGGCGATGTATTTGCAAGGCGTCGATTCGGTGTATGACTTGGTCTGGACACGCGGCCAGTTTGGCACGGTCACTTATGGCGATGTGTTCCACCAAAACGAAGTGGAGCAATCGACCTACAACTTTGAACATGCCAACGTCGCCAAGCTGTTTGAATTATTTGATTTTTATGAAGCTGAGTCGAACAGCTTGATGGCTGCCGAACTGCCCCTGCCTGCCTATGAAATGGTGGTCAAAGCCTCACACACCTTTAATCTCCTCGATGCACGCGGCGCGATTTCGGTCACCGAACGGCAGCGTTACATTCTGCGGGTGCGTACCTTGGCACGTGCGATTGCGCAAAGCTATGTGAAAGCCCGCGCCAAACTCGGCTTCCCGATGGCGACCCCTGAACTCCGCGACGAAGTGCTGGCACAACTGGCCGCACAAGAGCAAGCCGAAGCACTCAAAGCCCATGCCGAACAGCAACAGGCACAGCAATCTGAAAAACAGCAGCAGCAAGCCCAACAGGAGGCAAAATAATGTCCAAGCATACCGTCCTGTTTGAACTCGGCTGTGAAGAACTGCCACCAAAAAGCCTCAAAACCCTACGCGACGCGCTACAGCAAGAAGTCAGTACACGCCTTGCCGCGATTGGCCTGCATGCTGAGCAAGTGTTGGCCTATGCTGCACCACGTCGTCTGGCGATTGTGCTGAATAACATCGACGCACAACAAGCCGACCGCACCGAAGAAAAACGCGGGCCTGCGGCAGTCGCGGCATTTGATGCTGAGGGCAAGCCGACCAAGGCGCTTGAAGGCTTTATGCGCGGTGCGGGCATTACGGTGGATCAGCTTGAGCGGGTTGACACGCCCAAAGGCGAATGGCTGGTTTACCGCAAAACCCTGCAAGGTCAACCGCTTGAAAGCCTACTACCCGCGCTATTGCAAGACGCACTGAACGCGCTACCGATTGCCAAACGCATGCGCTCGGCCGCCAGCCGTACTGAGTTTGTGCGGCCGGTGCAGTGGGTGGTGTTGATGAAGGATGATCAAATCATCCCTGCGACGATTCAGGACTTTGCAGCGGGCAACATCAGCTACGGCCATCGTTTCCACGCGCCACAAGCGATCATGATCAGCCACGCCAGCCACTATCTTGAGCAACTACGCGCCGCGTATGTGTTGGCGGATTTTGATCAGCGCCAAGCAGTGATCAATCAGCAAGTGCAACATCTGGCCGCCGAAGTCGATGCAGTCGCCTTGATGCCAGAAGCCCTGCTGGACGAAGTCACTGGCTTGGTCGAATGGCCGGTTGCCCTCCGCGCCACCTTTGAAGCACGTTTTCTGCACGTGCCACAAGAAGCGCTGATTTCGACCATGCAGGACAACCAAAAGTATTTGTGCTTGGTCGATCATGCCGGTAAATTGCAGCCGTATTTTATTACCGTGTCGAACATCGAAAGTAAAGACCCTGCGCAGATCATTGATGGTAATGAAAAAGTGGTGCGTCCACGCCTGACC
>JBAQKP010000083.1:0-7600 GCA_049301135.1 Moraxellaceae bacterium | reverse complement strand
GCATTGGCACGCGTCGAACGCGAAATATTTGTTGGCTTTTATGCAATTCGAAAGTTACTTGAGACTTTTAAGGTTTCATCGTCAACAAAAGAACTGCAGCTTGATATACAAGCGTTCCACGCTAAGTCTGGTAGCAAAGTTGACTATCTCAACACAGCGGACATCGACAAATTTTTTGAGTTGAAAAATCCCATACAGGAGCAAAAAGATATTGGTTTTTTATGCAATCAAATCATTCATAGCTATGTATTTTTAATTAGTATCGGAGAGGATGGTGGACTAGAAGGTTTTTTTGTTGCATCGGACACGATGCGCTCTAAAAAAATTTATTTCGTTGAGATAGTCCAAGTGATTGATGCCTTCAGGCAAGTAGGGAGTGATTATCCCCGTAGTATCACCATGCAACGCAATCAAAAAACCGATCAATGGGAGGTCTAGCAGCGAACGAGTATGTACAGTACTCACTGTTTAGCAATCTGTTGCGCATGGCGCATGTTTAATGTAGAGAGGAGTTGGAATGAGTTCTATAAACAAGCTAATCCAAGTGATTAACGAGTCAAACCCTGATTCAAGTTGTGCACATCTTATTATGTCTTTATTCCCTGCTGGAAGTACACTTTCAGTTGGTCGCACACTGAGTCAAAGCTATTTGTCAAAAAGCTTTCATGCTTGCTTAGCTTCAGACCAGTGGCCGCAAGCAGAGGAAATTGGTTACATAAGCTTAAGTTGTGAGGAGCGCAAAGGTGATGAGTACTGGCGTTCAGTGGGTGAGTTTGTGCTCGATAGATATAATCCAAGAATCAAGATTAGTACTCGTGATGGTTTTATTGACTCTCTGGCAGCACTCAGTCTGGAGTGTAAGAGCAACAGTATTCTCGTTGTATCACTAGAAGTACTTAAGCCCGCGCATTCTGAGAGCAGTATAAATCTAGAAATTCTAACCGCAGATTTTTTCAGTCTTCATAATTGTAGCCAAGAGAAGCTGCAAGTGTTCAGACTAAAAGCCTATCCAGAAGAAAATTAGTTATTTAGTGTGCGCTCACGCTCAGCATGCCTTTTCCGAGATTTGTTGCGCATGGCATGCATACCCCACATAAAAAAACCGCCCAAATTCATGAGCGGTTTTTTGTTCACGGATTAAGCGTCAATCAATCATTTTCAAGGAACGAGCGCAGATGCTCCGAGCGCGATGGATGACGCAGCTTGCGCAGTGCCTTCGCCTCAATCTGACGAATCCGCTCACGGGTCACATCAAACTGCTTACCGACTTCTTCCAAGGTATGATCGGTCGGCATATCAATCCCGAAGCGCATCTTCAGCACTTTGGCTTCGCGTGGCGTTAGGTTTGCCAACACCTCACGGGTCGCTTCGCGTAAGCCTTCCGAAGTCGCTGCCTCAATCGGACTGGTGATATTGGTATCTTCAATGAAATCACCCAAGTGCGAATCTTCATCATCGCCGATTGGGGTTTCCATCGAAATTGGCTCTTTGGCGATTTTCAGCACTTTACGCACTTTCGCCTCGTCCATCTCCAAGCGTTCGCCGAGTTCTTCCGGTGTCGGCTCACGTCCCATTTCCTGTAGCAACTGACGCGATACCCGATTGATTTTGTTAATCGTTTCGATCATGTGTACCGGAATGCGGATGGTGCGCGCTTGGTCGGCAATCGAGCGGGTAATCGCCTGACGAATCCACCATGTCGCATAGGTCGAAAACTTATAGCCGCGACGGTATTCAAACTTATCGACCGCTTTCATCAAGCCGATGTTGCCTTCTTGGATCAAATCCAAGAATTGCAGACCGCGGTTGGTGTATTTTTTGGCAATCGAAATTACCAAGCGCAAGTTGGCCTCGACCATCTCTTTTTTGGCACGGCGGGCTTTGGCTTCACCAATCGACATGCGGCGCGAAATGTCCTTCATATCGACCACACGCAGGCCAAGCGTGTTTTCCAGATCGGCCAGACCTTGTTGCTGCGCCAAAATATCAGCACGTACCACGTTCAGACCAGCCGCCAGTGACGGATCAATTTTGATCTG
Organism: Moraxellaceae bacterium; assembly: GCA_049301135.1. GTDB lineage: Bacteria > Pseudomonadota > Gammaproteobacteria > Pseudomonadales > Moraxellaceae > JAYXXU01. Next base: position 5,561 of record JBAQKP010000083.1, on the reverse strand, counting down.
TTCATCAACCCAATCCAGACGCGACTCTTGGTTCGGGAAGTGGGTGCGGAAATGCTCACGGCTCATCCGACCACGTTTGATCGCAAAGCGCATGACTTCACGCTCAGCCAGACGAATCTGCTGGTTGGTGTCACGGATCATGCTAGCCAGTTGTTCAGACAGACGCGGGGTCAGCTTGAACATCATGAATACGCTGGCCATCTCGAACAGGGCGAGCTGCGTCGCTGGGCTGTTACGGCCATGTTCGGCAATCGCTGCCAATACGGCTGCGTGCTTTTCGGTCAGTTCCGCGAAGCGCTGGCGAGCAATCTCTGGATCTGGGCCTGATTCGACTTCGTCCGCGTCATCGCTGGCCTCGGCTTCTTCTTCATCGTCATCACCGATAACTTTGGGGGTCGCACCTTCGAGTACTGGCGCAATGGCTTCTTCGTCATCAATGACTTCAGGGACATCGACCACGTCGCTTTCTGGGTCGAGATAGCCGGACAAAATATCGGCCAGACGACGTTCGCCGCGCTGTGCTTCATCGTATTCTTGTAGCACGGCTTCGACCGCGCCCGGCCAGTGCGCCATTGCATTTAAGACGTCACGAATGCCTTCTTCGATGCGCTTGGCGATGCTGATTTCGCCTTCACGGGTCAGCAGCTCGACCGTGCCCATCTCACGCATATACATCCGCACGGGATCGGTGGTGCGACCCGGTTCGTTTTCGACTGAGGCCAGTACCGCAGCAGCTTCTTCGGCAGCCACATCATCGTCTGAGGCATCTGGCGTGTTGCCGTCCAGCATCAACTCGTCAGTTTCGGGTGCGCGCTCATGTACCGGAATGCCCACGTCGTTGAGCATCTGAATAATGTCTTCGATCTGCTCGCTTTCGGTAATCGAATCGGGCAGGTGATCGTTGACTTCGGCGTAGGTCAGGTAGCCTTGTTCTTTTCCACGGCTGATTAGAGCCGCGACTTGCGAGGTGGGCGTGATTTGATCGCTCATCTGTGGTCACTCATCGGTCAATCGGTTGCGCAACGGCAATCGAGTAGGATACCACGCGCAAGCAGGTGTCGTCTAAGCTTCATCAGTGTTGCCTGATGATTTAGCGCGATACAGGCGATGGGCGGATACGCTGGGTTTGGCGCACGATGCGCGTCTGTAGCATAGTGTTGGGGTGGATGGGCGGTTTTTCAAGGGCAACAGGTCGATTGGTTGCGAGTTAGTCATTGAGCGCTTGCATCGGTTCACGAAAATGCAACTGATAGCGGATGTCGAGAAGTTTGGCGTTCAGTTCACGCGCTTCGGTCAGCGATTGACAGCCACGTAAGCGACGGGTCAGCAGTTGCTCGCTCAGTTGTAGGCTGAGTTCCTGACATAAGCGGTCGAGTTGCTCAGGCCGCTGAATATAACTGCTTAGATCAACTGCATCAAGTAAACGACACAGGTCACGCCGTTGTTCGGCATCCGGCCACGCGCCCAAGATAAAGTATAGCGTGTGATCAGGGTCGTCCAGTTGCTGTTCAAATGGTTCAGCCTGTAGCATCAGTAGCAGTTGGCGCAGCATCGCATCCGGTGGCAATAAATCCGTTAATGGCAAAAAATTCGCCCGTAGTGCGGGGTATTGCAGCAACAGCAGTAGGGCTTTTTCATCCAGACTACAGGCTTGTTCAAATGAAATCAGCTCTGTGGCAGGTTTGGCTTTGCCGCGCCAACCCAGTCCTAGGCGTTCGCGAATCGACTGGCGCAACAGATGCTTATAGCTGCCTTGTGCCGGTAGTTGTTGAATCAACAGGTGTGCCGCGTTGTTTAAGCCGCCTTTGCCTTCGGGGTGATTCAGGTCGTATTGCCGAGCCAAGGTGTCATACATAAAATCCGACAGTGGTGGCGCATTGGCCAGCCGCTCCCGAAAACCACTGACCCCTTCGCGCCGAATCAGGCTGTCCGGATCTTGTTTATCGGGTAACACCAAGAAGCGCAATTGTAGACCGTCATTGAGGATCGGCAGCGCAATTTCGAGGGTGCGCCATGCGGCGTTTTGACCAGCTTGATCACCATCAAACGCCAAAGTCAGGCTCGGTTCTAGCTTAAATAGCGTGGTCAAATGCTCGACATTGGCCGCTGTGCCGAGTGCTGCGACCGCGCCATGAATGCCAGCCTGTGCCAAGGCGATCACGTCCATATAGCCTTCGACCATTAGCCATTGTTTGGCGCGTTGTTTGCGGCCTTCGTATAGGCCATACAGCAGGTTCGACTTGTTAAATACCACCGATTCTGGTGAGTTGATGTATTTGGGCTTCACGTCATCTTGCATCGCTCGACCACCAAAACCGACTACGCGCCCCTTACGATCTCGAATCGGAAACATCACCCGATCCCGCAACAGATCAAACTGCCGACCATTCTCACTGACCCGCACCAAGCCAAGTTGCTTTAAGCCGTCGATGTCGTGTGGAAAGGCTTTTTCGAGGTGCTGCCAATCGGTCGGCGCATAGCCAAGCCGCCAAAAAGTACAGGCTTCGCCATCCAAGCCGCGTCCTTGTAAGTACTGACGGGCGGGTAGGTGCTGTTGTAGTTGTGACTGATAAAATAGGGTAATCGCTTCAAGCAGACTGTATAGGCTGCCATCAAGTAATTCAGCCGCAAAGCTCTGATCGGTCGGTTGATCGCTGGATGAGTATTCGGCTGGCCAATCGGTTGGATCGACTGGGTCTGACAAAGACGGCGGCTGATCATCGCCATGATCGGACTCGCCACCCTGAAAAAATGACTGCCAACTGGCATCTTCATCCTGTTGTGCTGGAGACGTACCGGCTGCTTGAGTTGCCGCCGGTTGTGAGGCCAGACTAGGGGAGATTTGGGTTGTTTTTTTTGCCGGTGTTGTGCGTGCTGTTGTAGGGCGGTTGCTGCGTTGGTATTTAAGCTGTGGGGCATCGTCTTGTGAGGACTTGGGCAGTTCAATCCCAGCTTGTTGCGCCAAGTCGCTGAGCGCTTCCATAAACGAGCGATGGTCATGCTCCATCAAGAAGCTAATCGCGTTGCCACTGGCCTGACAGCCGAAGCAATGGTAATAGCCTTTGTCACGATGCACATGAAACGACGGGCTTTTTTCTTGGTGGAATGGACAGCATGCGGTGTAGCTTTTACCGGCTTTTTTGAGTTTGACACGGCTGTTGATCAGATCGACGATATCGGTGCGATCTAGGATTTGATCAATAATCACTTGAGAGACGCGCATCGGATTCCCTGCTCAATGCCTGTTTGGTGACGAGGCGAGCGTGTGTACTGGTAGCTTAATAGGCGAGTATACCACGCGGGATTGCGCACAGATATTTTGCTGTGGGTTCGGTTATACTGCGCGGCATTATTGACATCGTTAAGGATTGTCCATGCGTCCGCTGTCGCTGTATGGGTCGGCTGTATTGGCTGTGCTGACCGCTGTTTTTTTATCGGCCTGTGGTCAAAAAGGCGCACTGTATTTGCCTGAGCCAACTGTCACTCAACCCAATCCGACCACACAAAACACCACTTCTTCAACACCAACAGCACCGAATCAAACAGGAGTTGCCCCATGAGTTTTCAGCGGATTGATGGCGTATTACACGCCGAACAACTGAGTTTGCAAGCTCTGGCGCAGCAATATGGCACACCGCTGTATGTGTATTCGCGGGCGCAACTTGAGCAAAACTATTTAGCATTTGATCAAGCATTCGATTTTATCGAGCATCAGGTCTGTTTTGCCGTCAAATCAAATTCTAATCTGGCGGTGCTGAATGTCTTGGCGCGGTTGGGTGCAGGCTTTGACATCGTGACTGGCGGCGAGTTGGCACGGGTAGTGGCGGCAGGTGGTGATCCGAGCAAGATCGTATTTTCTGGCCTAGGTAAAAGCGAAGCGGATATTGAGCAAGCGTTAAATCTGGGCATTGCCTGTTTTAACGTCGAATCGGCGGCGGAGTTGGTGCGTTTGGACGCAGTTGCGCAACGCTTGGGCAAACGTGCGCCAGTGTCGTTACGGGTCAATCCTGACGTGGATGCACAGACCCATCCGTATATTTCGACCGGCCTGAAAGAAAATAAATTCGGGGTGCCCAGCGATACCGTGTACGAGGTGTATCAGTACGCGGCCAGTCTGGCGGGACTCGAGGTGATCGGGATTGATTGCCATATCGGGTCACAGCTCACCAGCACCACGCCGTTTGTCGATGCCTTGGCGAAGATCGTCGAGATGATTGAGCGGCTGGCCGAGCTGGGTATTCCGCTCAAGCATATTGATATTGGCGGTGGCTTGGGCGTGCGCTATCGTGACGAAACGCCACCGACGCCCGCCGAATATGCGGCGGCGTTACGGCCAACGCTGGAGCGCTTGGGGCTTAAGGTTTACATGGAACCGGGGCGGGCGATCAGTGCCAATGCGGGTGTATTGCTGACTACAGTGGATTTACTCAAGCCGACTGCGCATCGTAATTTTGCCTTGGTCGATGCGGCGATGAATGATTTGATCCGTCCATCGTTGTATCAGGCGTGGATGGACATTCAGCCAGTCTGTGCGCCGCGTGACGCGGAGGTGTTGACATGGGATGTGGTCGGGGCGATTTGTGAAACCGGCGATTTCTTGGGCAAGCAGCGTGAGTTGTCGTTGCAAGCCGGTGATGTGCTTGCTGTACTGGGTGCGGGTGCGTATGGCTTTGTGATGAGTAGTAATTACAACACACGCGGGCGGGCGGCTGAGGTGATGGTCGATGGTGCAGAGGCGCATGTGGTGCGGCAGCGTGAAACGGTTGAGTCGCTGTGGGCACTGGAGGCGCTGTTGCCAGAGGCGTGAGGATTAAAGCAACGTCAGTCGCGGGAGTGGCTGACGTTGTTGAGTTTTTTGAAATTGGGCGTAAATCGCCCAATTGGGGGGTTAAATTAGGCGTGCCACAAGTGCTACCTAGATTTTTTTTTAGGCATATTTGTGCTCTGATTTGATGACCAAGATGCACGCATGTGTATACCATTGCCTTTTTCGATTTTTTTCCTAGCTATAAGCTGACTTTCAAACGAAAAATCGCTATTGATTTTGACTATTAAAAGTTTATTGAAGTTGCCAGCGCGCTTAACCTTTACCTCTGCTATGCTTTTCTCTGGGGAAATGGTTTTTATTTCAATAAAATCATTGCCAATTTTGCCATCTGATCCTTTGGTGTGTGGTTTGTGTCGCTTTATACCATAGTGAATTTCAGCGAATAGCTCACCGAGTTCTCCCCAAATTTGCAGATAACGATCTGTTATTGCATGAAAGGATTTGGCACTGTGAACTAGATTGTCGAAAATCATCACTAGCTCGGGATCGACCATATAGCTTTCATCGGGCAACTCATTCTCATCTAAAGCTCGCCACTCATCAGGACTATACCCATAATCTGCAACATCGAAGTGCTCGTATGGGTTGTATCCACAGGCAGCAGCATCTGCTATTTGATCAGAGTTATAACCATCATGATGCATATCATGTAAAAAATCCCAATCGCCCATATTTTTCCCTATTATTCAGAATGAATGTCGAATGCTTCTTACCTGCCACACTGACACATAAG
>JBAQKP010000082.1:0-8965 GCA_049301135.1 Moraxellaceae bacterium | reverse complement strand
GCCTTACCCACTACCGCGCCGTGAAGACATGGGCAAAGTTGATGCCGACGATTTATGGATTCAGGTGATTGGCCCCGCTTTGGTGCAGTCCGATGATTATCTGAGTGCCAAACTCTCGATCCCACTGTCAAAAGTGCTGGATGTCGATTAAGCCATTTTGCGTCCTGAGCTTGGCCTCATCGGGTCTAGCCATGTGATTAACCGCTCAATTTGCGCAAAACCGCCCACGACAAGCGGCGGTTTTTTGTATAATCAGCACACTTTACGCCATCGCACAACGAGAGCCGGTTATGACCACCATCATCAAGCAAGATGACTTGATTACCTCGATCAAGGATGCCTTACAGTTCATCTCTTATTATCACCCACTGGATTTTATCCAAGCGATCAATCGCGCCTATGAAGCCGAGCAAAATCCCGCCGCCAAAGATGCGATGGCGCAGATTTTGATTAACTCGCGCATGTGTGCTGAAGGCCATCGGCCAATTTGCCAAGACACCGGCATCGTCAACGTGTTTATGAATGTCGGTATGGATGTCAAATTTGACCTGACCATGAGTCTGGATGACGCGATTAACGAAGGCGTGCGCCAAGGCTACCTCGAAAATACCAACGTACTGCGGGCTTCTATTCTGCGCGATCCAGCCTTTGGCCGTAAAAATACCGGCGACAACACGCCTGCAGTGATCCACTACAAACTCGTCCCTGGCAACAGCGTTGATGTGACGGTCGCAGCCAAAGGCGGTGGCTCCGAAAACAAATCCAAGCTGGCCATGCTCAATCCATCCGACTCGATTGTCGATTGGGTACTGAAAACCGTGCCGACGATGGGCGCAGGCTGGTGTCCACCGGGTATGCTCGGGATTGGCATCGGTGGTACTGCCGAAAAAGCCATGCTGCTGGCCAAAGAAGCCCTGATGGAAGACATCGACATGCACGAGTTGCTCAAACGTGGTCCAAACAGCCAGATTGAAGAACTGCGCATCGAGATCTATGAAAAAGTCAACGCTCTCGGCATCGGCGCACAAGGCTTGGGCGGTCTGACCACCGTGGTCGATATTAAAATCAAAGACTACCCATGCCACGCTGCCGGTAAGCCGGTCGGTATGATTCCCAACTGCGCTGCAACCCGTCACGCGCATTTTCACCTCGATGGCTCAGGCCCTGCGCATTTACAAGCGCCGAAGCTATCGGACTGGCCAGAAGTCACATGGTCAACCAGCAAATCTAAAAGGGTCAACCTCGACAGCCTGACCCAAGCTGAAATGAACGCATGGCAACCGGGTGACACCTTGCTACTGTCCGGCACGATGTATACCGGACGTGATGCGGCGCACAAACGCATGGTCGATATGATTGATCGCGGTGAAGAGTTGCCAGTCGACCTACGCGGCAAAATGATCTATTACGTCGGCCCTGTTGATCCGGTGCGTGACGAAGTGGTCGGGCCTGCTGGGCCAACCACCGCGACCCGCATGGACAAGTTCACTGACAAGGTGCTGGAGCATACTGGTTTGTTTGGCATGATCGGCAAAGCCGAACGCGGCCCTGTCGCAATTGCCTCCATCAAAAAACACCAAGCTACTTACTTGATGGCAGTCGGTGGTGCAGCCTATCTGGTGTCTAAGGCGATCCGTGAAGCTGAAGTGGTCGGTTTTGCCGATCTCGGCATGGAAGCCATCTATAAACTGGTGGTCGAAGACATGCCTGTTTCCGTCGCAGTCGATGTGAATGGCACGTCGGTGCATGCCACTGCGCCACAGATCTGGCAAGCCAAAATCGGTAAAATCCCCGTGATTGATGCCAGCAAATAATTGATGCTTTTTTAAAAGGGACGCTTGGCCGTCCCTTTTTTTGTAAGGTCTAAATATGCCTACCTCATCGCTGCACATTCATCAGTCACCCGCAACCCATTCACGCGACCACGCCCTAGATCTGATCAAATGGCTGGCACTGCTGACCATGTTGATCGACCATCTACGCTTGGTCTGGCCGCAACTGGCCGATCTGTTTGTGTTGGGACGTTGGGCGTTTCCGCTGTTTTGTTTGGCGATTGCGGCGAATGTATTTCGTGCGGCTGGCCGACCGCTGTGGCAGATCGGTAACGCGCGTTACTTGGGTTACTTGCTGCTGTTTGCACTGATTTCCGAGTATCCGTATCACTTATTATCGACCGACTCAGTCACCTTTAACATCATGCCAACATTGGCAGTTGGGTTGTTGCTGTGTTGGTGTGTGCAGTATCCCAGCGTCAGTCGTCTCGTGATCGGCGCCGCACTGCTGGCTCTGTCGTATCAGATGAACGCCCAACTGATGTACGGCTGGCTGGGCGTGTTATTGCCTGCCGCTTGCTTACTGGCGCTTCGATATGGCTATTGGGTGTCGGGACTGCCTGCACTGATTGCGGTGCTTGTAAATTTCCCATATGAATTGAGTATGGGCGCGGCACTACAAGCGACCGATGTTCTTATTTTGGGGAGTGCAGCGTTTGCGCCGTTGTTTGGCTTATGGTTATTACAGCAGCGTTATGTGCCTTTTAATGTTCAGCCGGTGGGACGTTGGGGCTATTGGTTTTATCCTGTTCACTTACTTGGGTTGGCACTGCTGCGCGAACTGATCTTTTGACCTTCTACTCGATTTAAGTAGTGACAAGGCACAGCTTTAGGGTGCACAGTCATTGAACCTTGAACGCAATCCGCTCCAAAAAAGACAGCCGATCAATCAATTGCTGCTCAGTATCGGCAGATACCCAGATATGCGCCACATAGCCCCATTTGCAGTCAAGTGTCAGGAGGGTTTGACGCGAGAATGCAGAGTTACCCCCCTCAAGATCTTGGCGATACCAAATCACACGACGGCCCGCCACCTTGCCATTACCAATGCGCTCGGCATGCTCAGGCTGAAAGCTTGGCTGGTTGCCAAGGTAAATTCCAAAAAGCTGCTCTTCTGAGCCCGTGGCCGATGCTCGGCACACGTCAAAATCAGGTCCCTCGCTGTAAGTCCACTCAAGTCCCGAGTCCACAGGGAGAGTGGGACAAACGTCTGCTGATCGCGCTGCAACTTGCGGCGCGGCCAAAAACAGCAAAGGGATTAACCAAAAGTGCTTCATGTGCACCTTAACTAACAATATGCGGCGTTTTTGACACATAAGCTTTCATCATCATGCTGTATGCCCTCTCGACATTTTATTTGAATACCAATTGACGAAGCCCAACAAAAAACCGGCATCATATCAGCCGGTTCTTTTGCAGCAACTATTTACCACGTCAACGGATTCCACAGCTTAAACGGCACGCCCAAGATCGGTTTTTCACGTTCGGTCAGGCGGTCTTTTTGCACGGCGTCTGGTGTTTTATTGTTAGAAGGCGGCAAACGTGATTGCGCAGCCAAATCCGGATTATCGACAAACGCATAACCAGCCGTATTGAGATGCGTCATCGCAATCTCACTCAAGCCTTGTTGAGTTGGCATTTGGCTAATCGGCCCTTTTTGCAGCAAGCCCAGTGATCGGTCTGGTTTACTGCGAAAGTTTTGCTCATCGTAACGCAAGTAATAGGTTTGTCCTGCTTGCACCCGAAAATCCAACACCGTGCCTTTTTGGAAGTTAATCGTGCCAAGCGGACGACGCACCGCCAAGCGATAATCACCGGCAGGCAACTCGACCCAATAATAATGCCCACTGCGCAAGCTCGGAATCCGCTCAGTATTTAAGTACAAATTCGGGGTGATGATCTCTTGGTTATTCCAACGGCTGGCTGGCCGATACAGATACACCAGTGCATTGTCTTGGTGCATGCGCGGCACCGGCTCAAACAACGAGCCTTCGGCACGTCCCAAAAAACCGTCCAGCCACGTCCCTAGACTAAAACCCGTCGGTTTAAACCGCTCAAGTTTACCTTCAGGCTGGCTAATATCAATGCTGGGCAATTGTGGCCGCTGCTGTACCTTAGCGTCAGCAACTGTTGTGCCGCCGAGTCCGGCAGGTAGTTTTTGGCGAACAGATTGCATGGTTGAGCATCCCGACAGGACGACTCCACAAATCACAACGACAGTCAAATGACGCATGGCATCCCTCAAGCGCTTAATCTTTTTGTTGGTCAGGCTTCAACAGCCGAATCGACGTATTGACTAGTCCTAGTCAATCGCTAGTCGCCACATCCTAACACTGCCAGATCTTACAATAAACCTTTAACAGATAGAAACCGAATCGCAAACGTACAAAAAGCCAGATCAACTGGCTTTTTGAGATTCAATCTCTGCGTCAGCTTACATGGACGCTGGTGGATTGATGCTGATTTCAACACGACGGTTTTCGGCACGACCAGACTCAGTCGCATTGCTGGCAACCGGCTGATTAAAACCATAGCCGACGGCTTGAATCCGGCTGGCTGGCAGACCTTGCGAACGCAGATAGCTGGCAACGCTGCTGGCACGATCTTGTGACAGACGTTGGTTCAGTGCTGCACCGCCAGTGTTATCGGTATGACCACTCACTGTAATGGTGGTTTTGTCATACTCGCGCAGGGTATTGGCAAGGGTAGACAATGTGCCGGTAAAGTTCGGCGCAATCACCGCACTGTTGGTGGCAAATGTAATCGCACCAGGCATGATCAGATCGACCGCGCCGGTTTGTGGATTACGTTCGACTTCAACACCCGTGCCTTGCATTTGCGCGCGTAGTTTACGCTCTTGGTTGTCCATATACAGACCAACACCACCACCGAGCGCAGCACCAATCGCCGCTGCACGACCAGTTTTGTCTGAATCACCATTGGACTTGGCAACTGCCGCACCCAGTGCAGCACCAGCGAGTGCACCAAGCGCACCTTTGCTGATTTGACTTTGTCCTGTTTGTGGATTAGTGGTACAGCCGGTCAGAATCACAGCACCCGCAACAGCCGAAACGATGAATGCACGCATGTGCAGCTCCTTATGATGAATATAGAATTGTGACAACGCTTGCATTCTGAACGGGATTGAGGGACTTGCGCCATGTTCTTTTTGTTAAAAAATCCATCGGTTGTATACATTTTGATACGATTAACGCAGATCCATTCAACAACAAGCCACCGAGCTGCCCTGTTTACGATCACACAGATACACTGTGCAAACACAGCGACTCAGTCCTACACTGACCAGACCGTCCCGTCTTTGAATTTCAAATAAGGCAAGGAAACTTGTATGACCACCGCAACACTCATGCCAAGCCTACCCACCGCCAAGCCGCCCAAGCCACATATCTCGGGCATTATTTATGATCTGTTTATCTTATTGATCATTGTGCTGGGTCTGTTACTGATTGGGATCAATGCGCTATTGATGAGTAATGTCGGTGAGACGCTGGCGACATGGGCGCAGCTACTGCCGAGCTTGCAACAATATCGCAGCGTTTGGCATCAGCCCGTCTTGGTGGTGGAAGACTGGATTACTGTGTTTTTGATTGCCGAGCTATTGACCCGTTGGTTGATTGCGATTGTACAAAAACACTATCATCGCTGGTTCATTTTTCCGTTTGTGCATTGGTATGAAGTGCTGGGCTGTTTTCCGGCCTTCCGTGCCTTTCGGCTGCTCCGCGCTGTTGCAATTGCCCGCAAGCTCCATCAGATGGGCTATCAGGTGATTCCGCCACGGCTGCTCAGGTTTGCTCAGTTTTATTACAACGTGGTGTTAGAAGAAATCTCGGATCGCATCGTCATTAATGTGATCGACGGCATTGAACGCGAACTGAAAGGCAGCACCACACATGGGCATTTGATTCGGGATCTAATTGACCAACATCGCGATCAGATTCAAGCCGCGACTGCCGAATTACTCCAAACGGGTCTGGCGCCTGTGCTGAAGCAACAGCAACAGCAGATCCAGCACGGTGTCGGTGAAGCAGTGCAACGTGCGATCGCGCAAACCAGCGAATTGCACCAACTGCTCCGCCTGATGCCAATGATTGGTGGCCGGATTGAACAACAAATCCAATCCATCGGCAAACAACTGGCTGAAAATATCGCCAAAGAACTTGCACAGCCGTTTAGTCAGCCCGCGACAGCACAGCAAGTGGCCAATCCAGTGCTCGACAATATCGCCACACACATCGCCGCATTGCCGATTGACACGCCCAAACTCGAAGCCTTGGTCGAATCGTTGGTGTATGAAAGTCTGGAAATGCTGCGTAAACAAGTCGCTGTACAACAATGGAAACAACAAGTGGATGACGCCTAACAAAAACAGCAGAAAATCATGACACTTGATCTGGTACAAATACCCTGTTTTGGTCTAGCATGGGGCTGGTTTGATCGCACTGGCGCTCGCCACGATCAGCGACCCGTTCACAAGGATTTGCGATGAGTGATATTCGCCTCAGTGGCAAAATGGTGAGCTTCTCTCGGCTCACCATCCAAACTAACGATCTTAACCGGATTCAAGCCGAATTGAGCCGGATTCTGGGTCAGCATGGTGCGCAAGGCATTCCGGTCATTCTTGACAGTCAAGTGCCGATTGATTTGCCGCCATTACTCAGTCTGCTGCGACAAGCGGGACTACAAATCTTAGCGATCATCTCCGGTCATCTGTCTGAATCGGCCGAACAGTTAGGCTTACCGATTTTGCCGGCTGACCAACCGATGCAGCGGGTGCAGGCCAGCGAACCGATTGTCGCGACCAGTCCGACCCATCCGCTGCAAACCAGCCCAACCACGCCCGCTTTGGCCGGACAAGCTACGCCGATTGTTCTGATGCACCACGAAACCCTACGCACTGGCCAGCAACTGATTGCCGAACAGGGTGATGTGATTTTGACCGCAGACATGAACAGTGGCTCTGAGTTGATTGCAGCCGGCAGCGTGCATGTGTATGGCACGATTCGTGGCCGCGTCATCGCCGGTGCATCGGGTCAAAACCAAGCACGGATTTTTTGTCAAAAACTCGAAGCCGAACTGGTGTCGATTGCGGGCACGTATCATGTCGCAGACGACATTCCAGACCAGTACGTTGGACAAGCCGTGCAAATCTGCTTAAATTCTGCGGGCGAGCTTGAGTATCGGCCACTGCGCGCCCTCAGCTAACCAGAACACCGCGGATTGTGATGCTGCTGTGTTACCCTACCCTGTGGATATTCAAAACTTTCAAGAGGAGTATGTTTGGTGGCCAAAATCGTTGTAGTAACCTCAGGCAAAGGAGGCGTTGGCAAAACGACCACTAGCGCGTCATTTGCCACTGGCTTGGCCTTGCGCGGTTTTAAAACCGTGGTCATCGACTTTGATGTCGGCCTGCGCAACTTAGATTTGATCATGGGATGCGAACGTCGTGTGGTCTATGACTTCGTCAACGTGATCCACAATGAAGCGCGTTTATCACAGGCGCTCATTCGTGATAAAGAAGTCGAAAATCTCTACATTTTGCCAGCCAGCCAAACCCGTGACAAAGATGCCCTGACCGATGAAGGCGTGGCACGAATCATGGATGAACTGTCCAAAGAATTTGACTACATCATCTGTGACTCACCGGCGGGGATTGAACGTGGTGCGATTTTGGCCATGTATCATGCCGACGAAGCGATTATCGTCACCAACCCCGAAATCTCCTCGGTACGCGACTCTGACCGGATTATCGGTATGTTGCACAGCAAAACCAAAAAAGTCGAAGAAGGCTTAGGCCGCGTGCGTGAACATCTGTGTATCACGCGCTTTGACCCGAACCGTGCCAATCGTCACGAAATGCTGACCATTGACGACATCTCTAAAGACATCCTAAAAGTCGCCACGATGGGCGTGATTCCCGAATGTGACTCGGTATTGAACGCCTCCAACAGTGGTGTGCCGGTGATTCATGATCAAGAATCCAAAGCGGGACAGGCTTACGATGATTTAGTTGCACGTTTCTTGGGCGAGGATCGCCCGTATCGCCACATTCAGCCGCAAGCAAAAGGCTGGTTGGCACGTCTATTTGGAGCATGACATGGCAGGATTCTGGACTAACCTCTTCAAAAATGAGGCCAAACCGGCCAGCGCACGGGTTGCCGCTGATCGTCTAAAAGTCATCGTCGCGACCGAGCAACGGCTCGGCAATCGTCTGAGTCAGGAAAAAATTGAACAGATGAAGAAAGAGATCATGGAAGTGGTCAGCCGCTACGTGCGTGGCGTCGATGAAAACGACGTGCAAATGACCGTCCGCTCTGAAGCCAATATCGAAATGCTCGAAATGAACATCGAACTGCCTGACGAACGCTAGGCAAGGATTTTGGCGATGTTTTTTCGCTGCTGAATCGTGCAAAATACGCCACACGATTCAGCAGTTTCCTTGATGGAGTGGCTCATGGCCTTATCGCAACCTGCAACCTTTAACGAGCCGTGGTCAGACGAGCGTGTGTTTGCTTATCTACAGCAACAACCGCCGACCGGCGTCAACGCTGACTTTCATGTGCTGTATACGGCGTACAAGCATATGCGCCCACATGATTTTGAACGGCTGCTGCAACGCTTCACTGCTGATGGTCGTGACGTGAGTGCCAGCAATCCTCAAGGGCAAACCCTTGCGCAAGTGATTCAGCACTATCCCTTGCATCAGGCTGAGTTTGCACAACTGATGCAACGCTTTACCGCCTAGACACCTGTTTATGACTCAATAAAAAACCGCCAGCGCTAACTGCTTGGCGGTTTTTTAGTCAGCTTTTCTAGTGCTTACAATCAATCAGTAAAAGCCAATCGTTGCTTCCAATCCGCCAACAACGCCACAGAATCGTGGTCATTTGGATGGAATTTTGGCCGGAAGTAATCTGCCAACTCAGGCAAAATCTGCGTGATAAAACCTTGTGTTGGGTGATACAGCGTCTTCGTGGCACGCAACCAATGTCTCGGTGCGATTTTGCCATCATCCAACATCAGGCGCGCCATAAATAGATTTTGGGTGATAAATAACAGCACGGTCGCCGCCACCATCGCCCCCGCACGCATGCTATACGCCTTCAGTCCTGTGC
>JBAQKP010000081.1:0-9396 GCA_049301135.1 Moraxellaceae bacterium | reverse complement strand
ACATAAGCCTTATTTGTTTGTCGTGCAAGCATGCCCTGCCAGCATGCAAACCACAACCCCAAACCCACAAAAAACCCACGCCACGACTGCCGCCATTTCGTGTTTTACGTTACCATTGAACCATCTTACTGAACCCTAATTCACCCGCCATGAATGACCAATCCCCACGCCAACGCCCCGAAATCCAAAACGAAGAGCTCTGGGTCTTCCCGATGGACTACCCGATCAAACTGATCGGCCTTGCGGGTGACGAACTGCTGTTTTCGGTGCGTGAGATTATCATCAAGCACTTTCCAGATTTTGACCTTGCCACCCTCGTGATTCAGCCATCCAGCGGCGGCAAATACCACGCCATCCGCGCCGTATTGCCATTTGATCACCGCGACCAAGTCAACGCCATCTACGCCGACCTTGCCGCCAATCCGCACATTAAAACGGCGCTATAAGCATTTGATCACTGTCCCAAGGATTGGCTGATGACTGAGCACCCCCGCGTAACACCTACCTGCCCGCCTGCGCTTCAGATCGTGACGTTTGACACGCCACAAGCCTATGAGCCGATCTATCAGGCGATGCGCGACTATACCGAAACGCGCAATGCCGACTGTGCCGACCAATTGTGGCTACTCGAACACCAGCCGGTACTCACGCAAGGACTGGCCGGCAAACCGGAACACATCCTCAGTCACAGCAATGACTTGCCAGTCGTCCAAACCAATCGCGGCGGCCAAGTGACGTGGCATGGTATTGGGCAGTTGGTTGGTTATCTTTTGTTTGATCTGAATCGGCTCGGCTGGAATGTGCGACAACTGGTCAGCGTCACCGAGCAGGCACTCATCGACACACTGGCCGATTATCAGATTCACGCGCAGGCGCGACCTGATGCACCCGGTGTATATGTCGAGGGGCGTAAGATCGGCTCATTGGGTTTTAAGATTCGGCGCGGCTGTAGCTATCACGGCTTGTCGTTGAACATTGACTGTGGGCTAGAGGGTTTTGCGCGGATTAATCCGTGTGGACACGTTGGCTTAGAAGTGGTGCGCTTGGCGGACTTGCTGCAACCTGTACCGAGTTTGGCACAAGTCGCCGCAAAACTCAGCCAGCATCTAAACGCGTATCATCAAGGGCTTAAATCGCTTTGAATGGGTCAAGATCTGGGAAATTTTCAGCCCACTTGTGACATTTTAGGTTAAATAGAGTATTTACTCTAAACCCGAGACAAGGTACATTGTATGGCATTGATACTGCCAGATTGTTACTGCTATTTCCTTTCCACTGTTTGTTGAGACGCATATTGTGAAATCTGCCGCCAAGCTGCTGCCGACGATGCAACAAGCCTACGTTGGCCTGATGATTGATATCATCGGCCGTGGCCTTGTGTCCGCCAGTCATGTCGATGACGAAATTCGCCAAGAAATCGCTGGTTTTCCCGTCGGGCTGACCTTTCAAATGGTTGTGTTACCCAAAGGTCCGGGCTTTATTGCTGAGGTGCAAGCCGATGGCACCCTAAAACGTCTGACTGATTTTGTCGGTAAGCCAGACCTGTCGATTAAATTTAAACACATGACTTTGGCGTTTTTGGTATTTTCGTTCCAAGAAAGCACTGCACAAGCATTTGCCAATGATCGGATGATTGCTGATGGCGAAGTGGCCTATGCGATTCGCTTGGTGCGCTGTTTGGACAAAATGGAAGCACTGATTCTACCAAAACTGGTCGCCGGTCTTGCAGTCAAACGCTACCCAACCGACTTGGCTTTTGCAGAAAAAATCCAAAAAGCCGCACGGATTTACGGCAAAGTCGCCCAATCTTTTATTCAACGGAGCTAAGTTGATCATGAGCAAATCTTATTACGAATTTTTTTGTCCAGTTAAAGTCATCGCTGGCCACATGGCACTGGAACATATTCCATTTGAACTGTCCACCCTCGGTGCAAAACGCCCGATGATCATCACCGACAAAGGCGTGCGCAGCAATGGCCTACTCGAGCCAGTCGAAGCAGCATTTGCGGATACCGATTGTGTGATCGCTTATGTGTTCGATGACGTCCCACCAGACAGCAGCTTGCACACCGTACGCCAAGCGGCCGAACTGTATCGCCAGCACAACTGTGATGCACTGATCGCCATCGGTGGTGGCTCGGTGATTGACACCAGCAAGGGCGTGAATATTCTGGTCTCAGAAGGCGGTGACGACCTGATGAAGTATTCAGGCGCACATAACCTACCACGCCCATTGAAGCCGTTTTTTGTCGTGCCTACCACAGCGGGTACTGGCTCAGAAGTGACCCTTGCGGCCGTGATTTCCGATACCGAAAAAAACGTCAAGCTGCCGTTTGCCTCATATCACTTGATGCCAAATGCTGCGGTACTTGATCCACGCATGACGCTGACCCTGCCACCACACATCACCGCGATGACCGCGATGGATGCGTTGACCCACGCGGTTGAAGCATATACCTGCTTGGCAGCCAATCCGATTTCGGATGCCTACGCCACCGCAGCAGTCAAAAAAATCAGCCAGAACCTGCTGAAAGTGCTGGATAACCCGAAAGACGCCGATGCCCGTCTGGAGCTGGCACAAGCCTCAACGATGGCCGGTATTGCTTTCTCGAATGCGATGGTCGGTCTGGTACACTCACTCGGTCACGCGACTGGTGCGGTGGTGCATTTGCCACACGGCTTGTGCATGAGCCTATTCCTGCCGTATGTACTGGAATACAACATGGAAAAAAATGGCGACCGTATCGCGGACTTGCTGCTGCCACTGGCCGGTGCTGACGTGTATGCCGTCACGCCACAAAGCCACCGCGCCAGCAAAGCGATTCAGACGATTCGCCAACTGCGCGATACGCTGTATGAGCGCACCAAGCTGCCGCGTACCCTACAAGAAACCGGCAAAGTGCAAAAATCACAACTGCCTGAAATCGCCAAAAAAGCGCTGGACGATGGTTCGATCATCTACAATCCAAAAGAAGCCCGTATCGATGATCTGATTGCAGTGCTCGAAAAAGCATGGGGCTAAACATAAACCGTAGAGCTTAGTTAGCAGCCTACGGTGCAAGCGTGTTTAGCGTTGCATAAAAAAGCCCATCGTGATTGATGGGCTTTTTTTCGGTCTTACACTGTATGATTCAAACCGTTCAGTAACTGTGACTAATGATTACGACAAACAATCACCACGATCAACAGCGGTTAACTCGCGGCATCTTGCACTGCCCGACCACCGGGCAATTGACCAAAATAATGCGCCAACGCTTCCAGACAACGGACGATTTTTAGCGGTTGTTGCTCACGGCGCAACGTCAACGCATACAGCGTATAATCCGGCAACTGCCACGCTGGTAACACCTCAACCAACTCACCGCGCGCCAGCTCTTTTTGCACATCCAAATACAACAAACGCGCCAGACCATGCCCGCCCAAACACAGCGACTTCATCAAAAACACGTTGTTGGTATTGATCCGTGAGGGCACATGCACCTGCGCCTGTTCGCCGGTTTTGGCATGCTTAAAGCTTAAGTCCTGCACATCTTTCATCAGACTGATTGCAATCAACTGATGCTCAACCAACTCACTCGGATGGTGCAAGGGTGCGGCTTGACGCAGATAGGCCGGTGAGGCACATAACACCTGATCGACCTTGGTCATCGGACGTGCTACCAGACTTGAATCAGATAGACTCAAACTCATCCGAATCGCAATATCAATCCGCTCATCAATCAGATCAATATAGCGGTTATCCGCTTCAAAGTGCATCTGTAAGGCGGGGTGCGCCGCCATCCAACTCGACAGCGCGGGCACGATATGATTAGCCCCCAACTCCGGCGTGGTCGCAATCCGTAGATCGCCGACCAGCTCATCACGCAGCTCATTGATACGAATGCGGCCACGTTGGGCGGCTTCGACCATTTCTTGACAGCTTTGAAAAAAAGCATGTCCAGCTTCGGTCAGACTCAACTTGCGGGTGGAACGGTGCAACAGCACCACGCCCATGTCTTGCTCAAGCGAGCGTACTTGCTGGCTCACAGCGCTGGTGGTAATGCCCAAGTCCCGTGCCGCAGCACTGAACGAACCACGCTCCACCACGCCCGCGAACACGGCCATGCTTCTTAAATTGTCCAGCATTCAACTGACATCCTTGTTCTGTCTGTGGTGCGACGAGTCATCGATCAGGTGTAATCAATGCGACACCTTAACGGTATGGCAACACCTGCTTAGGGTCGATAGGCTTGCCATTCTTCCTGACCTGAAACTCTAGCATAACCCGACTGCTACCAGAATTGCCAATTTCAGCAATTGGTTGCCCAATATCCACCGTCTGTCCTTCTTGCACCAATAATCGCTGATTATGGGCGTAGGCAGTGATGTAGCCATCGGCATGCCGGAGTAAAACCAGATTGCCGTATTCTGTCAGGCCGTTATTGGCATACACCACATCGCCTTTGGCTGCGGCTAACACGGGATCACCGAGCTTACCCTCAAAGCGAATGCCTTTGATTTGTGCAACTTGATTAAAATCCTGCAAAATCGGATTACGAGTGGGCCATTGCCATGCTTGTTGCTGCACAGGTCGGGCGGGTGTTGCAAGGATCGGTGCAGCCACTGGTAGCGGCTGGGTGCGCATCGGCGGTGCAGGTCGCACGGCGGTTGGGCGTGGTGTGGTCGTTTGCACAGGGACACGCGTATTACTGGCGCTGCCACGCAAGCGTAGGCGCTGCGCTGGATGGATCGTATATTGATCATCGAGTTGGTTGATTCGGCCAATCTCAGGATAACTGAGTCCATAGCGTGCGGCGATTTTACTCACCGTATCACCGCGCTGCACCACATAAAACTCTGGCACAGCCACTGCGCTACGCGATGTTTTGACCGATTCAGGCGAAGGGCGCGAGGCACAGCCCTGCAAGCCCACACCGATCAGTAGAAGGCACAATGCGCCACCACTAATTTTTAGCGGTGCAATATCGTGAGGCAAGGTCGGCAGTCGAACGCAGGCAGGCCAGTTAATCATCAAAATATCCTATTCCTATCCGGTAAAATCCACGAACTCACCGCTCACCTGAGCGCGGGTGGCGAGTGCCGTCTCGACCTCCTGCAACACGGCATAACTGGTCACATCCATCTGGATCGGCGTAATGCTGACACAACCTGCCGCAAGTGCTTCAAAGTCAGTCATGATGTGTGGCGTGATTCGCGTGTCTTGTACGGCAGCTTCACCGGCCAGTCCAATCCAATACACTTGCCGACCGCGTGGGTCAGTGGCAGGCATAATCGGCAGCGGTTGCACGCGCGTGCCCATCCGAGTGACATTGACCCGATCCAATCTCGGCTGGTCAGGGATATTGATATTGTATATGTGGCGTGAGGGCAAGGCTGGGATACCGTTCTTCACAAAATCACGCAGCCACTGCGCAGCCACTGCATATTGCTCGGCATGCGCGTAGTTGCGCACATTTTTGCCGACCAACGAGACTGCCAAGGCGGGTGTGTGCATCAACCGACCCTCAAACGCCGCACCGACCGTCCCAGAATACAGCACATCGTCACCGAGATTTGCGCCGCTATTAATGCCACTGACCACCAGATCAAACGATTGCTGAAACAGTCCATTCATGGCCAGATAGACACAATCAGCAGGTGTGCCATTGACTGACCAAAAACCATTCGGCAACTGTACCGGACGCAGTGGCCGGTCTAGCGTTAATGCGCTGGAGAATCCACTGCGCTCCGCATCGGGCGCGACGACGGTCACATTGCCAATCGACTGAAGCGCATCGTGTAGCGCAATAATCCCTGGCGCCATCACGCCGTCATCATTACTGATTAAAATATTCATACGGTGATGCTGTGATTGACCATGCGTTAAGGGGCGTTATCTTGGCATATGAGGCAGATAAACTCCCCAGCAGTTTAGTTACAAAGCCAACAACCGCTTCACCGGCGCATACGAACGCCGATGCTCGGCCAGCACGCCATGTGCCGCTAATGCAGCCAAATGCGCGGGCGTCGGATAGCCTTTATGTTGGGCAAAACCATACTGCGGATATTGCAAATCGAGCTGGGCAAGTTGCCGATCACGAGTTACCTTGGCCAAAATACTCGCCGCACTAATCGCCGGCTGCAGGGCATCACCCCCGACAATCGCCTGACAACTGATCGGTAAATCAGGGCATTTATTGCCGTCGATCAGCGCATGGGTGGCCGCAATCGGCAATGCCAGCACCGCCCGCCGCATGGCCAGCAAGGTTGCCTGCAAAATATTATACTGATCGACTTCAGCATGGTTTGCCTCAGCAATCGCCCATGCCAAAGCCTTGGTTTGAATTTGCTCAAATAAAAAATCGCGCTGTTTTGCACTGAGTTTTTTGGAGTCATTTAAACCCGCAATCGGCTGCTGTGGATCGAGAACCACCGCCGCCGTTACCACCGAACCAACCAAGGGCCCTCGCCCTGCTTCATCGACACCAGCAATCCACAACATGGCCGGAATCGACTGTAGCCGCAGCGGATCTGGCGCAGCAGACACGGCAAGCACACCGTGTGCTAAGCGCTGTTCGTCCAGCCAGTCAAGTTGCATCAGACGACTCCTGATTCGATCCCTGAGTTAAAGCTGGTGACAACAACTGCAACACCGCAGCAGCCGCACTGGCGGACTTTGCCGCTTGTAAGTCAGTATGGATCTGATGCAACTCGCGTTGCTGTTGGGCAATTAAATCAGGATGCGCCAACAAATTACGCGCCGCCGCCACCACATGGGCGGGAATCGCATCTTGCTGGATCAGCTCTGGCACAATCGAGCGACCAGCCAAAATATTAGGCAAGGCCACATGCTTGATTTTGATTAAATATCTGGCGATTAAATAGGTCAACCAATGTACCTGATACACCACCAGCATCGGACGTGCCAGCAGCAATGCCTCAAGCGTCGCCGTACCCGATGCCAAAATCACCAAATCACTGGCCGCCATCACCTGCCGTCCGACCTGCCCACTGTCATCTTGTGGCTTAATAATCCGTACCGCGTGCCGCAGTGGCTCTGGCAACGCGTCGCGCAACAGCCGAATCTGATGGTCACGCGCCAGATTGGCGGCTGGAATCAAAAAGCGTAGATTCGGGTCATCCTGCTGTAACTGCCGTGCCACTTCTAACAACAAGGGGGTCAAGCGCGCCACCTCACCGGCGCGACTACCGGGCAATAACGCCACTACGCGCCGATCTGGGGTCATGCCAAACAGTTTTTTACCGTGTTCGGAGCGATGATTCAGCGGCAACTGGGTCGCCAGCGGATGCCCAACAAAGACCGCATTCACGTCGTGCTGCTGATAAAACGCCACCTCAAATGGAAACAAACACAGCACCAAATCTACTGCGGCGCGAATACCGTGCACCCGCCCCTGCCGCCACGCCCACACGGACGGACTGACATACTGCACCGTGCGAATCCCTTGCGGCTTCAGCTTGGCAGATAATCTCAAGTTAAAATCGGGTGCATCAATCCCAATAAACAGCTCAATCGGCTGCTCACTGGTAAACTGCGCCAGCAAACCATCACGAATCTGGAACAACTCGCGCAGCCGCCCCAACACCTCGACCAACCCCATCACCGACAGTCGCTCTAGCGGATACAAGCTGATCAAGCCTTCGGCCTGCATTTGTGGGCCACCGATGCCGATAAACTCAAGATTCGGCTGGAGGCGGCGCATATCACGCATCAGATTTGCGCCCAAGGTATCGCCGGACAGCTCGCCCGCCACAATCCCAACCCGTCGTACTGCACTCGTCATCAATCCTGTTCCCATGATTTGGGGTAAGCGATTCTACCACCACCGCCCTGACAGCCGAACAATCACCGCCTAACAAGACGTATCAAAAGGTTTTTTTGTACAGCAATTGCCCAAAAAACCGATTATCGGTAAATTCATTTGCCCTAAACGATATTTTTCATCAGAAAATCACTTGCAGCCGTCCGCATCAGCCCCCACCATTAAGCCAGTATTTTTTGAATTGAGTAGTGAGCGTGCTGTGAACGCAGAACAGAATCCATCGTTAAGCTTGGTCGAAGACATTAATATTGCCTCGATCCAAACTCTGATTACCCCCGCTCAACTGAAGACCGAAATGCCATTGTCCGCAGCGGCACAAGCCACGGTGCTGGCTGGTCGGCAGACCGTGCGCGATATTTTGGATGGCCGTGATCATCGGCTATTTGTGGTGATTGGCCCATGCTCGATCCACGACACCCAAGCCGCGCTGGAATACGCCGAACGTCTCAAAACACTGCGTGATCAAGTGCAGGACAGCTTGTATCTGGTCATGCGGGTGTATTTTGAAAAACCGCGCACCACGGTCGGCTGGAAAGGTCTGATCAACGATCCTGATATGAATGACTCGTTTGACATCGAAAAAGGTCTACACATGGGTCGGCGCTTGCTGCTGGATCTAAATGAAATGGGCTTGCCGTGCGCCACCGAAGCGCTCGATCCCAACTCGCCGCAATATTTACAAGATCTGATTAGCTGGTCGGCGATTGGCGCGCGTACCACCGAAAGCCAAACCCACCGCGAAATGTCTTCTGGTCTGTCCTCGCCGGTCGGCTTTAAAAATGGCACAGATGGCGGTATGACGGTTGCGGTGAATGCGATGCAAGCGGTGCAACATGGCCATAGCTTTTTGGGTCTCAACGCAGACGGTCAAGTCGCAGTGATTCGTACCCAAGGCAATCCGTATGCACATGTGGTGTTGCGTGGCGGTAACGGCAAACCCAACTACGATGCCACCTCGGTTGCAGCGGCGGAAACAGTGCTGAACAAAGCCAAAGTCAGCGGCAAAATCATGATTGATGCCAGCCATGCCAACAGCAATAAAGACCCATACCTACAACCACTGGTGATGGAAAACGCTGCACAACAAATCATCGACGGCAATCAATCCATCGTCGGTTTGATGGTCGAGAGTCATCTCAAGGGCGGGCGGCAAGACATTCCAGCCAATTTGTGCGATCTGGTCTACGGTCAATCGGTCACCGATGGCTGTATCGACTGGGACACCACTGAGCAAAGCCTGCTAAAACTGCACGAAATGCTGAAAGACGTGTTGCCGACACGCGGTGCGTAAGTAAACTGACCACCATGATCTAGCCCAGTCGTTGTACTGGGCTTTTTATAGCGTTTTTTGGGCTATTTTGGGTTTTATTGGCGCAATCTCGCATCGAATTGTGTAGAAAATCGCAGCATCAACACAGTCGCACCGTCATGTTGCCACGATTTTGCATCAGGTTTGTCATAGCCAACGGCGTTTTCTGCATATAGTCTCAGATCTGAAAAACTCCACCGATAGGTACAACAATGACAATGCCCTATTCGCATGTGTGCTACGTCGTATGGCTCAGTGTTGGCA
>JBAQKP010000080.1:0-3901 GCA_049301135.1 Moraxellaceae bacterium | reverse complement strand
GAGCACATCTTGGTAAACAGTTGGCCATCAGAATTGATAAAAATCGCCTCACCTGGCCGCACATCCCGCACCACATGAAAGCCCAATGAGGTCAGTGCGACCGATTCAGACGCGATCATGTACTCGGTCAGACCCTGCTCGGTCACGCGCTCACCGTACAACAGTGG
This sequence comes from Moraxellaceae bacterium, assembly GCA_049301135.1. GTDB lineage: Bacteria > Pseudomonadota > Gammaproteobacteria > Pseudomonadales > Moraxellaceae > JAYXXU01. The sequence goes on along the minus strand of JBAQKP010000080.1, from coordinate 3,734 downwards.
CCGAATCCCATTTGGGTCACGAAAGCCCAGCAGGCCATGGCCGGTGATCATCACCACCACCGCATACGCACCACGACAACGCCGATGCACATGTGAGACTGCTTCAAAAATATCGTCTTCATGCGGGACTTCGTTGCCAATCGCTTGCAACTCATGCGCCAACACATTGAGCAACACCTCAGAATCTGAGTTGGTGTTCATGTGACGCAAATCGGTCTTAAACAGGGTCGAGGCGATTTCTTCGGCATTGGTCAAGTTACCGTTATGCGCCAAGGTCAGCCCATACGGTGAATTGACATAAAACGGCTGTGCTTCGGCGGAGCTTGAACTGCCAGCCGTCGGATAGCGCACATGACCGATCCCGAAGTTACCGACCAAACGCATCATGTGACGGGAATGAAACACATCCCGTACCATGCCGTTTACTTTCCGCAAAAACAAACGCCCATCTTGGCAGGTCACGATACCAGCGGCATCTTGCCCCCGATGCTGCAACATGGTTAAGGCATCGTACAGCATCTGATTAACAGGAGAATGACCGGCAATGCCAACGATTCCACACATAACAACCTCGCGGACGGCTGGGTAAACATCAAAAAAAATGAGTCACAAAAAAGCAAAACGCAAACAATCAATCCATCTGGGTTGGCGACTGCGGGGCTGAATCGAGTTGCTGCCATGCTTGCTCAGCCAACTGTTTCGACACCTGCATCGCCAACGGCGCATACGGTATAAGTTGTTGCACCATATTCGATTGCTGCCACCATTGGGCAGATTTTAACCACGGCGCGACCACGCTGATCAGAATCAACACAATCAGGCCACCTTTGGCAGCACCAAATGCTGCACCGGCCAAACGCTCTAGTGGTCGCAGCGCCAACGCCTGCAACACACTGACTAACAAGGCACTCAGTAAACGAAACACTAAAAACACGCTAAAAATCAGCAGCAAAAATGCAACAACCGTTTGAAATGCGGGTGTTTCAATCCACTCAGCAAACAACGGCGCCAACTCACGGGCATACCGCGAGCCGACATATAAACCGACCAGCCAACCCATCAGACTCAACACCGAGCGGATCAGCCCCAACTGAAACCCACGCCACACGCACAGCGCAATGGTCACCAGAATCAGCAGGTCTAAACCATTCATACCAGCTCAACGCCCGCCAACGCAGTCACACACTGCTGAATCAATTCAGGCCCTTGATAAATCAAACCACTGTAGAGCTGCACTAGACTCGCACCCGCGTTAATTTTGGCAACGGCTTGTGCACCTTGAGTAATACCACCGACTCCGATCAGCGGGATCTGACCTTGTAGGCAGGTCGAAAACTGCTCCAAAACACGGGTACTTGACTCAAACACTGGCTGACCAGACAAACCACCCACCTCATCGCCATACGGCAACTGCTCAACGCCCTGCCGTGACAAGGTAGTATTGGTGGTGATCAGACCGTCGATTTCAAACTGCATCAACTGCTCACTGATAAATACAATCGCCTCTTCGTCGAGATCCGGCGCGACTTTTAGTACCAACGGCACATAATGCCCGTGCTGGTCGGCCAGTTGCGCTTGACGATTCTTCAGACGCTCCAACAAGTCACTCAACGCATCACCGCTTTGCAGACTGCGTAAGCCTTGGGTATTGGGAGAAGAAATATTCACGGTCACATACGACGCGTGCGGATAAACCCGCTCTAAACAAGTCAAATAATCATCGGCGGCTTGCTCAACCGGCGTGTCAAAATTCTTACCGATATTGATACCCAGCACGCCTTTATAGCGGCATTTTTCGACATTTTTAACTAAAAAATCAACGCCTTGGTTATTAAAACCCATACGATTAATAATCGCTTGTGCGGCGGGTAAACGGAATAAACGCGGCTTCGGATTGCCGGCTTGTGGACGTGGTGTGACCGTGCCGATTTCAAGATACCCAAAACCCAGTGCCGCCAACGCATCAATATGATCGCCGTTTTTGTCCAAACCTGCGGCCAGTCCCACCGGATTGGCAAACCGAATCCCCATGCAGTCTACCGGCTGATGAATCATCGGATACAAACGTGGCAACACACCGATTTTATAACCCAACTCCAGTGACGTCAGCGTCACGGCGTGGGCACGCTCAGGGTCAAGTGCAAACAGGGCAGAACGACTGATGGAGTAAGGCATCGGCGAAACAGGCTCAGTGCGGCAAAGCGCGATTATAGCGACCTCTGCGCACTGATGCACCTGCAATTGAAAAACAACGCCAAGGAATGCAGATTTATTGCAAGATTCCATGCGGATCTGCTGCTTTTTAACACAGTGTCACCGCCACGCGCACCACTGCGGCTGATTTTGGGCAACCGTGCGGGCGTAGACGTCCACATCGTCTAACTCAAACTCAAGGTCGCTTGCAGTTGTATCGCGCCATCGGGCTGCTGGCGCAGATCAAGCTGACGAATCTGCACCCCCTGCTCTGCCAAGCGACTAAGCCAGTTGCCGAGTACCGCAAAACTCTCGTGCTTGGTGGCCACTTGCAGTGACTGATCATCGCCGTTTTGGCTCAAAATCAAGCCCTGTTGCGACGCGGACTGCTGCACCAACTCGGTCAGCAACGGCTGTACGCCACCACCTTGCCGAATATTCGGCGCTTGCGCCCGCATCCAGACCAACAGTTCACGCGCATCCGTCGCCGCTTGCGTGGCATTTTGGGCAGCACGATGCGCCGACCAGACCGCCAAACCCAATAGCGTCACTGTTAAAAACATCACCAGCAGCAGCAGCGCTTTACGGTCACGACTCGGCAGACGATCCAAGGCTTGCTGCATCGGTAACGTGAGTTTCACCAGTGGATTTTGTAATTTCATCAACCTGCTTGTCCTCATTGTGAACCAGACCGTTCTCGCCTAGTTTAGGGTTTAATCCGCAGTACACCAGATACTTGCGTACCCACCGAGTTCACTGCACCCAGCTCTGCATTTAAACCCTGCTGACTCATCTGCCCACGTAACTGTTCCAGCGCGGCCAGATTGGCGGCCAAAATATTCAGTTCCAGCACCTGATCTCGATAGCGCACGGACTCAGCCACCAACTGCGCTTGCTGCAACACGGGGCCAATCCGACCGATCAACGACAACGCAGTCAGATCTTGCTCGGTATTGCTTTGTAGACGGCCTTCCATCTGACGACGCAGGTTAATAATCCGCTGCTCATCTGGAAACCACTGGCGAAACTGCTGCTCGGCTTGCGCTTGCGTCGCGGCAGCCACTTGCTGATAACGCCATGCGGTCAGCCCATCATGGACAATCTGCACCAACACCGCCAGCACCAATACCGCCGCCAGCGCTTTCCAGTGTGCCGAAATCGCCAAGCCTTTCGGTTTAGGCAAAAAATTATACGGATGCCGCGCTAAGTTTTTGGGCAGTTGTACACTGGCCGCTTGCTGGTCGATCAACAGCCCCGAGTCCAGCAACTGCTCTTGTTGCAGTGCCGTCGGCTCACCCAGTACGCTCAAGCCAGTCAACTGTGGCAGGCGTGGCAGCACCACGGACAAATCCTCAGCCAGCACCGCGTAACCGTCGCTTAGACGCAAGATCGGGGTACGGCCATGCAGCAACAAGCTGGCACGCTCGGCCTGCACCGGCACTAATAAAAAATCCGGCAACAACGCATGCAACTGCCAATTGCCCAGCGCCACACTCTGAATATATTGCGCAATCGTATGCGATGGCACGGCGAGTATATTC
>JBAQKP010000079.1:0-1620 GCA_049301135.1 Moraxellaceae bacterium | reverse complement strand
CCCAGAGTGCGCGACCCACAACAAGAGTTTATCGATTCGATGCAGCGCGATATTGCAATCAAAGATGCACGCATCGCCGAACTCGAAGCCCTTTGTTTCAAAAAGGAATCCGAAAAGGAGCCCTTTTCCGAAAAGGAACCGGCACATGTTGAAATTAAAAAGGAAAAGCGGCATGCATCAAATAAAATCGTCAAGATTGCGGAATCAACCGATCGATTGGCTGCCGAATCCGAGCGATTGGCTAGACTTGAAAGAGAACGCTTGGCTAGACTTGAAACAGCTGTGCGCAACCTGGTTGGCACTGAACAGCTCGCCAAGGAGGAAGCCTTAGCCAAACTCGAGGCTGAAGAAGCCGACCGATTAGCCAAACTCGAGGCCGAACAATTAGCCAAACTCGAATCAGAACAATTAGCCAAGCTCGAATCAGAACAATTAGCCAAGCTCGAGACAGATAGATTAGCCAAGCTCGAGACAGATCGATTAGCCAAGCTCGAGACAGATCGATTAGCCAATGAAGAAGCTGAACGGCTTGCCAATGAAGAAGCAGAGGCAGAAGACGATGTTGACGATTCGTCGAGACCGGAAGAAGTTGAGGAAGAAGGATTTGAAGAAATGACTATTCAAGGCAAGAACTACTTTGTATCCGACTCACAAATAGTATACACAATTGTCGGAGATGGATGTGATGAAGTTGGAGACGAGGTAGGTACATTGGTATTGGTGAATGGTAAATTTGTTGTCGCGAAAAAATAGACGAAAAAGAGCACGAGAAAAAATAGATATTGATTCTTTTCTCGTTCAAACACAACGCAGCCTAAACCCACTATTTCTTTTCTCTCTCTCCGTGTTTGATGAATGTAGTGCCGTTTTGCGTCAGAGATTTAATATGCGACAACATGTCGATACACGACGCGTCTTGATGTGCACAATCGGCCATCCATATTTTCATAATTGCAAATCCGCGTTTCTGACTAGATGTAATACCCGTTATATGATGAGAGTATGTATCGTGACTGCTTAAACAGCCGCCAATTGCCGCATAAATCATACCACGATAAGCCGCAGCCGCGTGTTTGTTTGGTATTTTGTACGAAAATCCACCCCCTGCAACATTGCGACTATCCTCCCACATAGGATTGATGGTGTCTTTCATTAAAAACAGCATGCCGTTAGAGACCAATATATCGGGAATAGATTCAATTAGGGCAACAGCCTCTGTTAATGTTGTCACTGTCATGATGCGAACATAACTGCTTAAATCCCATGATTTGTTATCGGTAGCATGGTAATACAGGGTCCATGACGATGATAATTGATTGGTTATGAGGGTTTCTGTCATTTGGTACCCTTTTTTTTAGTATTATAGTCGCCGTCATTTTTCTGAGCATGTGACCGCAGACTGATTTAATAAAACAACTCGACCGTTTCAACTGGCTTGTCTGGCACCATAATCATCCACACTCGAATAGCATCGACAAGTGTTTCGATTCGCTGGTGCCACTCTGCCTCTTTGTTTTTTGGCACTTGACAGACACCGAGCTTAGTGTTTCGCCAGCAAGACGGGTGTTTGATGTTGTCTAAATCAATATAAGAATCGGGGTTGAATCGAATAAATATAAT
>JBAQKP010000078.1:0-5874 GCA_049301135.1 Moraxellaceae bacterium | reverse complement strand
ACCAATCGCCTGCATGTTGCCGCTTTGCTCCTCACCGAGTAACTCACCCGCGCCACGAATCTCCAGATCCTCAGTCGCCAAAATAAACCCCGCCCCCAGATCAGAGGCGCGTTGAATCGCATCAAGGCGTTTCTCGGCATCGCCTTTGAGGTGCTTAATCGACGGCACCAGCAGATAGGCATAGGCTTGGTGGTGACTACGCCCGACCCGACCACGCAACTGATGCAACTGCGCCAGCCCGAGTTTATCGGCGCGTTCGATGATGATGGTATTGGCATTCGGCACGTCAATACCGGTTTCGATGATGGTCGAACTGACCAAAATATTATGCTGCTTGTGATAAAACGCCTGCATCACCTGCTCAAGATCACGCTCGCGCATTTGCCCGTGTGCCACAGCGACACGTGCTTCAGGGATTAAGTTGCGCAATTCCTCAGCCGCACGTTCAATCGTATCCACTTCATTATGCAGAAAATACACCTGCCCGCCGCGCAACAACTCACGCAAAATCGCCTCTTTTAGGGTCGCATTGGTGCGCTCCATCACAAAGGTCTTGATCGCCAAGCGTCGCGCCGGTGGCGTGGCAATAATCGACAGGTCACGCATGCCCGAAAATGCCATGTTTAAGGTGCGCGGAATCGGGGTCGCAGTCAGGGTCAGCATATCGACGTCAGCGCGCAGCGCCTTGATTTTCTCTTTATCGCGCACCCCAAACCGATGCTCCTCATCGACGATCATCAGGCCAAGATTGCTAAAATTCACGCCGGTTTGCAGCAACTTGTGCGTGCCGATAATGATATCGACTTTACCCGCCGCCAGATCTTCTAAGGTTTGCTGCTGTTCTTTTTTGCTGCCAAAGCGTGAAATCCCCTCAACCCTAACCGGCCAATCGGCAAACCGATCACGGAAGTTTTCTTCATGCTGTTGTGCCAGCAAGGTGGTCGGCACCAATACCGCCACCTGTCGTCCGGCATGCACCGCGACAAAGGCCGCCCGCATCGCCACTTCGGTTTTACCAAAACCCACATCACCACAGACCAAGCGATCCATCGGCTTAGGGTCTTGCATATCGGCAGTCGTCGCGGCAATTGCATTGGCCTGATCGAGGGTTTCCTCAAACGGAAACTGACTGGCAAACAGATCATAGGCATGCGGATCAATTTCAAAGCTAATTCCCGCTCGCGCTTGCCGGCGTGCCTGAATATTCAGCAACTCCGCCGCGACATCGTGGATTTTTTCCAGTGCTTTACGCTTGGCCTTGCCCCACGCCTCGCCGCCGAGTTTATGCAGCGGCGCATGCTCAGGATCGCCGCCACTGTAGCGACTGATCAGGTGTAGATTGGCGACTGGCACATAGATTTTGGCATTGTCCGCATAATCAATCTGCAAAAACTCATGCGTCTGCTGGTCGATCTCCAGCGTGACCAAACCACCATAACGCCCCACCCCTTGATCAATATGCACCACTGGCGCACCAATCGACAATTCGGCCAGACTTTTGACCAAAAACTCTTCGGACACTTCACTGGTTTTGCGCCGACGCGGTTGAATCACCCGCTGCCCAAACAATTGATTTTCGGTGATCAGTGCAAACTGATCTGGTAACAAAATCCCGCGCGACAGCGGCGCAGTTGCCAAAGCCAATTGACGCTGATCGGCCACAAACTCCGCAAAGCTCGCCACCACCGGCACATCGGCAAACTGTGGCCGCAACAGGTCGCGCAGGCTTTCACGCCGACCGGCACTCTCGGCCACCAGCAAGACTCGCCCATTAAACTGCTCGGTAAACTGTTGCAACGCAGCCAGTGGCTCGGTCGCCCGATGATCGACCGGTAACAGTGGCGGCGTGGCACTATTGACATTAAACGCCCCAGCACGCGGCGCAGCGGCCTCGGTAGACAGTACCAAACGGCCAAAGGCTTTCAGCCGACCGAACAGCTCATTGACCCCCATAAACAGCTCAGTCGGCGGCAAAATCGGCTGTTCGATGTTGTAGCGGCGGTCTTCGTAGCGGCGATTCAGCTCGTCCCAAAACTGCCCAAGCTGGCTTTCGATCTGCTCATCGGTCACCATCAAGCTGTTACTGGGCAAATAATCAAACAGCGTGCCGCCGCTGATAAACTCATCTTGCTCAAAAAACAACGGCTGGTAATACTCCAAGCCAGTCGCGGCAATCCCATCCAGCACATCCTGATACATCGATACCCGACGCGGACTGATGTCAGGAAACATCTCGGCAAACCGCGCCCGAAACGTACCGCGCCCATCCACCAGCGGAAACTCACGCGCCGGTAACAGCACAAACTGCTCAAGCTGACCATCTGGCAGCGTGCGCTGGGTTTCGGGATCAAACTGCCGCAGCGACTCGACCTCATCATCGAACAGCTCAATCCGAATCGGCGCTGCCTGCCCCATCGGAAAAATATCCATTAGGCTACCGCGCAGCGCGTATTCACCGGCTTCAAACACGGTATCGACCGCCCGATAACCGGCACGACTCAGCCGCTGCCGTTGCTGCTCTGGGTTAAATGTTTGGCCTTTGATAATCTGAAAATGCTGACCGAGCAACCACGAGGGCGGCGCAACCCGCTGCGCCAAAGTGCTGATCGCCAACACAATCACACCAGATTTTGGCATATTCGACAGTAGTGCCAGCCGCTCCGACACGATGTCATGATGCGGAGAAAGCCGGTCATATGGCAAGGTTTCCCAGTCGGGGAATACCGCTGCTTTGACCCCAAAGAACGCCAATTCTTGTTCTAATAGACTGACTTGCACCAAGTCCCGCGCCAGCATCACCACCGGTGCATCTGGTTGTGCTTGGGCAAGCTGCGCCAACAACAACGCCGGCAGCGCGCCGCTGAGTTGTCCCAGCCAACGCCGCTCACCGGCAGCAATCGGCAGCAACGGCAAACCTGTAATCAAGGCTGGCCAACACTCGACGGGCTGAATTTGCTGTACCGATTTTGTCATATACTGATCCACATCAACTGATTTTGAGCCAATCAACCCACACGGTTCACGTAACCGCGTACAGGGCTCAAACATTAAAACATATGAGCGCACAATGATTTGTGCCAAACAACTTCACAGCGGTGCTGCATTACGGCATGATTGAGCGTACGACTGTCCACTGAAACCACCATCATCGTGAAGACTTCCAACAATAGCAATCACAGCAACGGCACGCAGCACAGTATCAGCCCCGCGCACGCGCAGTATAACGAACTGCAACTGAACAAACGCCGCGCGACCCTACTGCTCATCCTGATGGCCGTGCTATGGCTGGTGATTTTGGTGTGCATGAAAATCTGGCCTGAACAGCAAGTCTGGCTCAACATCCTTGCCACTGGCGCTGAAGCCGGCATGATCGGTGGATTGGCCGACTGGTACGCGATCACCGTACTGTTTCGCGATCCGTTTAAAGGCATCCCGATGCCGAAACTGATCCGTGACCATACCGAAATTATCCCACGCAATAAAGCCCGCATTGCCGATTCAATGGGACGTTTTGTGCAAGAAAACTTCCTTGCACCGCAGATCATCCGGCAAAAGATCGAACAACGCGACATCATGCAGCACGTCGCGCACTGGCTGGCACAACCGGCCAACGCAAAAATGCTCAGTCATGAACTGCAACGCCTCACACCACGTATTCTGAAAATTTTTCAAAACCGCGACATTGAGCAGTTTTTACAAAGCAATCTGATCGAGTGGGTCGACCAAACCCCGCTGAATCGACCAATTGCCAGCACATTAAAGGCGATTTTTGACAACCAAATTCACCATGATGTAATTCAGTTAACGCTGGATACAGTGGACAACTGGATCACGCGGCATCCACTACAAACCCGTAAAATCCTACAAAAAATCCTCGATGAAACCGGTCTGATTGGTTATCTGTCGCGCGGGGTGTCGCTGCTCGGCTTTGACCTCAAAAAACAAACCATCGACGGGATTATTCGCACGCTGCGCCAACTGCAAGCCAATCCCGAACACCCGATCCGACTGATGATTAACCAGTCGATCAGCCAATGGATGCTGGCGCTACAAGATGACGCGTCAGAAGAATCCAAGCAGCTCGAAGCGATGAAACAAGACCTGATTGCCAATCCGACCATGACCGGCTTTGTGATGCATGTGATCAACAGCATTCGTCAGGCGATCATCGACGATCTGGAAAGCCAACACTCCGCCATCGGCATCAACATTGAAGGTCTGACCCAGCGGGTGGGCGCACAACTCGAACGTGATCCGGTGGTACGCGGTGCGATTAACCATGAGTTGGCACTACTGGCCGAATACGCCGCTGGACGCTACGCCAACACGGTGATTGATTATATCCGCGAGCAAATCGAAGCGTGGGACACGAAGTTTATGATCGATAAAATCGAATCTGAAGTCGGTGCAGATCTGCACATGATCCGCATCAATGGCGTGGTGGTCGGCAGCATGATTGGTCTGATGCTGGGCGGTTTTCGGGCGCTGTTTTTTGGGCATTAATGTTTTAAAGATTGGCCTTGGGGGCATTCGGGCGGCGTATATCAGCTTAACTGTCATGGCAGGTGACTATACTGCTCGCAGTATACAATTGAGCCAAGCGAGCGTACGTTGATTATTTTGATTAAACTGGCCTTGCTGCTGTCATTTGTGCCGATGCTGTTGCTACGCAAAAAACCACGCCTGCAACGCTGGTTTATGCTGACCGTGCTGTGGTCGGGTGTGGCGTTATTGGCTTTGGCGCTGCTCGATCCACGCATTCATGACGTGGTCTATTTGCTGTATTTTGCAGTGCTGTTACTGCTGGGTGGATTGGGCTGGCGGTTTCGGGGGCGGTTGATTTAACATCGCTGATCAAAACCTGTGGATAATACACTATACCTTAGGTCATGATCCTTTTAACTTAGCAGCACGATCCACATCACTTCCTCAATAGTGGTTATGCCCACCTGACGAAGCTTGCGAGATACATTCCTAATTACCAGAGCATTATATTGTCATGTGATCAATAATTACTCCGTCAACAAAGCCGCCCCGTTTACGGGTTCGTCTCACGGCTTCACATAATCAAACACGTCTGAACCGCTGGCCTGTTCGTAGTCCACAGGCGATAGGCTGGCAAGGTGGTTTAATTCGCTTTCGGTGTCGAGTCTGGCGGGTTGGTCATCGGTTGCCGCTGAATCTAACCCCTGAATCTCAGGGGTTGGCTCAGTTTTAATTCCATCGAATTCGATGGGTTTAGGATTTATATCCACCACTGGCAAGGCTTGCACGTCTGCCGCTGTGGTAGTCAAACCGCTGGCCGTGCGCTGCTGTTGCCAGTCGATCACGTCGCCCTTTGCGGGTAGGTCAAGTAATGCCACGTCTACCGCCCACAGCTCACAACCTAACGCGCTTAGGATGCTGGTAACGTACGCTTGGTACGCTTGGCCTGCATCATCAAAATCAGGCCATACGATCACGCGCCGCCCTGCTATCGGTGTGGCGTGCCATGTGAAAGGCGATTACGTCGCCGCCTTTGGCTTCACACACCATGCAGTTGTAGCCGCCTGAGCGGGTGTTTACTCGCAAGCTTGGGGCTTTATCGTCATGGAACGGGCAAAGGGCTGTTTTCCATTCCGTTGTACCGATCAGCTTCATATTGCAGGTGTCGCGGTAGTATTCGATTGCAGGCGGTAGCAGTGAACGATTCAGGGCAAAGCGTTTGCCTGGTTGAATCATTCCCTCGATTGCCCACGCCACGTTATTAGCCGTTCCCTGACTCAAGGTGTTGTTTTGGGTGGGGTCGGTGGAACCGTTAAAGCTGCTGCAACGGCATGCGCCTGCATTAAGATTTGGTGCATGCGGTCGGTACAGTCGGTTAAATCAGCGTCT
>JBAQKP010000077.1:0-17933 GCA_049301135.1 Moraxellaceae bacterium | reverse complement strand
TCGCAGGACCACCGAGTACGATCAACAAATCACCATGCTCAATCGGCTGCTTTTCGACGTGATCCGGCCGGATATTGCCGTAACCACCGGCCATCATGATCGGCTTATGAAAGCCCCAGACTTTATCTTGTACGCTCAGTTCAAAGCTGCGGAAATAGCCACACAGGTTCGGACGACCAAATTCATTGTTAAATGCCGCTGCACCAAGTGGCGCTTCAGTCATGATCTGCAGTGCTGAGGCCATGCGCGACGGCTTACCATAGGCAAACTCCCACGGCTCTGGCTGCGTCGGCAGTTGCAGACTCGATACGGTAAAACCGGCCAAACCGGCTTTCGGTTTGCCACCCCGCCCAGTCGCACCTTCATCACGAATCTCACCGCCCGAACCTGTCGCCGCACCAGCAAATGGTGCAATCGCGGTCGGGTGATTGTGCGTTTCGACTTTCATCAGGATATGCACGGCTTCTTTGTGCATGCCGTATTCGCGCTGTTGCGTGTCGGGATTGCAGGTCGGATAAAACCGCGCCGAATCAAAACCCACAATCACCGAAGCATTGTCTTTATAGGCCGACAACACATCAGCCGGTGATTCTTTATAAGTATTTTTGATCATTTGGAACAACGAGAGCGGCTGCTTGACGCCGTCCACTGCCCATTCGGCATTAAAAATCTTATGCCGACAATGCTCAGAGTTGGCCTGCGCAAACATCATCAGTTCGATGTCGTGCGGATTGCGACCCAACTGGGTAAAAGCATCGGTCAGATAATCAATCTCATCGGCCGACAGCGCAAAACCAAACTCGTGATTGGCTTTAATCAGCGCCTCTTTGCCCTGACCCAGAATATCAATCGCGTTTAGTGGTTTCGGTGAGTGCTGACTGAATAAGACTTGCGCCGCATCCAGACTGTTAAAGGTGCTTTCGGTCATCCGATCATGCAGTAGTGCGACGACAGAGGGCGTTAATTCAGTGATGCCATGCAGCGTGTACACCGTCGCACGCTCTAGGCGTGATACCGACTGACCGCAATTGGTAAAAATATCACTGGCCTTCGACGACCACGGCGAAATCGTACCGATACGCGGCGTGACGATTAATTGAACGCTGCCTTCAGACGCGGCAAGCATCGCATAAGACTGGCCGTCGTTGAGCAAACCCTGCGCAACGACTTGCGCCGATTCCGACAATGCTTGGTCAAACAAGTAGATGAATTGACTGTCCAAACCGGTAACCGGCGCAACGGCAGACAAACGGGCAAGCAATTGATCTTGCTTGAAGACAGAAAGTGCTGGCGCACCGGCCACAATAAACATGCTGGGAACGGCTCCGTAGATCAGTCAAAGCTGACCTGATGTGCAAGACAGGAAAGGCCAATATGATACGCGCATTTGTGCAATTGAGCCACAAAATCCACCGGCAAGCTGTCCATACGATCCGAACACGCAGGCACTATCTTGGGCAGCCAGTGCCTGCTCACAACATTTTGTCTCTGGTGCAGCACCGGACAATCTGCTAGGTTAATGTCGCTTATCGTTTTTGTATGCGTTGATTATGTCCGCACTCAGTCAGCTTCGCCACTGGTTAATCCGCACCCCACTGGTGTTGCGGACGCTACTGGCTGCCTATCTGCTGATGGCAATGGGCGTATTGACGTGGACATCCGCCTTGTGGTTTCAGACCGATGCTGCTCATCAAGTCTATGTCACCGATCAGGGTAGCTCGATCAGTTGGGTCAGCCATCATATTGAATCGAGTGATCAGGCCAACGCGACGACACATGATACGACGCAGCCACACCAGCAGCCCGATCATGTGCTGGATGTTCCCAGTCTGGATCAGCCACTGACAGCGCAAAAATACTTTAATCTGATTGATCTTGCGGCCCTGCCGGTTTTACTGATTTTCCTGTTGGCGTTCTTAACGCTGTCTCGACAACAACTGCCTAAAAAAATTGGCCGTGTGCATCATGCCACTGCGCCGCTACGCAATAGTATTGTCTGCTTGACACGAACGGTCGTGCTCCGCCACTAGACGCTCCTGTTGTTAAACCTTTTAAGCCTGTGCGGATCATCCGTATGGGATTGCATTGCGTTGACATCAGGAAAGATTTTTTATGCGTCTCCCCTATTTTTTGCTGGCCTGTATCGGGCTGCTGCCCCCTTCCTTTGCGTATGCCGATCTGAGCCTTGAACAGGCCAGACAGCAGGCTTATACGCGTGATCCCGAGCTACAAGCGCTGACCCAGCTTCAAGCAGTGGATCGCCTTCGAACGCAGCAGTCGAGCCGTTTAGCCAATCCAGAGTTGTCGGTCGAAGTGGACAGTTTGGGCAACCAATCCACTGCAAATGCTGACGGCACCAGCGTTGAGCTACGCTATAGCCAAGCCTTGCCACTCAACAACAAGCGCATCCTCCGCGCCAACGTTGCACAAACAGAACAATTTAATACGCAGCTTGCGATGCAAAAGCGCAGCGCAGAATTGGCGGCAGATGTCCGACTCTGTTTGGCACGCTGGTTCATCGCAGATGGCCGTGTACAACTGCAACAGGACGAGCTGGCGATATCCAAAACACAAGTCCGTTTGCTCAGTGAACGCCTACGTGCCGGTAAAACCGTGCCGTCCGAATCACAACGTGCCGTCGCACTGGCACAAGAATCTGCCACCCAATTGCTGAATCAGCAGCAACTGGCCAGCAGTGCCAAAGCAGCGTGTGAACTGTTGATCGGCACACTGCCTGCACAGCCGATGACGCTGCCAACCATCACACCCATGCTGGATCAACAGGGCGTACTCAGTCAGCAACAAGCTGAACTGGACGTTCAACGCGCCCAAGCAAGTCACGCGCTGGCGACCGCTGAACGTCGACCTGATGTGACACTCAGCGTGGGTACACGGCGCAGTCAAAACAGCCAAGATCAATTGTGGCTGGTCGGTGCCTCTATGACGCTCAGCGTGTTTGATCAAAACCAAGTGGCGTACGCCCTCTCACAACAACAGTTGGATCGCGCCATTCAGGTCGCGATGCTGACCCGTCAGCGTGCGACGTTGCGGGTTCAGCAAGCACAAGCACAAATCGTCGCCGCACAGCAGCAACTGGACGTGTTGCAACAACACGTTCTGCCCGCAACTCAAGAGAGTCTGCGGATTGCAGAAATGGCCTATCAGGCGGGTAAAACTGGCCTGTTGGAGTGGCTAGAAGCCCGCCAAGTGTGGCGCGCCGCCCGTGAACGCGCACTACAAAGTGAACTTGCGGTGCAACAGGCGCTTGCCGACCTTGAACGTGAGTTTGCCCCAGCCTCTGCCGCTATTTTAGGATCACAGCCATGATAACGCCCAAAAAATCCCTCAAAAACATCGGTATCATGGTGCTGATTGTGGTGCTGATCAGCAGCATCATGGGTTATGCGTGGTGGAAAACCAGCACGCATAACCGCTCCAGTGAACATGCTGAACGTGCTGAAGAAAAAACCGGCGAACATGCTGAAGAAGAAGCCACTCCCGCCAAAGGCCCGCACGGTGGACGGTTGTTTAAACAAGGCGATTTTTCGCTTGAGGTGAAAATCTTCGAGCAGGGTGTTGAGCCACAATTGCGCCTATATGCCTACCAAAACAGCCAAGCGCTTGATCCCAAAACCGTGCAAGCCCGTGTGCTGATTCGGCGTCTGGATGCCAATCAGCAGATTAGCTTTAAACCAGAAGCTGACTATTTGCTGGGTGATCAAGTCATCTACGAGCCGCATTCTTTTGACGTTTCGGTGCAGGTCAAACACGCCAACACAGCCTATACGTTTGCATGGTCGCAGCAAGAAGGCCGTGTCATGTTGGCCGATGCTGCACTCAACAGCAGTGGCTTGACGTTGCTGACCGCGCAACCACGGCAGTTTGCCAGTCAAAACAGTGTGACGGGTGAGCTGCAACTGCGGCCTGAGCAACATGTGGCGGTGACGGCACGTTCTGCTGGTGTGGTGCTGACGGTTCATCCGTCATTGGGGGCGACTGTTCGGGCAGGTGAGGTGCTGGCGGTGATCGAAAGCCGTGAGCTGGTCAATCTACGCGCTGCCCAACGCAGTGCGCAACAACAGCTTGAATTGGCCAAAACCACCTTAAGCCGCGAAGAACGTCTGTGGCGCGAAAAAGTCTCGCCAGAAAACGACTATCTCCAAGCCAAGACGCAGTACAGCGAGGCCATGATTCGGCTCGATGAAGCCAATCAGGTGCTGGCCGGTTTAGGCGCTTCTGTTGGCGCACACACGGATGGTCGTTTTGCGATTCGTGCGCCGATCAGTGGCGTGGTGTTGAGCCGTACGGCGGTGGTGGGACAGGCGGTGGGCAATGAGTCGGTGTTGTTTGAAATCGCCGATCTGTCGCAATTATTGGCAGTGATTAAAATCCCTGAAGCACAAGCCGCACAGGCTCGGCTGGGTTTACCCGTTCGGATTCAAGCCCAACAGGGCGAACAGACCGCACAAGGCGACATCACCTATCTGGCGTCCACCGTGGATGAGGCGACCCGTACTGTGGCCGCGCATGTGCGCTTCAATAATGTCGGTCAAGGCTGGCGGGTCGGACAACAGATCCATGCCCATGTTGTGGACGGTCAGGTCAATGCTGCTGTTGCGGTGCGAGAAGACGCACTGCAAACCTTCCGTGATTGGACGGTGGTATTTGTGCGGGTGGGTGATCAATTTGAGGTCAGGCCGGTCGAGTTGGGGCAACGTGCGGATGGTTTTGTAGAAGTGCTGTCGGGTCTTCAGGCCGGTCAAGTGTATGCCGCTGGGAATTCTTTTCTTCTTAAAGCAGAGCTCGGCAAAGCCGGTGCATCGCATGACCACTAAGGATGATCAGCATGTTTGACCGGATGGTTCAACTCTCGATTCAGCAGCGTTGGCTGGTGCTGCTGTTGTTTGCGGTGATCAGCGCGATTGGCGTGTACAACTACTTGCGCCTGCCGATTGACGCCGTGCCCGACATTACCAATGTACAGGTTCAAATCAACACCGAGGCCGCGGGCTACTCGCCGCTTGAAGCCGAAAGCCGTGTCAGTTTTCCGATTGAAACCACCTTGGCGGGGCTGCCGCACCTCAAAGAAACTCGCTCCTTGTCACGCTATGGCCTGTCGCAAGTGACGGTGATTTTTGAGGACGGCACCGACATTTATTTTGCCCGCCAGTTGGTCAACGAACGCCTACAAGCCGCGCGTGCAGCCTTACCCGCTGGCCTATCGCCAGAGCTAGGGCCAATCGCCACCGGTTTGGGCGAGATTTTTATGTATACGGTTGAAAACCAACCGAATGCCAAACAACCGCTAAACGCCACTGAGCTACGCAGTGTGCAAGATTGGGTGGTCAAGCCGCAATTACGCAACGTCAAGGGCGTGACCGAGATCAACACCATTGGCGGCTATACCAAACAATATATTGTCGCGCCTAAACCCGAGCAGTTACGCGCCTTCGGGTTGACGCTGCGCGATGTGATGCAGGCGTTGGCCGCCAGCAATAGCAATGTCGGTGCAGGCTATATCGAAAAATCGGGTGAGCAATATTTGGTGCGTTCACCGGCGCAAGTCAGCCACATCGACGAGATTGCCGCGATTGCCTTGACCAGTCGCGACGGTCAAATCGTTCGACTCAGCGACGTGGCGGATATTCAAATCGGTCAAGAGTTACGAACAGGTGCGGCGACCAAAGATGGTCAAGAGGTCGTCTTGGGCACAGCGTTTATGCTGATTGGCGAAAACTCGCGGACGGTGTCGATGCGGGTGAGTGCGGCGCTCAAGCAAATTCAAGCCAGTTTGCCTGATGGCGTGATCGCCAACACGGTGTATGACCGCACCACCTTGGTAGATGCCACCATCGACACGGTTAAAAAGAACCTGTTTGAAGGCGCGATTTTGGTCATCGCGGTGCTGTTTGCCTTTTTGGGGCATATGCGGGCGGCCTTGATCACCGCCTTGGTGATTCCGTTGGCGATGCTGATGACCATCACCGGCATGGTCAGTCAACGGGTCAGTGCCAATTTGATGAGCTTGGGCGCATTGGATTTTGGCATTATCGTCGATGGTGCGGTGGTGATTGTCGAGCATTCTCTCAGCAAACTGGCACAGCGACAGCGCGAATTGGGACGCATACTGACGCGGCAAGAACGCTTTGACACCGTATTTGATGCCACGCGAGAATCGCGCAAACCGCTGCTGTATGGACAGGCGATTATTATTGCGGTGTATGTGCCACTACTGACCTTAACTGGTGTTGAAGGCAAGATGTTTACGCCGATGGCCTTGACCGTGGTGATGGCCTTGTTGGCGGCCATGCTGCTGTCGGTCACGTTTGTACCTGCTGCGGTGGCCATGGCCACCAGTGGCTCGGTCAATGAACACGAAAACCGCCTGATTCGGGCGCTACGGCGGGGTTACACACCGTTGTTAGATTGGTCATTGCAGCACAGGGTTGTGGTGGTCGGCGCGGCAGGCGTGCTATTGCTATTCAGTGGCTTGCTGTCGACACGGTTAGGCTCGGAATTTATGCCGTCGCTGGATGAAGGCGATGTGGCGCTACATGCGCTGCGGATTCCAGCGACCTCGCTGAGTCAGTCGGTGCAGATGCAATATGCACTTGAAAAAGAAATCAAAACACTGCCCGAAGTAAACACCATGTTTGCCAAGATTGGCACCGCCGAAATCGCCACCGATCCCATGCCGCCGAGTGTGGCGGACAACTTTGTCATGCTAAAACCGCGTGCGGAGTGGCCAGACCCGAGCAAACCCAAAGCGGTGGTGGTGGCCGAGATTCAAGCGGCAGCCGAGCGCGTCGCGGGCAATAATTATGAATACACTCAACCGATTCAGATGCGCTTTAACGAACTGATCTCTGGGGTGCGTTCTGATGTTGCGGTGAAAATTTTTGGCGATGACATGACGCAACTGCTGGAGTCCGGCGAACAAATCGCTGCCGTGCTGGCAGGCGTGGCGGGTGCGGCAGATGTCAAAGTGGAGCAGGTGACTGGCTTGCCGATGCTGAGCTTACAACCGCGCCGTGATGTGATTGCGCGTTATGGCCTGTCGATTGATGACGTGCAACGCCACATTGCCACCTTGGTAGCCGGTGAAAAAGCTGGTGATTTATTTGAAGGTGACCGCCGTTTTGACATTGTGGTGCGTTTGCCTGAAGCGACCCGCCAAAATATTGAGGCGCTCAAGCAATGGCCGATTGCCTTGCCCAATCAGGCGCGTTCAACCGTGCCATTGGGTGAGTTGGTCGATGTGCAACAGGTCACCGGTCCAAACCAAATTACCCGTGAAAATGGCAAACGTCGCGTGGTGGTGACCGCCAACGTGCGAGGCCGTGACATTGGGTCGTTTGTGCTGGAGGCACAGCAACAGATTGGGACGCAAGTGAGTGTGCCAGATGGCTATTGGTTGGGCTGGGGCGGCACGTTTGAGCAGCTTCAGTCGGCGCGTGATCGGCTGATGATCGTGGTGCCTGCGGCGTTACTGCTGATTTTGGGTTTGCTGTATCTGGCCTTGGGCAGCTTGCGCAATAGCCTGTTGGTGTTTACCGGCGTGCCTTTTGCACTGACCGGCGGATTGATTGCGCTGGCCGTGCGTGGCATTCCGCTGTCGATTTCGGCGGCGGTGGGGTTTATTGCCTTGTCGGGGGTGGCGGTGTTAAACGGTTTGGTGTTGATGTCTGCCATTCAGCGTTTGCGTGAACAGGGCTATACGCTGGAGCAAGCCGTGCGCGAGGGGGCGCTGAGTCGATTGCGTGCCGTGCTGATGACCGCCTTGGTGGCCGCCTTGGGATTTATTCCGATGGCCTTTAACGTGGGGATTGGCGCGGAGGTGCAACGACCATTGGCAACGGTGGTGATTGGCGGGATTTTATCGTCAACAGTGCTAACGTTGTTGATTTTGCCGGTTTTGTATCAATGGTTGCATCGTCGTTCGGGGCATCCAGCGGTGCGGTGACCCTTCACAATGACAATACTGGAGGTCGGCTGTGCATACCGCACACCGACCCACTACGCGAGTTGCGCTGTTTCAACCTCAATGAACACCAAGGCCAAGCGCACCTCGTTATAACCGACGTTTTGCCGCAGCGCATCGACAATCGGGCGCAGTTTGATGCTGCCATCTTCGTTAAAATGCTCGGCGTTACGTTCTTTGAGCAGTTGCAGATACACCTTACGAATCGGGGCAAGTTGCTCCTCGCTCGGGCGAATCCGACTTACATCAAACTGCCGATCTTGCTCGGCCAGTTTGGCCAGATGATTGATGATGGTCGCTTGGGTCAGCTCACGAATCTGCGCGATTTCATCGATCTCTAAGCCTTGCGCAAACAGCACTTTGGTTTGCTCTAAGGTATGTGGCTCGGGGGTTTTGGCAGCGCCTTTGTTTTTCTTGGCATTTAGTTTGGCTTTACGCTGCTCATACTTGGCGATTTCGGCGGCGTTGAGTGTGCCGCCCGACTGCGTGATAAATTGCTCATGCAGTTTTTTCAGGGTTGCAGCGGGTTTTTCGGCCTGATCCGTCCAAACCTGTTCGGCATCATGAGACAGTTGCAAAAAACGCTGATCGGCTTTCACCGCCAACCGATCCAACTGCAATGCCATCGCATTTAAACCGAGCAGCCGCAAGCCCGCAAGGTTTTGTAAACGCGACAATGCCACATAGCCTTGACCTTTTTCAAAGGTATTGCTCAGGTCGATTTCGGCGGCTTGCAAGGTCATGCCTTGGCTCTTATGCACGGTCATCGCCCATGCCAAACAGAGCGGAAACTGCTGATAAGTCGCTAGCGCCTTGCCGCTTTCGTTATCGACTGACCATGTTTCCGGCAGCACGATCAGCGAATCGCCATCGCGCAATTTCACACGGGGTAACGTGCCAAACTCATCATCACTCAAAAATCCAGTCACTTCGCCCAGCGTGCCATTACTATAGCCTGCCTCAAAGTTGTTTTTGACAAACATCACTTTTGCGCCGATTTTTAAGACCAGTTGTTCCGGCGCACGTACCGCACCGGTCAGGGTCATCAGTAGTTTTTCGTTGCCTTTGGTCTGTGCTTTAAAGATCTTGGGATCAGTATCGATTGCGGCCAGATGGCGTTGGTTAATCTCATCGACATCGACGTTATGGGTAAATAGCCGAGTAATATCTGCCTCTAACGCATGCTGTTCGGTATGCCGTAGCTCGGCCAAACTCTGCTCGGACACTTGTTCGGCGCGAATTTCATTGAGAATATCGTTTAAGCGGCTGTCGTTTTGGCGGTGTTGCTCGGTTAAATAACAAATCTGTAGCTTGGCCTCTAACCATGCGGCCGACATAAAGGAGAATTTATCCCGATTGGTCTCACTAGGCTTACCGACTGGCGGCAACTGAAAAAAATCGCCAGCCAATACCACTTGAATCCCACCGAATGGCAACTCATTGCCTTTAAAATATTTTAATACTTGATTGACCAAGTCGAGTTGCTTGGCGTGCAGCATCGAAATTTCGTCAATAATCAGCACTTTGACTTTATCGAGATGCTCGCGCATATATTTACGATCATACATCCGCGCCAAATCTTGACTGTCGAGACTGTCTTTGATGCCAATCCCCGCCCACGTGTGAATGGTCATGCCGTTCATGTGAGTCGCGGCGATGCCAGTCGATGCAGTAATCGCAACCGGGACTTTGCGGGCTTTTAAATAGTCGATATATTGATTCAGCGTGTAAGTCTTGCCCGCACCCGCCGAGCCAGTCAGAAAGACATTTTGACCCGCTTTTAAAATATCCAGTGCTGTGCTTTGTTTCATCAGGATCGGTCGTGGCTTATGCAGATGGGCGCTAGTTTAGACGATTTTGGCTGGGGCAATAGCGAGATTTTGGGCAAAAAAATCCCCGCACATGGCGGGGACTGTTTAACGCAAGATCACCGATTAAGCAAATGGATGCCGCAGCACGATGGTCTGATCACGGTCAGGACCGGTAGACACGATATCGACCGGACAACCGACCAGCTCTGCAATCCGCTGAATATACGCTTGGGCTTCCGCCGGTAACTGATTAATCGCGGTTGCACCGATGGTCGAACCTGACCAACCTGACAGGGTTTCGTAGACTGGCGTGACGTTTTCAAAGGCCACCGCATCACTCGAACCCTGACAACCACTGTCACCGGTATGCTCATATGCGGTACAAATCCGAATCTCATCCAGACCGTCCAGCACGTCGAGCTTGGTCAAACACAAGCCGCTGATCGAGTTGATTTCGACTGCACGACGTAACGCCACCGCATCGAACCAACCACAGCGGCGCTGACGGCCAGTGGTTGCGCCAAATTCATGCCCAATCGTGCCCAGATGCTTACCGATGTCTGAGCCGGTATCATTGGCGGCGTCATACGGTAGCTCGGTTGGGAATGGACCACTGCCGACCCGTGTGGTATAGGCTTTGGTGATGCCCAACACATAATCCAGATACAGTGGACCCACGCCTGAACCAGTACTCACGCCACCGGCGGTGGTGTTACTGCTAGTCACAAACGGATATGTGCCGTGATCGATATCCAGTAGCGAGCCTTGCGCACCTTCGAACATCAGGTTATCACCGGCGCGGCGATGTTCATGCAGTAGACCGGTCACATCACAAACCAACGGACGCAGTTCTTCTGCCCAAATCTTGGCTTCAGCCAGCACCGCATCGGCATCAACCGGCGCAACTTTATAATATTCGGTCAGGCGGAAGTTATGGTATTCGATCACTTCGCGCACACGCTGTTCGAACGACTCACCACCACGAATCAACTCAGCCAAACGCAGACCACGGCGTGCTACTTTGTCTTCATAGGCAGGGCCAATGCCACGACCGGTTGTACCGATTTTGGCATTGCCGCGCTTGATTTCACGTGCTTGATCGAGTGCCACATGACATTGCAAAATCAATGGACAGTTCGGCGAAATCCGCAGCCGCTCACGCACCGGCACGCCTTTGGCTTCCAGTGTTTTCATTTCTTTGAGCAGTGCATCAGGGGCAAGTACTACGCCATTGCCGATCAGACACTTGACGCCCTCGCGCAAAATACCCGATGGGATCAGGTGCAGGATGGTCTTTTCACCGGCCACCACCAAGGTATGTCCGGCGTTATGCCCCCCTTGAAAACGCACCACAGCAGCGGCTTGATCGGTCAGCAAGTCAACGATCTTGCCTTTGCCTTCATCACCCCATTGCGTGCCAAGCACGACGACATTTTTGCCCATAGCGGTCTCTTTTCCCCGTTTAAATCGAAGCACGCGGCAGCACTTGCCAGCCGTTTGCTTGTTGCATCAGTTGATGCGTAAATCTTGAATCAGCCGCTTCGTGCTGATCGAGCACCTGAATCACCACCTGCCCGTTTGCGCGTGCGGCCGCAATCGCCGCCAACAAATCAGCCGCTTGGCCAGCCGGCGCCGCCACGATATCGCGCGATACGCTGACTGCTTGCCGACCCAGCAACGGATATAAATCACAGCTAAAACCAGTCGCAGGTCGGGTACGCCCAAACGCTGTACCGACCCCGTTATAACGGCCACCCTGCGCCAAAGGCACAGCGCGATTGGCGGTATACGCCGCAAACACCAAGCCGGTATGGTAGTGATAGCCACGCACTTCGGACGCATCGACACTGACTTGCACATCTGGCCAACAGACTTGCAAATGCGCCAACGCCTGCGCCAGATCATCAATCGCTTGCAGCAACGCCGAAGACTGCTGTGCCGCCGCCGATAGACCGACACGTAGCGCGGTTAAGTCATGCCC
Organism: Moraxellaceae bacterium; assembly: GCA_049301135.1. Classification (GTDB taxonomy): domain Bacteria; phylum Pseudomonadota; class Gammaproteobacteria; order Pseudomonadales; family Moraxellaceae; genus JAYXXU01. The sequence goes on along the minus strand of JBAQKP010000077.1, from coordinate 6,160 downwards.
CAGCCGCGCCAAGGCCAAAAAGTCTGCGCCCAGCGCCAACTGCTCGGTGTAGGCCAATAGCTCAGGAATCGCCTTACGCTGGTACACATCGAACAATTGCTGCTCTTGCTCATCGGTCAAACCGGCCAAACCGGCCAACGTCCGAAAAATCGCCACATGCCCCAAGTCTACATGCAACTGGGTCTGCCCTGCTTGCTGCAACACGGTCAGCATGGTGTCGAGCATCTCAAGGTCAGCCGCCAGTGACTCTGAACCGAACAACTCCGCACCCAACTGTAACGGGGTGCGCGAGGCCGACAAGCCTTGCGGATGGGTATGCAGCACAGTCGCCGCATAACAATAGCGTGCAATCCCAGCAAGCGGGCGTACATGCGCATCAATCCGCGCCACTTGCGGGGTCATGTCGGCACGAACACCAAGCAAGCGACCCGAAATCTGATCAATCAGCTTAAAGGTTTGCAGATCTAAATCACTGTTGTCGGCGATCAATAATGACTCGACATACTCGACCAGCGGGGTATAAATCAGCTCATAGCCGCGCCCCGCCAACGTGTCCAACAACTGCCGGCGCAACTGCTCTAAACGTGTCGCCTGCTCCGGCAACACATCGGCCACCCCATCGGGCAGCAACCAAGTTTCTGCAACTGGCATACGGATTCACCTACCGACGCATCGAGCAACCAAACTAGCACTCGATGGCAAAAAATAAGCTGCTGTGCGACGCGTGTTTAAGAAAAGCCGCACAAAAAAAATCGGGGAGCCCCCGAATACCGGACAAGTCTAACATGGCTTGGCGCACTGTGCATCCTGCAAAACAACGTGGATGATGACGAATAAGGCTTGTCGGATCAGTCTCTGCTGTTTTAGTCTGCTAAAATCTACCGAAGCATTTTGAGAAGCTGTCATGTCGATTCATCCCGCCCCGACCGAAAATATTCGCAATGTATTGGGCGAGCGCTTGGCCAGTTGCTGCTTTGACCCGCTGACTGGCTACTATCGTGATGGGTTTTGTCATACTGGCGTACATGATCTGGGACAACACACCGTCTGTGTGCAAGTCACTGCGGATTTTTTAAATTTTTCGCAGCAAATCGGTAACGACTTAATCACCCCACTGCCGCAATTTGGTTTTGTCGGTTTAAAACCCGGTGACTACTGGTGCGTCTGTGTCACGCGCTGGAAGCAAGCCCTAGACGCGGGCTATGCCGCACCGGTTAAACTGGCCGCCTGCCACGAAGCTGCCCTCAACTACGTCAGCCTTGAAGATTTGCGTCGCCATGCGCTGTAACGGCCATACGTTGTGAAACACATGCAAATTAAAAGCAATCGCCCGCTGATTCTGGCCTCAACCTCGACCACACGGCGTGAGCTGCTGCAGCGGCTTGCCACTCCATTTGAGTGCATTGCACCAGAGGTCGATGAGTCTGTACAAGCGGGCGAAACTCCAACCCAACTCGCCTACCGCTTGGCTGAACAGAAAGCCGCTGTGGTTGCCCAGCGGTATCCCGATGCGTGGGTAATCGGCTCAGATCAAGTGGCAAGTCAGTTTGATCTGGCGGCGGGTCAAGCATTTGGGGAATTACTCGGTAAACCGCTGACCGAAGCCCGTGCCATCGCGCAGTTACAGCAGTTTTCGGGGCAAACCTTACGCTTTTATACCGGCGTGAGTTTGCAATGTGCCGCAATTGCACATGTTGACACGGCTGTGATTGAGTTTACTGTGACCTTTCGGAAGCTGACACTGGCCGAGATTCAGCGTTATGTTGCTCTGGAGCAGCCGCTGTATTGTGCCGGTAGTTTTAAATGTGAGGGCTTGGGCATCACCTTGTTTGAGCAGATGCAGGGTGAGGATTTGACTGCGCTGATGGGTTTGTCGTTATTGCGGCTATGCCAGATGTTGCGGCAAGTAGGTTATGCGTTGCCGTAGAAATGATCACACAGCGCTCATCGCACCTGTGAGTGCTTTTTGGGATAGATTTGGTGAGTATGATGAACAGAGTCTATGCCTTTCTATTGTCTGTCATCGTAGTGCAGGGTTGTACCAAAAATGATTCAGAACTCCCAACTTCTGAACAAATGGATAGAGATCTGTAATTAATAGAAAATCTTCAAGATACATACTCTTGGGATGCATACAGCCGTTTCACACTAAAGCCAAACCATCTTGATTTTTATATTGCCAATCAAAATACAACTTTCTTCCTAGATATCGAAAATGGATTGCAAAAAGAATTCTTGTTTTACCAAACAGCTGCTGATGTGCTGAAAATACCTATGGCGTATGAAGAACTTGTTTTAAGCGTGATGGCAAGTATTGAGCACAGGGAACTGACAATCAATCATGATATTAAAAACGAACAAACCGGAGATTTTTCACGAAACAAGATGTAATTAAAGTTGCGGAAAAAGGCGCATCAAATGGCAGTAAAAAGCTTAAGTGGCTGCTCGTAGAAATCAAGAACGGCAACATTAAATTTAGCCGTTGAAGCGGCTGCGTGAGGCGCTTATAGATAGTTACACCCGAAAAAACACCCAGCCATCAGCTAAAATCCGCCATAATAGGCCATCTCTAAATTCCCTCTCGCTTGGAGTCTTCATGTCTCGCATCACTTTGCCTGCTTATCTTGCGGCTGAACAATCAAAACTGCCCAGCCTGACTGCGGATCTCAGCCAGATCGTGCTGCAAATCACCGCAGCCTGTCACCAGATCAGCACGGCACTACAACAAGGTGAGTTGGCAGGGATTTTGGGCAGTGCCGACAGCGGGAATATCCAAGGTGAAGTACAAAAAAAACTCGATGTGATTTCGGATGATTTGTTGGTTGATGCGTTGACTGAAGGCGGTTTAACCGCGGCGATTGCCTCCGAAGAACAAGACTACATGGTGGTCACCAATCCAAACGGTCAGTATTTAGTCTTGTTTGACCCACTCGATGGCTCCAGCAATATTGACGTGAACATGAGCGTTGGTACGATTTTTTCGATTTTGCCGCGTCCAGCCAAGACTGAACTGGCGACAGAAGACTTTTTTCAAGCCGGTCAACAACAAGTCGCTGCGGGTTATGTGTTGTATGGCCCCTCGACCTTATTGGTGTTGACGCTTGGTGCAGGGGTCGATGTGTTTACGCTGGATCAGCAGACTGGCGAGTTTTTTTTGACCGCCAAACAACTGCAAATCCCCGCAGATACACAAGAATTTGCGATTAACATGTCGAATCAGCGCCATTGGGAAGCACCAGTCAAGCAATATATTGACGAATGTCTGGCGGGTAAAACCGGTACACGCGGCAAGGACTTTAACATGCGCTGGGTCGCCTCGATGGTCGGTGACGTGCATCGCATTCTGACCCGTGGCGGCGTGTTTATGTATCCGTATGATTTTAAAGACCTGACCAAGGCTGGTCGCTTGCGTCTGATGTATGAAGCCAACCCGATGAGCTGGCTGATTGAGCAAGCTGGCGGCGCGGCCACGACCGGACGTGTGCGCATTCTGGAGGTTGCCCCGAACGATCTGCATCAGCGGATTCCGGTGGTACTTGGCTCCAAGCATGAAGTCGAACGGGTTACTGCTTATTATCATACGCACGATGCGCTACAAAACACCCAGCAGCAAGGCTAACCACTGATGCAGCCGCAACTGATTCAATCTAAAGAAAATCCAAGGCTGCGCCATGTGCGTGGCCTGACCCAACAATCGAGTCAACGACGTAAATCAGGCCAGACCGTGCTGGAAGGCGTCCACCTGCTGGACGCCTATCAAAAAGCCGGTCAACAGCCAGACAGTATTTGGTTGACGCAAACCGCGCTGGTGCATCCAGAAGTCATCCAACTGCTGAGTCACTGGCCAGACATTGCTTGCTTTGTGCTGCCTGATGCGCTGTATCACGACTTACGCAGCTTGGGCGATGGCGTCGATGTATTGGCGGTGATTGAGCAACAGCTTGCCGCACTGCCCGAGCAATTCAGCACAGACCTACTGATCTTGGAAAACGTGCAGGATGCGGGCAATGTCGGGACGTTGTTGCGTACGGCAGCAGCAGTCGGTGTCAAGCAAGTCATCTGTACCACGGGTACAGCGTCGGTTTGGTCACCTCGGGTACTGCGTGCCGGTATGGGGGCGCACTTTAGTATGCAGATCAGTGAACATGTTGATCTGAGCGATCTCTGGGATCGACTGACGATTCCACTGTATGCAACCAGCTCGCACGCGCAGCAGTCGCTGTACCAAATCGACCTACGACAACCGGTGGCTTGGTTAATGGGCAATGAGGGTCAAGGCGCAACTGATTTGGCCTTACAACAAGCACGAACGATTAGCATTCCACAACCCGGCGGACAAGAGTCACTGAATGTTGCGATTGCGGGTGCGGTATGCCTGTTTGAAATGGTCAGGCAACGCTTATAACCGCATAAAAAAACCAGTCAAGCGACTGGTTTTTTATAAAAATAGCTTTTAAGTACGACGGCGACGTTTGGCAAATGCAGCAAGACCAGCCAAACCGATCAAACCAAACCAACTCCACGCCCCGCCACCCGCCAAGATTCCTTTGCTGCCATCGCGGGTATCTTCGGTGGTCGTCGCTTCGTTGATAATCTCGACCGTCGCGATGTTGGATTCGGTTTTATCCTGATCCAGTACCGCATAGGTAAACGAGTCGTTGAATGGTGAGAAAGTGTTATCAACCAGATAAGTCACACGGCCACCATAACAAATCTCATTGGGACGAGTGGCGCTGTTGTCTGGACACTGTGCCTCACGCTCGAACACCAAGCGCCCCAATACTGGTGCTTTTTTGATTTTGATGTTGACCTGATCGCCCGCGTTAAAAAATGCCGCACGATCTTCCGGCTCATGCAAGCTACCCAGCGGACCATCGCCGTCATCATTGTCGTTTTCAAGGACGTTAAAGCTCAGGCTTTCTTGACCACGACGCAAGGTATATGTGTCATTTTTGGCAATCGGTCGAATATTACTGATTCGTGTCTGTACAATCCCTGTCGAAGTGCTGCCATCTGGCTCTTTGACGGTGTATTGGCAACGCTCCACATCACCACTCGGCGTCGTCACACCATCAAGCCGATAGACTACCAAGCGCTTCATGTCTTCAATCCAAACACATTTAACTTGGTCTGTATTGCCACTCGCCACAGGCGTCTGATCGGTCAACAGCACATCAGGGCCCGTACCGTACGATTTGACATCAATCACTTGATAATCACCACTATAACGCTCAACAAAACTACTGGTGGGCGGTGTGGTCTGATCATCAACCGATTCTTGTGGCACATCATTGCTGAATACATCAATAAATGCTCGACGGAAACTGAAGTTAGCTTTATATTTCGCCTTGTATTCATCGTCGTCTTTGGTTACACGCCTGACTAGCTCACGTTCTGGTGCGGTCAAGTCAGCCAACTCTGCATCGGTAAAATTAAACCGCTTGGCCTCCACCTGCTCGACATACGAGCGATTCACCGCATCCGCATCATCATTTACAGTGATCTGACCCAATTCCATCGCACCGATATCACAACGCGGGGACTCTGCGGTATTGGTCAGCTTATTCTTCACACCACTCTGGCGATCGACGCCGCGTTGATCCGTGCCACCACATTCGTTTAGGGTTGCACCACGATCAACTGCCGACGGTTTGGCTGCATCATCCTGTTTTTTGGGTAGCAGACCTTGCAATCCAACCCCGTAGTCTGCCAGCGGGTATAAAATCGAATTTTGCGTGGCGTTCTTGGTATAGCGATTGGTGTCTGTCGCATCAATCGCGGTAGTCACCCTCGTGTAATCAATCTCGCGCGGCGTATCAGGCTTATCTGCTGGTATGCTGACCAAAGGAGGAGCGCTCACATTGGTCGGCAGCTCACAGGATCGGCTCAGTGGGATACTAAACAGCTGCTCATAGGTAATGGTGGGGTCAGTACTCGGTGAGACTCGATCACCACCGATCAGGTTGGAACGCGTCACCACACCATTTAGCTCGTTGAGGCGCACGCCATCACGAGGCAAGTAACGACAATCAATATTCTGATTGTAGGCCAAAATACTATTCACAATACGTAGTTGCGCACGACCATCGTACAGTAAACCCGCTGCACCTTGGTTGCCAACCAACGTCACACTGGCTATATCAAGCATTGAGCTTAAAGC
>JBAQKP010000076.1:0-5383 GCA_049301135.1 Moraxellaceae bacterium | reverse complement strand
ATGTAAGCCACACTCTTTATGCGTCGCTTCTTCCCACCACCAGCGGCCTTCACGCTCATGCTGATTTGGCAAGACCGGCTTGGTGCAAGGCTCACAACCAATCGACACAAAACCGCGTTCGTGCAATGGGTTATACGGAATTTCCATCATCCGAATATAGCTCCACACGTCCGCGCTGCTCCAATTGGCTAACGGGTTGTATTTAATGAGTTGCTTACCTGCACCCGAAAACCCAGCATCCAACTGTACCAGCGGTACATCGGCACGGGTTGGGCTTTGGTCTTTACGTTGTCCGGTCACCCAGCCATCCAGTGTGGCGAGTTTTTTGCGTAGCGGCTGCACTTTACGGATGCCACAGCATTCTTTATGGTCATCTTGATAAAAACTAAACAAGCCTTTTTCGCTGACCAGTCGTTGTACCGCCTCAGCCTCAGGAAAACAAAACTCAATGGTAATGCCAAAGTGTTTGCGCACGGTTTCTAAAAACTGATAAGTTTCAGCGTGCAAGCGGCCGGTATCCAGACTAAATACCCGAAACGGCAAACGCAAGCTGTGCGTCATCGCAATCAGCACCACGTCTTCTGCACCACTAAACGAAATCGCCACTTCCGTGCCCTGACTCAGCGCATGTTTCAGCATCGCGCTGGGCTGGTCGCTTGGATCTAAACGGGAAAATTGTTGTGCGAGTGCATCAATCGCGTCAATCGTGGGAATTAGGGTCATCATCGGTCATCGCGGCAGGCTAGAGTGAGGATTGTAGCCAATCAGGTCAGCGTTCGCAAAATTTGACTGTGGTAAGCCGTCATGCTCAGGAGAAACGAGGTACTCGACCTTTTCGACAAAGCGCGGTACAGTGCTGCGCGTAAGATCAGTGGCGGATGGTCACGATCTGCAGTCCATTGTTTAGTCAGGCAGTGTTGCCGTAAGGAGTCGTTATGGAATTGGTTTGTCTTGACCTCGAAGGCGTGCTTGTCCCTGAAATTTGGATCAATTTTGCCAAAAAAACCGGCATCAAGGCACTTGAGGCCACCACGCGCGATATTCCAGATTACGATGTGCTAATGACCCAGCGTTTGAACATTTTGCGTGAGCATGGTTTGGGCATGGCGGATATTCAAGCGGTGATTGCTGAGATGGGCCCGCTCGAAGGCGCAAAAGAATTTGTCGAGTGGGTGCGCACGCATTTTCAGTTGATTATTTTGTCGGATACTTTTTATGAGTTTGCGCATCCACTGATGCAACAACTGGGCTGGCCGACGATTTTCTGTCATAAGCTCGAAGTCGGTGCAGATGGCATGATTACCGATTATAAATTGCGCCAACCGGATCAAAAACGTGAAGCGGTCAAGGCCCTGCACGGTCTAAACTTCCGCGTGATTGCGGCCGGTGATTCGTATAATGACACCAGCATGCTTGGTGAAGCTGATCATGGCTTTTTGTTCGATGCACCGGATAATGTGATTGCGGAGTTTCCGCAGTTTGAATCGATTCGTGGCTATGACAATCTGAAAGCGGCGATTCGTCGCGTGTCGGTGCGCGATATTCCGGCCTAATGCGTCAGGAAGTTGCTTGGATTGTACACAACAAACGGTATGCGCTGTCATGCCGTTTTTCATTTTGTATCGCCCTCTGAGGCTTTGATTTTTATATCGGTATTTCTAATATATATATGCAAAAAATCGCTGTTTTTCAGATAATAAAGCGCAAGAGGAAGCTCAAAAAATGCTAAAGTAAGCCATCCCAAACACCAAGCATCTGCTGAGTAGAGTCATGACCGAGGAACGCTTAACCCACCTAAAACAGCTTGAAGCTGAGAGTATTCACATCATCCGTGAAGTGGCTGCCGAGTTTGACAACCCTGTGATGTTGTACTCCGTCGGCAAAGACTCAGCGGTGATGCTGCACCTGACCATGAAAGCTTTCTACCCAGGTAAACCGCCATTTCCGCTCATGCACGTCGATACCGGCTGGAAGTTCAAAGAGATGTACAAGTTTCGTGATCAGATGGTCGCCAAGCTTGGCCTAGAGTTGATCATTCACCAAAACCCCGAAGGGATCGCGCAAGGGATTAACCCGTTTACGCATGGTAGTGCCAAGCATACCGACGTGATGAAAACCCAAGGTCTCAAGCAGGCACTGGACAAATACCAGTTTGATGCAGCCTTTGGTGGTGCACGGCGCGACGAAGAAAAATCGCGTGCCAAAGAGCGCGTCTATTCGTTCCGTGATCGGCAGCATCGCTGGGATCCCAAAAATCAGCGGCCTGAACTGTGGAATATCTATAACGGTAAAGTCAACAAGGGCGAGAGCATTCGGGTGTTCCCATTGTCGAACTGGACCGAACTCGACATTTGGCAATATATCTTCTTGGAAGATATTCCGATTGTGCCGTTGTACTTTGCGGCCGAGCGTCCGGTGGTCAATCGCGGCGGCACGATGATCATGGTCGATGATGAGCGGATGCCACTAAATGACGGCGAAGTACCAGAACTGAAATCGGTACGTTTTCGCACCTTGGGCTGTTACCCGCTGACTGGCGCGGTCGAGTCCGAAGCCGCGACCTTGCCGGATATTATTCAAGAGATGCTGCTGACCACCAGTTCTGAGCGACAAGGCCGCATGATTGATCATGATTCGAGTGGCTCGATGGAAAAGAAAAAGCAAGAAGGCTATTTCTAAGGCTCGCTTGTTGAATTTTTTGACCAGATTAGCACGCTAAAATCATTGGAGTTTAAAGATGTCACACCAGTCAGAGTTGATCAGCCAAGATATTTTGGCCTATTTAAAGCAACACGAAAACAAAGACATGCTGCGGTTTTTGACCTGCGGCAACGTCGATGACGGTAAAAGCACCCTGATCGGGCGGTTGCTGTACGATTCCAAGCTGATCTACGAAGATCAGTTAGAGGCGGTCACTCGCGACAGCAAAAAATCCGGCACGCAAGGCGATGCGCCAGACTTGGCGTTATTGGTTGATGGTCTGCAAGCTGAGCGTGAGCAGGGCATTACCATTGATGTGGCGTATCGGTATTTTTCGACCGAAAAACGTAAATTTATCATCGCCGATACCCCCGGCCATGAGCAGTACACCCGCAACATGGCGACCGGCGCGTCGACCTGTGATCTGGCGATTATTTTGATTGATGCGCGCTATGGTGTGCAGACCCAAACCCGTCGTCACAGCTATATTGCGGCGCTGCTGGGCATTCGGCATATCGTGGTCGCGGTCAATAAGATGGACTTGGTCGAGTTTTCGGAAGCGCGTTTTGCGCAGATTCAGGCCGATTATTTGGCGTTTGCTGAGCAATTGGGTCAGCGTAAACCGGCTGATATTCAGTTTGTACCGTTGTCTGCGCTGCGCGGTGACAACGTGGTGAACTTGTCGGATGCGATGCCGTGGTATCAAGGTCAGCAATACAGTGGCAAAACCTTGATGAATATCTTGGAGACGGTCGAAATTAACCGTGACGTGGCGCAGTCAGCGTTCCGCTTCCCAGTGCAGTATGTCAATCGTCCGAATCTGGATTTTCGCGGTTTTGCCGGTACGATTGCCGCGGGTAGCGTCAAAGCCGGCGATCAGATCGTGGCGTTGCCGTCGGGCAAGACCAGCACGGTTGAGCGGATTGTCACCTATGACGGCGACTTAAGCGAAGCACATGCTGGCCAAGCGGTGACCCTGACCCTAACTGATGAAATCGACATCAGTCGCGGTGACATGCTGACCCATGTTGGAAGCGAGCCAGTACAGTCAAAAGCTGTACGCGCGACTGTGGTCTGGATGACGGAGCATCCGCTGGTCAAAGGCAAGCTGTACGACTTTAAAATCGGCACACAAACCATTCCGGCCAAGATTCGCCAGATCAATTATCGCATCGATGTCAATACGCTAGAGCAACTGCCGACCGATGCAGTGGAGCTGAACGGGATTGCTGATGTGGTGGTGGAGTTTGATGCGGCGGTGGTGTTTGACCGTTATCAAGACAGTCGTCTGACCGGTGCGATGATCGTGATTGATCGTTTGTCTAACGTCACGATTGGCGCGGGCATGATTGAAGAATCGGTGCTGCTGACTGAGCAAGCGGGCGCTGTGACTGCCGAAGAGCGTGCGGCACGTTTGGGTCAAAAACCCGCTGTCATCGCACTCGATAGCGGCGTATTTGCCCAAGCGGACTTGTTGGAGCGGGCGCTATTGCAACAAGGTGTGGTGGCTTTGGCGCGTCCACAAGCGAGCGCTGCCGAGATTGCACTGCTACAAACGACTGGCCTTGCGATTTTGATTGGTAATGCGGCGCAAGCCGATGCCAGCATCAGTAGCACACTGCTCGATGACGTGGTTGAGCAGGTTGTCCAGTTGGTACGCCTGTAAAACGTTGTGTTTGAGATGACTGAACAGCCACCTCGTGTGGCTGTTTTGTTGTGGATTGATGCCGACCTCTGGTCAAGTCAGTCCAGCTTTGCTACACATAGCGCCAACTGAAAGTGAACTGCCGGAGCATGACATGCGCTTGATCAAAACCCTACCGCTACTGGGCTTGCTACTGAGCAGCCAAGTGTTTGCTGAATACAAACTTGATGCGCTGCCGTATGCCGCCGATGCGTTGGAGCCGGTGATTGATGTGGCGACCATGAATATCCATCATGGCAAGCACCATCAGGCCTATGTCACCAACCTGAACGCACAGATCAAAACTTTTCCAGAACTAGACACGCTACCGCTTGAACAAGTGATGGCGCAGATTTCCAAATACAATCCAGCCGTGCGCAACAATGGCGGTGGGCACTATAACCACACGTTGTTTTGGCAAGTAATGGCGCCCGCTGACAAAGTCGGCCAGCCTAGCGAAGCGTTAACCAAACAAATCAACGCTGATTTTGGTAGCCTTGCCAAGTTGCAAGAGCAGTTTAATGCGGCTGCCGCGACGCGGTTTGGTTCAGGTTGGGCATGGCTGATCGTCACGCCAGAGGGCAAACTGGCGGTTACCTCGACCGCCAACCAAGACAATCCGCTGATGGATGTGGCTGAAGTCAGAGGCATGCCAATTTTGGCTTTGGACGTTTGGGAGCACGCCTACTATTTGAAATATCAAAACAAGCGTGCTGATTACAGTCAAGCATGGTGGAAAGTGGTGAATTGGAACGAAGTCAATAAGCGCTTTGCAGCGGCAACCGCGATGAGCAAGCCAAGTGCCGCAAACGTCATCCGTTAACTGATTCAAATGACATTATTTTAACGATATCACCAAAAACCCGCTAAAATCAGCGGGTTTTTTTGTACTCATGGTTGGCGGTAGCGATGATTCATGTGATTTTGTTTCAACCGGAGATTCCGGCCAATACCGGCAATGTGATTCGCCTGTGTGCCAATACCGGCGCACAACTGCAT
>JBAQKP010000075.1:0-2500 GCA_049301135.1 Moraxellaceae bacterium | reverse complement strand
TTGTATGCGTGGGCGGTGCAGTTGATCGAGCAGGGCGATGCCTATGTCGATCTACAGACCCCAGAGCAAATGAAAGAAAGTCGCGGCAACTTTAAAGAAGCCGGTAAAAACTCGCCGCATCGCGACCAGACTGTCGCCGAAAATCTGGCGCTGTTTGAACAGATGAAAAACGGTGAATTTGCCGTTGGTCAAGCGGTGCTACGCGCCAAAATCGACATGGCCAGCCCAAACATCAATATGCGTGATCCGGTGATTTATCGGGTTTTGAACGCGACTCACCACCAGACTGGCGATACATGGAAAATCTATCCAATGTACGACTACGCGCACCCGCTGTCGGATGCGCTGGAGCGGATTACTCACTCGTTGTGTACCTTGGAGTTTGAAGACCATCGGCCGTTTTATGATTGGGTGATTGCCAAGATTGGCTTCGATGTGCCGCCACGTCAGATTGAGTTTTCGCGCCTGAATGTCGATTACACGCTGACCAGTAAGCGCAAGCTGAAAAAACTGGTCGATGAAGGCATCGTGACTGGCTGGAATGATCCGCGTATGCCGACGGTGGCGGGGATGCGGCGGCGCGGCTTTACGCCGGAAGGCTTGCGGGATTTTTGTCGTCGCGTTGGTGTGACCAAGCAAGACGGTGTGGTGGATCGTGGCTTACTGGAATTTTGTATTCGACAGTCGCTGGAAAACACTGCGCCGCGTGCGATGGCGGTACTGAATCCTCTAAAAGTCACTTTGACCAACCTTACCGAAACGGTGATTTCGACCCATGCGCGGCATCCAAATGTCGAAATGGGTGAGCGCGCGATTCCGATCACGCAGACCTTGTGTATTGATCGCAGTGACTTTGAAGAAGTCGCGCCGAAGGGCTTTAAGCGCTTGATTCCACAAGGTGAGGTGCGTCTACGCCATGCTTATGTAATCAAGTGCGATGAGGTGATCAAAGACGCGGCGGGCGAGATTATCGAGCTAAAATGTTCGATTGATCCCGACACACTCGGCAAAAACCCTGAAGGCCGTAAGGTGAAAGGGGTGATTCACTGGGTATCGGCGGAGCAGGGTATTCCGGCTGAGGTGCGGATTTATGAGCGGTTGTTTGCCAATGCTGACCCTGAAGCGGGGGATGATTTTACTCAAAATCTAAACCCTGAATCGGTCAAGGTGGTGCAGGCCGTGCTTGAGCCGTCATTGGTCGATGCGCAGGCCGGTGAGCGCTTTCAGTTTGAGCGGGAAGGCTACTTCATCGCGGATGAGATCGACCACAAAGCGGGCAAGCCGGTGTTTAATCGGATCTTGGACTTGCGCGATAGCTTTAAGCCAGCGTAATTGAAAGTGTAAGCAGCGTCAGTGCAGAGGTGCTGATGCTGCTGCTAGTTAAAAATCTTTTACTAATGGCGTAATTCAAAAGTAGTCCAGTAAGCGGCTGATAGCTTGTCGCACTTGATAAAAAATTAGACCACTGAAATTATAAATCTCTCTGAATGCTTTCTAAGGATGTCACTCTCGACATCAGAACCTTAATATCAGCATTCGGATAGCCATCAAGTTCGGCTTGAATGAAATTAATTATGTCAGGAATATCTGAGTCGTTTTTAACAAAGATATATTTAACATCTTTTGGTGTGAATTTTATACTAGAGTGTTTTAATGTTAATTCGTTATTGCCTTTCAATATGGCTTCATCGTTGAACTCAGGATTTCTTAAATAATCCTTGATTGCCGCATTTTTAGGAACATAGCGCCATTCGGATTCTTGGTAGAATTCTTTTGCAACTAAGTTGCCTGCTACAACCATGTTTCCTTCTGTGGGTTTCGAATGAGCTAGCAGATATCTAACATTTTGAATGGCTTGTTCTTTTTTATCTTCAGGGCTTATATGAGATGTGTTGTCTACAATTTTCTTGAAAGTTTTTTTCAAATTGTTATTGCTGGAAACATATAAAATCGGCGTAATTTTATTGCTTTCAGCCCATTCTTTTGTTAGCCCAATACCATACTCGCCGTAAAATTTTACATGCTCCTCAGCACGTGAAAGAGGGATGTCACAAAAGCAAACCATTGGGTATGCAATAAAATCAAAACCATCATAGCCAAGCCATGCCACGTCTTCTAAACAATAGCGTGGCCAAAATCCATTTTTAATAATCAACTTTAGAACATCCGCACTCTTAGTAAAATGAAACAACGTATGAGATTTTGGATTCATATTTGTACCCCTGAAAAATTTTCAACCAAGAATATACAGTACTTTCAGTTCATAAGCTATCGGTGTTTTTATGTATATCCTAATGATATTAAAGGGAATTACCGTGTTTCTGTAAGTGTCGCTAAATTAACGTTTTTTATTCAATATGCAAATCAAACGTGTCTGAGTTCGACAAAGCCCACACTTCCCACCTGTTCCGCTTTGTCGAATCGAACCCGCCACGCTGGTGGGGTAGCGTAGCCTCAACTTTAGTCATGGAATACGTGGCATGTCTGCGCTGATCTACTG
>JBAQKP010000074.1:0-6347 GCA_049301135.1 Moraxellaceae bacterium | reverse complement strand
GCCCTGCACAGATCCCCCTCAAACAAACCTTGGCGTTTTGGTGGAAAATCGGATGGATTAGCTTCGGTGGCCCTGCGGCACAGGTTGCGCTACTGCATGATGAATTGGTCAGCCGCCGACAGTATTTATCCGAACATAAATTTTTATATGCACTAAATTTTTGTATGTTACTGCCCGGCCCTGAGGCACAACAACTGGCGACCTATAGCGGTTATTTGTTGCATGGGCGCTGGGGTGGCATTGCAGCGGGGATGCTGTTTATTTTGCCGTCGTTGTTTATTCTGGTTGGTTTGGCGTGGTTGTATGTGGTGTTTGGTGACAGCTCGCTGCTGGCAGGACTGCTGTACGGGATTAAACCTGCGATTACCGTGATCGTGCTGCAAGCCGCATGGCGGATTGGCTCGCGCACCTTGACGACGCCACTGCTGCGGCTGGTGGCCGGTGTGGCCTTACTCGGCAGTCTGTTGCACGTCGCGTTCCCGATTTTGATTGGGGTGGCGGCGCTGGTCGGTTGGCTGGCCAATCGGTTTGTACCCGCGCAACTCAACACCGCACCAAACCCACATGCGCCAGTTACTCAACAGGCAGTGGCGAATCAGCCTAAAGCAGAGCCTAAGTTATGGCGTAATTTTACGCTGGTGTTGCTGACCGGCTTACTGCTCTGGGCATTGCCGATGCTGGGCTTGGTCGCGTGGCTTGGCGTTGATCATGCGTTAATTCAGATGGGTTGGTTTTTTACCACAGCAGCGTTGCTGACCTTTGGCGGTGCATATGCGGTGCTGCCGTATGTCTATCAAGGCATGGTGACGCAGTATCAGTGGCTGAGTCCACAGCAAATGATCGACGGTCTAGCGCTGGGCGAAAGCACGCCAGGCCCTTTGATTATGGTGGTGACCTTTGTGGCCTTTGTCGCGGGCTACCAAAACCTGATGCTTGGCGCAGATCAAGCGCTGCTGGCCGGTCTGGTTGCAGCCTTGGTGGTGACGTGGGTCAGTTTTTTACCGTCGTTTATCTTTGTGCTGGCCGGTGCGCCGCTGATTGAACGCACGCAACACCTGCCCAATTGGTCAGCCCCGCTCAAAGGCATCACTGCTGCGGTGGTTGGTGTGATTATCAATCTGGCGATATTTTTTGCGCTGCACACGCTGTGGCCAAGCTTTGACCAAAGCAGTTTTAACGCTGCTTTTGATGGATTTGCGCTATTGCTGATGGGCATCGCAGCATTTTTATTGTTTAAACAACAGTGGTCGATAGTGCGGGTGTTGGGAGTATCTGCACTGTTGGGTTTGCTAGCGCATGGACTTGCGGCGTCTGGCTGGATGGGTTAAAGCACTCTGTATCTGCCAGTCAGCACTATCTTTTATTGACGTACTGATCAGCAGCAACCGATCCCCATGATAGAGATCGGTTTTAACTAATGCTTAGGCTAAAATTTAAAATAACAATTCACGAATCTTCGACACCAACTGTGCTTCGCTGAGTGGCTGACTCGGTAACGTCAAGGTTTTGAGCTGATCACCGCGCAGCTTACGGTCAATTTCGAGCATGACGTGGGTTTGTTGCGGCTGTACCACAAACGACACCTCGACTTCATTCATACTGCCGAACCGCGCGGGTACAAACTCAAATTCTTGATAGCAACCAATCGTCGATTGAAAACCCCGACCACGCAACTGGCCTTTTTCGACATCGACACTGTTTAACACCAAGCCCGCCTGCTGCATCGCCTGCAAAAAAGCCTGCACGACGGGGGTCGGATGTACCTGTAAATAATCACGGTCTTTCGCATCCAAGCCCCAATCCACGTCGAGATGCGTATGAATCCAAACACGACTGCTATTGCGCCGACAATTCACCTCGGTCACCGGCGTCTCGTGCGGCAATTCCAACTGAAACGGCAACACCAATTCTTGTTGCGCAGCCAATTCAAAGCGCTGTGCCAGCGACCTCTGCTGCAAGATCAGTGGCTGATTAAACTCATGATCACCCGACTCTACCTCGGCAATCGTCATCAACTGTAGCGATAGACCATTGATTTGCTTCGGCTGATCCGCACCGGTCAGCCGCACTTCGCCTTGAATCACCTGACCCGCATACACGGCCGGATTCTGAATCACGGTGTCGACTTTGACGGATTGTAGACCTAAAGATGACATTAACTTTCCAAACATAAGCTTTTCCTCTAATCATCGATGATTGAAAGCTGATGCTGGCATGTTGCGCGGACAAGCTCAAGTCACTGCACCGTCTAAAACACATCATCCACAGCAAACCGTTACGGCATTTAAGCGCAAAGACTCTGCTTGTAATTGACCCTAAACACTTATACCTTTAGCGCGAACTGATGAAATTCATGATTGAGCTAATAGGCCATATATGTCGCAATACGCAGTGATTGGATTAGGCAGTTTTGGTGCAACCGCCGCGCGCGAATTATTGCGGCTTGGCCACGATGTGATCGGCATTGATAGTCATGCCAAATATGTTGACGCACTGGCCAACGAACTGACTTACGCGGCCATCGCCGATGCCACTGATGAACAAGCGCTGCGCGAACTGAATGTCGAATCGTGTGATGCGGTACTGGTCGCTATTGGTGAAAATCTTGAGGCCAGCATCTTGTGTGTACTGCACCTCAAAAATATCGGCATCGGTCAGATTTGGGTCAAAGCCAAATCCAAAGCACACCACATGATTTTATCGCGGCTGGGTGTATCACGGATTATTCATCCTGAAGAAGAAATGGGCATTCGCATTGCACAGGCGCTCAATTATCCGATGGTCAGCCAATATATGTCGCTTGGGCATCAGCATTTTATTGTCGCCGTAGAAGCCTCGCGGCAACTGCATGGGGTTAATTTAAACCAACTGCTCGCTGGACACGATAACATTCGGGTCATGATGGTGAAGCGTCAGCACCAGATTATCACCGTCATTCAAAACGAATTTATGCTTGAGATCGGCGATACGATTATCTTGGAAGGGCCTCTGACTGAGCTGAATAAACTTGCGCCTAAAGTCCACTAAAATACTCTGGGATGGCACTGTTGAAACTCTTCAAGCTCTCAAAAAAATACACCATTGACCTTAGCCCACCGACCGTGTTGGCCATCGGGTTTTTGCTGCTGATGGCGATTGGCACACTCGTGCTAAAACTGCCGTTTGCCACCAGAGAATCAATCAGTTGGGTGGAAGCACTGTTCACCGCCGCCTCCGCCGTGACCGTGACGGGACTCGCGGTGGTCGATACCGGTTCGGTGTTTACCCCATTTGGACAACTGACCATCACCGCCTTGGTACAAGCAGGCGGGCTGGGCTTTGTCACCTTTGCGGTGATTGCTGCCATGAGCTTATCCGCTCGCTTAGGCATTGGTCAGAAAGCCTTCGCACAAGAAGCGCTTGGCCAAACCAGTCTCGCCAAAGTCAGCCACGTTGCCAAAGCAGTGTTTGTCTATAGTCTATTTTTTGAGCTACTGGGTTGGCTGCTGCTGACACTGGCATGGCAGCCACAATTGGGCTGGCGCGACGCCAGTTATTACGGTTTATTTCACTCGGTGGCGGCGTTTAATAATGCGGGGTTTGCGCTATTTCCAGATAGCATGTCAAGCTTTGTCGGTCATACTTGGATCAGTCTGATTATTAGTGGTTTATATATCGTCGGTGGCATTGGGTTTGTGGTGTTGATGGACATTCGACAAAAACGACGCTGGCATCAACTGCAAAGCAATACTAAAATCATTCTCAGTGCCACACTATTGATTAATCTGCTGGCATTTGTATTGATTTGGATCTTAGAGTCTAGCAATCCGGCCACACTTGCTCCACTCGCTGCCAAAGAACAAGCACTGGCTGCATGGTTTCAAGCCACTGTGCCACGTTCATCTGGCTTTAACAGTATCCAAACCGGTGAAATGACCGATGCCTCAACCGTTTTAACCTTGTTGTTGATGTTTATTGGTGGCGGCTCACTGAGTACCGCAGGCGGGATTAAACTCGGTACATTTGTGGTGCTGCTGCTGGCGACAAGGGCGTTTTTACGCCGTCATGATGAGGTCAGGGTATTTAATCGCAGCATCGGTCAGCCGCAAGTCATGAAAGCACTGGCGGTCACCTCCATCACCCTGATGATGATCTTTTTGGGGATTTTCTTAATCACGGCGATTGAACGTGATGCGGATTTTTTGGATGTGGCCTTTGAGGTGGTATCTGCGGTTTGCACAGTCGGTCTGTCGCGCGGGCTGACGGCCGAATTGAGTCCATTTAGTCAATTTTTATTGATTTTTATGATGTTTGCTGGACGTTTAGGCCCGTTGACCTTAGCCTATTTTATTGCCACACCACATAAAAGCCGGATTAAATATCCCAGCACGCATATTCAGATCGGTTGATTCAGATTGGCGAATACATTAGTGGAAGCTATACGCAGCCATCGGTGCGGGCTGTGCCACAAATAACAACGAGAGTAGCGGCTCAACATTTTGCCGTAGCATCTGTTCCGTTGCGCCTGATCTCGACTGCACACGAAGTCCAGTCAGCAAGGTCATTAACATGCGGCCTGCTTGCTCATCGGTCAACGCCACTTGAATCTGCTGCTGCACAATCGCGCGACCACAAGCACCAATAAAGGCTTGCTCCACTCGGTTGCGCTTTAGCAACACGTCGTGCGCGATCTCAGGATGAATGGTCGATAGTTCTGTTAAAGCATTTACGAATAGACAGCCTAACTCACGACGCTCGCGCGGCATGGTGAATACTGTCAGCTCAAAAACCTGCCGAATCCCTTCCGCCGGATCGGTCGGATGTTCGAGTAAATTAACAACCACATCATGCATGTAGGCTTGATAGCGTGTCATCACCTGCCGAAACAACTGTGTTTTGTCACCGAACAAACTATAAAATTGGGCACGGCTCAGGCGCATCGCGGTCAGTAACATCGGTATCGAACTCGCTTGATAACCGTGCTGCCAAAATACAAACATGGCTTGGTCTAAGACTTGCTCAAGGTCAACAGTTATGGCGACAGTCATTATTAATTCCTTGTAGGCGCAGCAGCAGCAAAAACGCCAGCCGATGGCCGTGTGGTACGTCAACCTTGCATGCGATATCACTCAAGGCAACAGACCCCCTGAAAATACCCTACAGCCCCGTAGCATGCAAGCGCATCCAATCATCGACCCGCTGATGCCGCCATGTTGCAACACGATTTAAGCCACGTCGAATGACGGGCAGTTGATCTGCGCTACGCTCTAGCCCAAACAACAGCGCAGGTACGGCCAATACCGCAAATCGTCCGGTCGGCTTCGGCAAGCCTAGTCCATCGGCGATATCGTCACCGACCAATAAACGGGTAATGCTGGCATTGACGCTTTCTGTCCACTGCGCCAACCGGCTGTCCTGCCCCATCAGTTGCTTGGGCAAATCGTGTAACGCCTGCGCCAATGGTCGTCCGGTACTGTAATCCAGTCGCTGGGTCGACACATACGCATATAACCACGCCAGTGCCTGCGAGGTGTCAGCAGGAATCAATGCGAGATCTACGCCGAGCCAAACGCTGATCTGTCGCCACAACATGTCAATCCCCGCTTGCTCATCCGCGTTTAAGGACGCGCCAAAACCGCGATAACCGAGCATAATCAACAGCGAAAATTGTAACTGCGTGGCGATCATATCGGATTGGTTTAGCGGTAAGCCCCAGTAGTCAGCGTCCCAACTGCTTTGCTCCGAAGTGGATTGCTGCTTGCCGTTCGAGTTGTTTTCACTTAGGCTATTTCGAACGTGCGCATGAATCTGCCGTACTTGTACGCAGTGCTGCCACGCGATGCCGCCGATCTCTAACGCATCATCACGGCTGACCGCTTGGATAAATGCATAAGTTCGATACAGACGCGGTAGGGCTTGTTTGACCAATGCACCGGTATGCAACAGCGGCACACTCAGCGCAGGGATACTATAGCCTGCCATCAGGGCAACATTGCGCAGTAGCCAGATCTGTAGCAGCGGATAGCGTCGATAGGCCGCCGCGCCGCGTCGCACCAGTTCGGGGTCAATGTCTGGCAGCAGTTGTTGCATTTGTTGTTGCAGTGCTGTGCCATGTCGGTGTAAATCGGGTTGCTTGAGCAGTTGATCGAGCCGTATGCCATCGGTGATCAGTTGATCCACCAGCGGGTCGGCTTGAGCGTAGCCCTGTTCGATCTGGCGGATGAGTGCGAGATCTGGGCAGGCTTGTCCGGCACGAAATAACCAACGCCGAATCCGCCGCAGGGCGGTCAGTTCGGTCTGGGCGCTTGGCCAGCAGCTTCGACCATAGGCAAAGGTAAAATCACTCGGCTGGGTGTGCAGTCGTGCAG
>JBAQKP010000073.1:0-7393 GCA_049301135.1 Moraxellaceae bacterium | reverse complement strand
ACCCCGACCTTGGCAAGGTCGTGCTCTACCAACTGAGCTATTCCCGCGTCGAGAGCAGCAATAATAGCGATTTTTTGGGGTGAGTCAAGTGGTTTGCGTAAAAGATTTCACAGGCTGGTGCTAAGTGATAATTTTTTAGCCAGTTGCAAAAATAATACCCTACAAAAACCCCTAGATTCTGCCGCAAAACTACGTTGGTACTGCCCAGCTGATACGTTACTATTCAGCCAATTAAGCGATGAGCGACTTGCGATTGTGGCGGCGATATCCGTGCAACAGCCGCACACCAGTTGCATCGACCGACTATTCAGGAGCGTCACCATGTCATTGCGTCGGATCAGTATTACTGTATTGGCAGCCAGTCTCGGCTTGACCGGTTGCGTGAGCACCACCCAAGAAGGTGCGACCGGCGTCAACCGTAAGCAACTGCTGCTGGTGTCGAGCGAAGAAGTCAACGCACTGTCGAGCAAAAGCTACCAAGAGCTGCTGGCACAAGCCCGCCAAAAAAATGTGCTGAACCGTGATGCAGCCATGCTGGCACGCTTGCGTGGCATCGCCAATCGCCTCGTGCCACAGGTGAATGCGTTTCGGCCAGATGCGCGTGGCTGGCAGTGGGAGGTCAATACCATCCAAAGCAACGAGCTGAACGCCTTCGTGATGCCCGGTGGTAAAGTGATGTTTTACAATGGAATCGTCAGCCGTCTACAACTGACTGATGCGGAGATTGCCGCAATCATGGGGCACGAAATCGCCCATGCCCTACGTGAACATGCCCGCGAGCGGATGTCGCGCGATGTGGCGCAGCAGACCGGTTTGGGGATTTTGGCCAGTGTGGTCGGGCTGAGTGAAGGCCAAGCGCAAGCCGCCGGTATGGCCGCACAACTGGGTTTGCAACTGCCACACAGTCGGGCGCAAGAAGAAGAAGCCGATGTGTTGGGCTTAGAGTTGATGGCGCGTGCGGGCTATAACCCACAAGCGGCACTGACCTTGTGGCAAAAAATGCGGCAGGCCAGCCAAGGCGAGCCACCAAAATTCCTCAGCACCCACCCTTCGACCGGTGATCGGATGACCCAGATTCAGCAACTGTTGCCACGCGTGATGCCGATCTACCAACAAAGTACTGCACGTCGCTAAGCAAACCAAACCGCTAGGCAAATAAGGTGCCACAGCTTGCTCAGTAATCGGCTAGAATTCTGCCGGTATTCAGTCGGTTCAAGGCGTAGAGGTCGGTATGGCACTTCAGATTGGCTTGATGGGTGTTTTGCAACAGCAACTGCATGACCGCTTGCAGGCACTCGCGCCGAGTGTGTTGCAAGTGGACAACGAGTCTCGTGGTCACGGCGGGTATTTTGAAGGCAAAGAAAGCCATTTTAAAGTCACCGTCGTCAGTGCTGCATTTGAAGGCTTACGCGCGGTACAGCGTCACCAAAAAGTCTATGCGCTGGCGGCTGAGCTGCTCAGCGCACATGGCGGTACGATTCATGCGTTGGCGATTCATGCCTACAGCCCGAATGAGTGGGCAGGCCAAGCACCGGATAGTCCAGCCTGTGCACACGCGCCCAAAGCATAAGTTTTTATCTTGATAGGTTCGGGTAGGGTTTTTTGATGATGCTGATCAAAGTGTTACACATGAGTTTTGGCGTGTTGGCGATCTTGATGTTTGCGACCCGCGCTATTTTGGGCATGCTTGCGCCGAGTCCAAGTGGTCAACTGGCCTCGGCTGGCTTGAGCAAGTTTTTTAAGATTGCCCCGCATATCGTCTATAGCGTGGTCATCGTGGCGGGCGTGGCGATGTTGCTGCAATTGCCGATTTATCCACATTGGATTTTTGCCAAAATTGTTTTGTTCCTCGTGGCGATTTCGGCCTCGGTCAAGGCGTTTCGCGATACTGCGACGGTCAGTCAGTTTAAGACTGGCGTGTTTGTGGCGACCGTCGCTTATGTGGCGATTTTGTGGCTGGCGATTGCCAAGCCAGTGCTTTAATGTCTGATTTAAGGTTGTGCGTCTGGCGTTTTTAAGGTTTTTTGACTTTGAATAACAGGCGCTGCGTAAACCAATTTTTACTATTTTTCGGGAGTCTGTGATGCTGTGTCGCGTGGTGTTTAATCAAAAAGGCGGTGTCGGCAAGTCCAGCATTACGGTGAATCTGGCCGCGATTGCCGCCGCGCGTGGCTATCGCACCTTGGTGATCGACCTTGATCCGCAGTGTAACTCGAGCCAGTATCTACTCGGCGAAAAAGCCACGCATGGTGCGGGTAATCCTGCGCTAGAGCCGAATATTGGTGGTTATTTTGAGACGTTGTTGAGTGCTGGCCAAAACAAAGGCTTGCTCGGCTCGGCACTGGGTTCGATCCTCAAAGCAAAAGAAGAAAGTCTGGCCGATTATATTCATCCGACCCAGTTTGAGCGTCTGTCGGTGATTCCAGCCAGTCCGGCGCTGGGCGAGATGGAACACGCGCTGCAAAGCAAACACAAGATTTTTAAGCTGCGCGATGCGTTAAAGCAGTTGTCCGGTCAGTTTGATCTGGTGTTTATTGATACCGCGCCGGCGTTTAATTTTTATACATTGGCGGCATTAATTGCCGGTGATCGGGTGGTGATTCCGTTTGACTGTGATGTGTTTTCGCATCGGGCGCTACAGACGCTGCTGGAAAATGTGGTCGAAACCAAATCTGATCACAATCCAAAGCTGGCAGTTGAAGGCATCGTGGTGAATCAGTACCAATCTCGCGCCACCCTGCCGCAGCAAGTGGTACAGCAGTTGAAAAACGACGGTTTGCCGGTGTTTGACGCGATGCTACCGCCGTCGGTGATCATGAAGGAGTCACATCAGAAAAACCAACCGCTGATTCACTTGGATGATGCGCATAAGTTGACGCTGGCCTATGTCGCGTTGTTTGATGAGATGAATACCACCAGCCGCTAATCGCGGCAGATTCGCTATGTTGGAGCGTCCATGATGTCGATCTCAATCAATATTGCTGTACTGCTTGGGGTCGCTATCGTCGGGTTGGCGGGCTGCGCGAGTACGCCGCCGAAGCCGCTGTATGTGTCGCCGACCCAGTATCAGGCGCTGAATTGTCCGCAGTTACGCAGTGAGTATTTGCGGATCAGTCAGTATTTACGCGATGGCGTCGAAGTGCCGAAGCAGCGCAGTAGTGGCGTGTCGGTTGGTTTGGGCGGGATTTTTGGCAGTGGCGGACGGGTCGGGATTATTCCGAGTATTTCGGTTGGCATGTCAGAGCAGTCCAACACGGCACGCACCGAATATTCCCGTGTGTTGGGTCAGCGTGATGCCGTGGCGCAAGCGGCCGAGTTTAAAGGCTGTCCAGTGGTGGTGCGGGTAAAAGCAGCGAGTTAAATTCTACCGGCTATATTTTAAAATCAAGCGATTAGCGCCACCACAGCATTAACCAAATCAGATGTCCCAGCAATAACAATCCACTGACGGTTTGCCAAAACTGCACCGGATATTTTTCGGCCAGTGGCATCTTGGGTCGGATTAAATGCAAGTTGGGCGTGGTCAAATCCGCCAAAAATTCACCGAGATCGGCATAGCGTTGTTCCGCTTGGATCTGACAGGCTTTCATCAAAGCCGCGTCCATCCACGCCGGCACATGCACGTTATAGGTCGCCGCCGGACAGTAGCGCAGCGCAGTAAACGCATCCAGTTGGGTCAGTTGGTGATACTCGTCACCATACGGCAAATGATCGGTCAGCAGTTCATACAAGGTCATCGCCAACGCAAACTGATCGGCGCGCCAATCAATCGGCTGACCCAGCGCATATTCTGGTGCGGCATATTCGGCTGCACCGGCGCGCGCGCGTAACGATTGCTGCATACTGCCGACCGAGGCACTGCCAAAATCAATCAGTAACAGCCTACCTTGCTCGGTTAAAAATAAATTATCGGGTTTAATATCGTGGTGTAAAGTTTCGCGTCGATGCAAGGCGCGTAAGGCTAAAATCGCGGGTTTGGCAAACTGAATAATCGTTTCGACCGGTGCATTTGGATGCTGCTGTTTCCACTGCCGTAGGTTTTGGCCGCGCCAATAATCTTGCACCAAATATAAAAAACTTCGATTCGGATCAGCCGGATAGGTCTTCACAATGTCCGGTTGATTGAGGCGTTGCCCGATCCATTCTTCTTGCAAAAATGCATCAATCACCGCCGGATCATCCGACAAGCTGGGCGAGGGTGATTTGAGGATCACTGCATGACCATCGCTCAGTCGTTTGGCTTGATAGACGCTGCTGCGTGGGCTGATCTGTAGCTCTGCAACAATCTGGTAGCCGTCGATTTTTTGACCGGCTTGTAAGGTGTCTGGCAGCATCGACAAGGCCATATTGCGCGGGGCGTGTGGGCTGCTGTGTGTGGAATCAAAAGCGATGATTTCAATAATTTGACAGGAATAATTATCGTTGGTCTGCTGTTCAAGCGCCAGTTGCATCAGATTTTGTTGCGCTTGCTCGGCACTGCTGGCCGCCAACGCTTGCTTAAACCCGCTCAACGGCACAAAACTATGAATGCCATCGGTGGTCAGCACCAAGCGATCACCGACCTGTACATCAACCGCCAGATAATCCAATTCGACCCGCCAATCCAAGCCCAGCGCCCGAATCAACTGATCACCATGTTCGGTGTGCATCACGTGATCATGAGTTAAACATTCTAATTCAGCACCACGCCAACGCCAGACCCGTGAGTCACCGACATGGAAAATATGTGCGGTATCTTGCTGTACGACCACGGCACTAAACGTGGTCAGGTAATCCTGTGTCTGCGCGGGTGAGTTACCGTGCAGCCAGCGGTTCAGCGATTCTAAAACCCGATAACCCGCTGTTTTGACTGACCATTGTGAATCAGTGCCAAAAAAATCACTACAAAACGAACGGGTCGCAATCGCAGCGGCTTGATTGCTGTGTGCCGACGCACTGACCCCATCAGCAATTGCCGCAATCAGGGTAATCGCCCGTCGGCCAAAGCCATGCGGCAGATGCAGCGCCACCGCATCGTCATTGCGGGCTTTAATCCCAATGTCACTGGCTTGGCTGGCGGATACGATCAATGGCATGTGGACAACTCGTGGCGTAAACAAAAGACAATTTTTTTATTTCAAGCAAAACACCCCTTTTTTTAAAGGGTGAGCAGCTTTACGGAATATATTCCTCATGCGCAAGGGAAGAAAAAGACTTAATCAATCGCGATTTTTTCGATCCGACCATCTGGATGCACTTCAATCATATGACCTTTTGGCTCAGACAAGAAGATCGCAGCGGTAAAGGCCAGCAAACTAAATCCAGCCAATACATAAAAGAACTGGGTCGGTAACACCAGCGAAAATACAGTCAAAAATACCACGCCGCCGACGTTGCCATACGCGCCGATCATGCCAGCAATTTGTCCAGTCATCCGGCGTTGAATCAACGGCACCACCGAGTACACCGCACCACACGCGCCTTGCACAAACACCGACGTGAGCAGCACCGCACCGACCGCAAACACAAACGGCAAACCATCCGCGCCCATAAACGACATCAAGATAAAGCCCAAGGTCTGCCCCCCCAGACAGATCATCAGCACCCGACGACGGCCTTTGGCATCCGACAGATAGCCACCACCCGGCCGCGCAAACAAATTCATCACGGCAAAACAGCCTGCCGTCAGTCCAGCAATCGCCGTGGAGACGCCGTATTCGCTAATAAAAAACTTCGGCAGCATCGAAATCACCGCCAACTCAGAACCAAAACAAGCCATGTAAGCGAGGTTCAAAATCGCCACTTGTTTAAAGTGATAGCGCGGCGGCATCACTGCATTGGGCACGAATAAGTGCTTGTTCACTTGCCAGATTTTGTAATATTGATAGCTCGCCAACGCCACAACCACGGCATACGCGGTCAGCACATGACCATCGGTCAGCAGCCCCAAACCCGACGGTGACAAGCGCCACGCCAAAATCAACAACGCAATATACAACGGCGCAGTAAAGCCCACATACAGCCAAAAATCGCCCTTGCTGGTGACTTCCAAGCCGCCTGCTTTGGCCGGTCGAAAATAGGTTGCACCTTCTGGCGTATCGCGTACCCCACGGTAAAAGAAAAAGCTATACACGATGGCAATCACGCCGGTGGTCGCCACGGCATATCGCCAACCGTCATCGCCGCCAAATACATATAACGCCAAAAACGGCATCGACATTGCGGCGACGGCTGCACCAAAATTGCCCCAACCGCCATAGATCCCTTCGGCAAAACCGACCTCACGCGCCGGAAACCACTCGGAGATCAGCCGAATGCCAATCACGAAGCCTGCACCGACAAAGCCGAGCAAAAACCGCATCACGGCCAGTTGTTCGAAGGTTTGCGCGGCGGCAAACAACAGACACATCAAGCCGGTGACCAGTAACAAAAAACTATACGATTTGCGTGGGCCAAACCGATCAACCAACACCCCGATCAAGATGCGTGCCGGAATGGTAATCGCCACATTCAGCAATAACAGCGCTTTAACCTGTGCTTCAGTTAAGTCAAAATATTCTTGAATATTAGGCATTAAAGACGCATGCGCAAACCAAATCAAAAAGGTAATAAAAAATGCGAGCCACGTGTAATGCAGCACGCGGATGCGTGGAATTGCAAAGTTAAACAGGGGAATGCGGGTCGCCATCTGACACCTCGGCTGATCGTTGTTGGTGCGAGCCAAGCATGATCTGTGCCACACCGGTGCAACGCCTGACAGACGTGGTGCACAAAACTGCTGCTGAACGCCTGTGTTGCCAACAGATATTTTTTTTTCGCGGTGGCAAAAATTGCGGCGGTCGATCCATTCAATCAGCGTCCGCTGATTGCTGTCGCAGGCCAGAGGGTTAGATTTTGGTGCAATAAAATGGGTTTTTGGGCTAAAACGGTGCGTATTGGGTTTTTGCAGAGAGTTTATGGCGAATCATGGCATTTAGTAGCCCAATATATTGATTTATTTATATGATTTATTTGGGTTTTTATGAGTTGGCATGTATTGTGCATCATGATTTGCGACTGCCGTGTGGGCAGATCATCCAGATTTTAATCAGCGCTTGCGATGACGCAATCCTGAAAGTTTTGAGCAAAGGCGCTCATATCGATAACATCGGTATAGGCGTTTTTTATTTTTAAATGTTCGCTAGCCAGATTTTAGGAGCCAGCATGCTGACACATGACCCCGCAACCGCTGCAACCGCTGCAACCGCTGCAACCGCCTGTGTGATACAGCCGCGTCTGGTCGTGGTCGGCAATGGCATGGCCGCAATGCGCACGGTGGAGGAGTTGCTGGCATTGCATCCTGCGCGTTATCACATCACGGTGATCAGCAAAGAACCACATGGCGCTTACAATCGCATTTTGTTGTCACCCGTGT
>JBAQKP010000072.1:0-2678 GCA_049301135.1 Moraxellaceae bacterium | reverse complement strand
CTTGGGGTGTTGCGAGGAGCGTGCCAGTTTTCAAAAACCCGCTTAAATATTTTTTATATTATTGTTTTTAAACCAATAAAGAAAATAAATCTTGTTCTTGAGAAATAAAAACAGCGCGGCTTTTCGGAGAAAACATATCTTTAAATCTTGCTATCTATCTTTTTATCTATGCTATAACTCAGAAAATACAGCGCACCTCTCCCCTGATTGATAGCGGATGAAGACCAATACAACACATGGCATAGGCTGGGTGGTGCGAGCCATACCATAAATATATATTTATATAAATATTTGATTAAATCACTAAAACACGATATTTTCTGTGCGTGTACACAAAGATCAATCCACATGAACAAATCCACCATCGTCATTGGCTTTGTCGGCGCGACCTTAGACCAAGGCCAAAGTGTTGACCGCTGGCAACGTTGGCGGCCAACGGTCAGCCTGTGTATGCACGATGACTTGCAGATTGATCAACTCTACCTGCTGCACGACCCACGCGAAAAACGCCTGATGGCACGCATCATCGAAGACGTGGCGCAAGTCTCACCGAGTACCCAAGTGATCGGTGTGCCATGTCGGGTGCGCGATGCTTGGGATTTTTCCGATATGTACGCCGCGCTGTATGACTGGGTACGGGCGTTTCGGTTTGACCCGACCCGACATGACTATCTACTGCACATCACCACCGGCACACACGTCGCGCAGATTTGTTGGTATCTACTGCTCGAATCCAAATATCTACCGGCCAAAATCCTACAAAGCTCACCCAGCGGCAACCGCGAACCCGCGGGCAAATATCATATCATCGACCTTGATCTATCGCGTTATGACGCACTGCGCTCACGACTTGAAGCCGAACAACAGGCCAACTGGCAACAACTCAAAGCTGAAATTGCCACGCGTAATCCTGCCTTTAATCGTTTGATTGAGGAGGTCGAAAAAGTCGCCACCCGCTCGACTGCACCGATTTTATTGATGGGAGCAACCGGCGCGGGCAAGTCACATCTGGCCAAACAAATCTACCAACTGAAAAAAGACCGTTATCAATTGAAAGGCCGCTTTATTGATGTCAACTGCGCCACGTTACGCGGTGACAGCGCGATGTCGGCACTGTTTGGGCATGTCAAAGGTGCTTTTACAGGCGCGGCCAGCGCACGGCAAGGACTGCTGAAAAGTGCGGATGGTGGTTTATTATTTCTCGATGAAATCGGTGAATTGGGCTTGGACGAACAAGCCATGCTACTCAAAGCCTTGGAAGATCAGACGTTTTTTGCGGTGGGCAGTGACCAAGAACAACAGGTTGAGTTTCAGCTGATTGCGGGAACCAATCGAGATTTACGCGTCGAGGTGTTGGAAGGCCGGTTTCGGGAGGATTTATTTGCACGCCTAAATACGTGGACATTTGACCTACCCGCCTTGAAGGATCGCGTCGAGGATATTGAGCCGAACTTATTGTTTGAATTAGAGCGCTTTGGACTGGCACAGCAGCGCCAATTGCGCTTTCATCGGGAGGCGTTGGATGCGTATTTGCTGTTTGCCAAAAGTCCAGCGGCGCTGTGGCGTGGCAATTTCCGCGATCTGACCGCCAGTCTGACCCGTATGGCGACGTTGGCAGAAAGTTCGCGGATTACGCTTGAGGATGTGCAAGCCGAGATTGCCCGATTGCAGCAGCTGTGGAGCGTCGCGCAACCGGCACATCTACAGCAACAGGCCGCACAACAGCAGGTCTTGACGCGGGTGTTGAGCGCGGCGCAAATCGCAGCGATAGATGAGTTTGATCAGTTACAACTGGCGGCGGTGGTTCAGATCTGTCGGGACTGTCAGTCATTGGCCGATGCTGGACGGCGGTTGTTTGCGGTGTCACGACTGGAAAAAGCCACACCCAACGACTCCGATCGCCTACGCAAGTATCTGAAAAAATTTGGGTTAGAGTGGGATGGGCTGCGTATAGTAGATTCATTTTAAAGCTACTTGGTAAACAATCGATATTCTGCGTAAGCCATTCTTGTAACATAGCATCCGTGTGGAGAGACCTGAAGCCCTTCTGTTTCAGCAAATTCTTGATACAGCATCGTGCCTAATGGGGTAAGGGTCTCACCATTCGGTTCAAAATACACATACTTGGCCAGTGGGCGACCTTGAAGGTAAAAATAATGGTTAGTATGCCGAAAAAAACCCGCTTGACCTTCATGGGGGTACTTTGGATCTTCCGGCTCTATTTCTTGCTTCTTACTGAAAATATAAATCCATTGCTCACTATTCATTACGCCAGTAATCGGAATAAATTCAACCAGTTGTTTTACATTCGCCTTACATGGATACGGTGGGATGCTACAGTGCCCACCGCGATCTTCATCCAACTCCACATTCGGATATAACTCATAACGTGCCTCAGCCGCACAATACCGATGCATCATCACACCTGTGTAGGTACCTTGCACCGCGTCGTAGGCCAAAAAACCTGCACATGAGAGCAGGATGATGCGTTTAAACCAGCGTTTTTTGTTCATTGGATGCCTTCTCTAACAATCAGTAAACCGTAGTTCTATTGATAAAAATTTTACTACCCGATCACCCGTAACACACTACGCCCCGACCCGACCCGCTCCACCCGAATCTGCACCGGAATCCGCTCCTGCATCTCCTGCACATGCGTAATCACCGCCACCTTACGC
>JBAQKP010000071.1:0-3058 GCA_049301135.1 Moraxellaceae bacterium | reverse complement strand
TACCTGTACTTCAACGTGACGTGGTGCAATCACCGCACGCTCTAAAATCAGTTCACCAGAGCCAAACGCATTTTCGGCTTCGGAGCGGGCGGTATTCAGGGCGGCTTCTAACTCCTTGGCCTCATGTACCAAGCGCATGCCGCGCCCACCGCCACCGGCTGAAGCTTTCACCATCAACGGAAATCCGATGCGTTGCCCTTCAGCCAACAGCGTTTCAATCGCTTGATCACTGCCTTCATAGCCAGGGATGCACGGCACACCAGCGGCCAGCATGGCGATTTTCGACAGGCGTTTACTGCCCATCAACTCAATCGCGTGCGGCGTTGGCCCGATAAAGGTAATGCCGCGCGCATGACAAGCTTTGGCAAATTCAGCATTTTCGGACAAGAAACCGTAACCAGGATGAATCGCATCCGCGCCAGTTTTTTCGGCGGCATCGAGGATTTTATCAATCCGCAAATAGGATTCAGATACCTTAGATTCACCCAAGCAAACCGCTTGATCGGCATATTGCACATGCCGCGCAGTGGCATCGGCATCTGAGTAGACCGCGACGGTTTGATAACCGAGTGCTTTGGCCGATTGCATGACTCGAACCGCGATTTCGCCGCGATTGGCGACTAATACCTTAGAAAACATCATTCATACTCCAATATATATTCATATAAATATATATTTATTCAGCCCAATTCGGTAAGCGCTTTTGAATAAACGCCAGAGTTCCTTCCATGCCTTCAGCACTGCCTACTGCTTCTGCAAACTGTACAGCGGCTTGATCGAGCAGGTTCGAAAGATCGGTTGCCGCGACTTGATGCAGTAGCGCCTTGGTGACGCGATTGGCATGTGGTGCAGCACGTTGAATCTGTTGCAATGCTGTACTGAGTTCAACCTGTAGCGCGGCTTCATCTTTGACCAGTGCGTGTGCGATGCCAAGCCGTACCGCTTCTGCACCGTTAAAGCGTAGACCGAGCAAGGCGACGCGCCTCGCTTGGGTGATGCCGATCCGTTGCACCACAAATGGAGCAATCTGCGCGGGAATCACACCAAGCCCAGTTTCGGGTAAGCCAAACTGCGCATCCTCAAAACTAATCGCCAGATCAGACACACAGGCCAGCCCAAAACCACCGCCCAACACTGCGCCTTCTAGCACCACGACCACGATCTGTGGCGCATGATTGACGGTTTCAATCAATCTACCGAACAGTCGATTAAACGCAATATACGGCTGGTTAGAGGCCGCCTGCGCAGCCGCCATCCGTAACGCTGCCATGTCTTTAATATCGCCACCGGCACAAAAATGCCCACTCGCACCGCGCAGCAGCACCGCTCGAATACTTAGATCATCTTTAATCTGAGCAAACACCTCGATCAGTTCGTTCAGCATCTGCGCACTCATGGCATTACGCTGTTCTGGCCGATTTAAGGTGACGTGCAATACTGCACCGTGTTGCTGCACAATCAGCGTTTCGCAGCTGGCTTGTGTTGCGCTAAGCGATAGATTTGACATGGCAGGCTCCGTTTATGCTTATGGTTACTTTTTCTTGCTGGGCAAGATGTCCATCAGCTTACAAATGATGCCGAGCATGATCTCATCCGCACCACCACCAATCGAACCCAGACGGCCATCACGATACAGTTGACCGGCAGGGTTGTCCCACATAAAGCCCATGCCACCCCAATACTGTAGGCAACTATCGGCCACTTCGCGGGTCAGACGACCGGCTTTGAGCTTGGCCATCGAGGCCAGTTTAGTCACGTCTTCACCGGCGATATGTTGCTCGCAGGCTTGGTAGGTCAAAGCACGTAGCAACTCGACCTCGGTCTGAAGTTCGGCCATGCGGAAATGAATCGACTGGTTATTAATCAAAGCTTGACCAAATGTCTGACGATCACGGCAATAGGCGATGGTGTCTGCGATACATTTGTCCAGTCCACCGACTGCATTGGCGGCTGCCCACAGACGCTCCTCTTGGAACTGCATCATCTGCATCATAAAGCCCATGTTTTCTTGGCCGATCAGATAACGCTGGGGCACGCGGACATTGTCCAAGAATACTTGCGCAGTCTGGGTGGAGCGCATGCCGAGCTTGTCGAGTGGCTCAGAAAACGAAATGCCTTTGGTCTTGGTCGGTACGACGATCAGTGACTTGTTAAAATGTGGCTTACCGTCTGAGGTATTCGCTAGCAAGCAGAGAAAATCGGCTTGCAGCGAATTGGTAATCCACATCTTGGTACCGTTGATCACATAATCATCGCCATCTTTGACTGCGGTGGTTTTGATCGCGGCCACGTCTGAACCGGCATGTGGTTCGGACACGGCGATAGATGCCACATATTCACCCGAAATCGCCGGTGTCAAAAACTCATCACGCAACTCCTTGCTGCCGAAGCGAGCGAGGGCAGGGGTAGCCATGTCAGTTTGCACGCCAATTGCCAGCGGTACACCGCCACAATTGGCCGTACCGAGCGCTTCAGCCACCACGATGTTGTACGAGTAATCTAAGCCCATGCCGCCATTTTCTTCTGGCTTACAGATCCCGAGCAGACCGAGATCGCCCATTTTTTTAAAGACTTCATGCTGCGGGAAGAAGCCCTGTTTTTCCCACTCAGGAATAAACGGGTTTAGCTCTTTTTCAACAAACTGTAGCGCGGTTTTGCGTAGCGCATCGTGTTCAGCAGTAAATTTCATGGTCACACTCCGGTGTGTTGGGTGGCGGTTGTGGACAACTCGCACAACGTTAGACGATCAATCCAAAAGCAAAGAGTTCAAAGACACTGTTTTCAAAAATCATGCATTTGAGCCTTGAGCATGACAAACCCCAGACTCGTATATCAGTTACAAACGTGCGACACCAAAGCGAATCGGTGTAAGTTTGCGTTGTTCGGCTTCAAACACGGTTTGCAACAAAAACACCAGCAAACGACGGGTATCACGCGGATCAATCACCCCGTCATCATGTAGCCGCGCACTGTTAAAAAATGCATTGGTGCCTTGTTCCAGCTTCATCGCAGTGCTTTGTTCCAAAAAGTCCAGCATCTGCTCGTTCGGCTCCATGCC
>JBAQKP010000070.1:0-9953 GCA_049301135.1 Moraxellaceae bacterium | reverse complement strand
GCCTTAACTGCGGGACTAGCCGCCAGCGTGCGGGTGGATTTGCGGCCACAGCGTACTGTCGAAATGCCAGAATAATCGGCAAAACTTGCAGTATTAGTACTAAGTTGGTGCCGAATTGACTATTTATCTCAGTTTTACAGGGGGGGAATGGCATTCCAAGCCGTGCATCTGAGCGCAGTCCTTTGTATACTCGCAGGCCATCGGTTCTGATGGAACAACTCCATGTCTATCCAAAATTCTGCCGGTCGTCGCTTTCGTGACGCACTGATCAAAGAATCCCCACTGCAAATCATCGGCACAGTGAATGCCTACGCCGCCATGATGGCGCGTGATGTCGGCTATAACGCGATTTATCTGTCAGGTGCAGGCGTTGCCAATTATTCCTATGGTTTGCCAGATCTGGCCATGACCAGCCTAGACGACGTGCTGACCGATGTGCGTCGGATTACTGCACGGGTCGATACGCCGTTGTTGGTCGATATTGATACCGGCTGGGGTAGTGCATTTAACATTGCGCGCACGGTCAAAGAAATGATTCGTGCCGGTGCAGCGGCGGTACATATCGAAGACCAAGTCGCGCAAAAACGCTGCGGCCATCGTCCCAACAAAGAAATCGTCAGCACTCAAGAGATGGTGGATCGCGTCAAAGCCGCGGTCGATGCCAAGACCGACCCTGATTTTGTGCTGATGGCACGCACTGATTCGCTGCAAGGCGAAGGTCTGCAAGGCGTGATTGATCGTGCCTGTGCCTATGTCGAAGCCGGTGCGGATGCGATTTTTGCGGAAGCGATGACCGACTTGAGCATGTACAAACAAGTCTGTGACGCGGTAAAAGTGCCGGTGCTTGCGAACATTACCGAGTTTGGTACGACACCGTACTACACCGCGCAAGAGCTGGGCGAGCAAGGCATTGCGATGGTGCTGTATCCGTTATCACCAACTCGTGCGATGCAAAAAGCCGCGCTGGCCGTGATGAAAGGTATTCGCGAACAAGGCACGCAGACCGGCGTACTGGATTTGATGCAAACCCGTAAAGAGCTGTATCAGTTCTTGGATTATCAGAGCTTTGAAGATCAGCTTGATCGTTTGTTTGAAGCCAAAAAAGGCTAATATTCAATTTATCTACTCAAGGAGTAACACAATGGCAGAAGGCAAGGTACTTTCAGGCGCAGGTTTGCGTGGTCAAGTTGCTGGTAAAACCGCACTGTCTACCGTCGGTAAATCCGGCGCAGGTCTGACCTATCGTGGCTATGACGTGCAGGATCTGGCGGCCAATTGTCAGTTTGAAGAAGTCGCCTATCTGATTTTTTTTGGTGAATTGCCAAATGCCGAGCAGCTTGCCGCTTATAAAGCCAAGTTGAAAGGCTTGCGTAGCCTGCCACAAGCACTCAAAGAAGTGCTAGAGCGGATTCCAGCGTCAGCACATCCGATGGACGTGATGCGCACTGGCTGTTCAATGCTGGGTAACCTCGAAACTGAGCTGTCCTTTGCTGAACAACAAGACGCGACTGACCGTCTGTTGGCGCTGTTCCCATCGATGATTACTTACTGGTATCGCTTTAGCCACGATGGTGTGCGCATCGACGAAAACACCGATGACGACAGCATTGGCGCGCATTTCCTGCACTTGCTGAACGGTGAAAAGCCAAATGCATTGCATGAGCAAGTGATGAACGTATCGCTGATTTTGTATGCAGAGCATGAATTCAATGCTTCGACTTTCACGGCTCGGGTGTGTGCATCGACCTTGTCTGACCTGCATAGCTGTGTGACTGCTGCGATTGGTTCGTTGCGTGGCCCACTGCATGGTGGCGCGAACGAAGCTGCGATGGACATGATCGAAAAATTCACCAGCCCAGAGCATGCTGAAGCCGAAATGATGGCGATGCTGGCGCGTAAAGATAAGATCATGGGTTTTGGTCATGCGATCTATAAAGACAATGACCCACGCAACGCGATTATCAAGCAGTGGTCAGAAAAACTCGCTGCTGATGTCGGTGATACCGTACTGTATCCGGTGTCGGTGCGCTGTGAAGAGGTGATGTGGCGCGAGAAGAAACTGTTCTGTAACGCAGACTTTTTCCATGCGTCTGCCTATCACTTCATGGGTATCCCAACCAAGCTGTTCACGCCAATTTTTGTGATGAGCCGTTTGACGGGTTGGGCTGCCCACGTGATGGAGCAACGCGCTGATAACCGGATTATTCGCCCAAGTGCTGAATATACGGGTCCTGAGCTGCGTCAAGTCACGCCGATTGCTGGTCGCTAAGCGTTAAAATCAAAAAAAGCAGATATCCAGCTGGTGCAATGTGTATGCACCAGCTAGACGATGGGTTTGAATGTTTAGATTGTACTTAATCAAGGTCTCCACAATCCAACCACGCTTTTAACGCATACAACTGCTCAAGGGCTTGGCATTGGCTCAGATTATCTAAAAAAATCGGTCAGTAAACCTTTTGAGAGTTCCTCTTAGTGGTATGACTGTGCCGACATGATGATAAAAATTAAGGCGACTGCGGCACGGGCAGGCCGCATTGTAGATAGGCTTGTGGGGTCGCAATTCGGCCACGCGCTGTCCGCATCACAAAGCCTTGCTGAATCAAATATGGCTCGACGACATCTTCCAACGTGCCGCTGTCTTCAGCCAATGCAGCTGCCAAAGACTCCACACCGGCCGGTCCACCATCGAAACGCTCCAGCAGCATTTGTAAATAACGCCGATCCAGTGTGTCCAATCCGTGCTTATCGACATCAAGCATGTCGAGTGCCAATTCAGCAATCGGCGCAGTGACTGTGCCGTCACCTTTGACTTCGGCGTAGTCCCGCACCCGCCGTAGCAAGCGGTTAGCAATCCGAGGTGTACCGCGTGCGCGACGGGCGATTTCATGCGCCCCATCTGCGGTCACTGGCACACCAAGCAGGCTGGCCGAGCGCAGCACAATCGTGGTCAAGTCTTTGACCGAATAAAACTCTAGCCGTTGCACAATCCCAAACCGATCCCGCAACGGCGAGGTGAGTAGACCCGCCCGTGTGGTCGCCGCGACCAGTGTAAACGGCGGTAAATCCAGCTTAATCGAGCGTGCCGCAGGCCCTTCACCGATCATGATATCAAGCTGATAATCCTCCATCGCTGGATAGAGAATCTCCTCAATCATCGGCGACAAGCGATGGATTTCATCAATAAACAGCACATCGCCCGCGTCTAGATTGGTCAGCAGTGCAGCTAGATCGCCCGCACGCTCCAACACTGGCCCTGATGTAGATTTGAGATTGCCGCCCATTTCGCGGGCGATGATATTGGCGAGGGTGGTCTTGCCCAACCCCGGTGGCCCAAAGATCAGTGTATGATCCAAGGCTTCACCGCGACTGCGCGCCGCATGGATAAAAATCTCCATCTGTTCACGCACAATCGGCTGACCAATATAGTCGGCCAAACTGGTCGGACGAATCGCCCGATCAAACTGATCTTCGGGCTTGGCGGCAGGGGAAATAAAACGATCTTGCATGATGCAGTTCAGCCCGATTTTTGAGTATAAGGTTAAGTTTTGAGCATCGACTTTAGTGCCGCCCGAATCAAATCTGCCGTCTCGCTATGCTGTGCTTTGACCGCAGCGATGGCTTTTTGGGCTTCTAGCGGCTTATAACCCAGCGACACCAAGGCAGCCTCAGCCTCAGCAATCGGCGAAGCAGCACCCAGACCAATCTGTGTCACCACACCGTCAGCACTGGTCGAGGTCAAGCCTTGCAAACGGTCGCGTAACTCGATCACCAAGCGTTCGGCGGTTTTTTTGCCGACTCCTGCGATACGGGTCAAGGTGCTGATGTCTTGCATTTCAATCGACTGAATCAACATCGCCGCACTCATGCCGGACAAAATCGCCAACGCCAGCTTCGGGCCTACGCCGTTGACTTTTAGCAGAATCCGAAACAGGGCTTTGTCGTCTTGATCAAAGAACCCGTATAACAACTGGGCATCTTCACGCACCACCAGATGCGTCCATAGAGTGACCTGTTGGCCGTTTTTCAATTGGCAAAAGGTCGATAGCGGTGTTTCGACTTCATAGCCGACACCGTTGACATCGAGTAGCACCACGGGCGCACTGAGTTGTAAAATTTTGCCGGTTAAACAACCAATCATCGTCATCATCCAAAAAAACTAAACCAACGCCACCCGATGCCCCTGTAAATCCTGCGCCAGACTATGCGCCTGATGATCGGACAACGCACTAATCGCATCCAGCACCTGCATCATATTCTCATACGGCGTGCCGTCGAGTCGTGCGCCGTAGTGCTGTAATAGATGCAACAAGCGCCGCTCCCGAAAGCTGGCCTGTTGTAGCGCGGCCTGATCCAGCAGTGCCAACGGCATAAAATGATCCATCAGCACGGTCAGGTTAGCGGTCGCGACCAATTCTAATCGAGCCTTGTGTGGATGGGTAAAAATATGTTGCCGCGCCATGTTCTTGGCGGCTTCAATCCCGTCACATACATCACGCGGACAGTGATCGAGCAGACTACCGCGTAGCGTGCCACTGAGCAGTTCAGTTTGGTGCGCGACAAACACATCAGTCAGCACCTCGACCAAACGCTTCATTGCCCGACCGCGCAGCGCAGCGAGTTTTTGTCGCATCGGTACGTCACTGTTGACCTCATGCGGTGCGCCAAGATCGCCGATCAACTGCAAAAAAATCGGCTCCACCTCAGCATAGTGAAGCATGCCCAGTGATAAGCCGTCTTCCATATCAATCAAGGCGTAACAAACATCATCCGCCGCCTCAAGCAGATAGGTCAGCGGATGCCGACAAAAGGCAAACTCACCGGTTTGGATCAAGCCGAGATGCTCACCAATCTCAGCCAAAATCTGTTTTTCACTGCTATAACAGCCAAATTTTGCCAGCCGATCACTGGATTTATTGGCTTGTTCGGTCATGGGTTTGGGTAGCCAAGGATACTTTAAATACGCGCCTAACGTGGCATAGGTCAGCCGCATGCCGCCGTCATCCGGATGGTACTCCAAGCGGCTGAGAATTCGCAAACCTTGCGCATTGCCTTCAAACTGCACCAAATCACTCCATTGTTGCGCTGTGACCAGTGCTTGAATATGCGCTTGTGCTGGCCGGTCAAACCAGTCACGCATGGCATATTCACCAGCATGTCCAAACGGCGGATTGCCAATGTCATGCGCTAGACACG
This sequence comes from Moraxellaceae bacterium, assembly GCA_049301135.1. Classification (GTDB taxonomy): domain Bacteria; phylum Pseudomonadota; class Gammaproteobacteria; order Pseudomonadales; family Moraxellaceae; genus JAYXXU01. The sequence continues at coordinate 4,760 of JBAQKP010000070.1, read as the reverse complement.
CTGCTTGAATAATCGCACCAACATCCGCTGGACTGACCCACATTGGCAGATCGTCTTTGAGCTTTTCAGCCGCCAACATCCCGAGCGAACGACCCACACAAGATACTTCGAGTGAATGGGTCAGACGAGTGTGAATCGCATCGTTTTGGGTCAGCGGATGCACTTGGGTTTTACGGTTAAGCTGCCTAAAGCTTTGTGAAAAAATAATCCGGTCATAGTCTTTGTGAAACGGACTGCGGGACTGTTCAGTGTGGCGTTTTCGGCTGCCCAAGCGAGCAGGCGAGAGAAGTTGTGCCCAGCGCATCATGATAGTGATGACGATCCATAGTTTTAAAGTCCAGAAACTCGATCATGCCAGAATTTGGCCGTGTTGGTACGCTGTTTTGTCATCTAGGCGACCGATACTGTCGTACTATTTTACGGTCTTCATGCAAAGCAGTGACGAGAGTCGTACTGGACTGGGCAAAAAACGTGCAAATCTAGGATCAAGGTTATGTTTTGAAACATTGTCATCAAAATGACATCTAGCCAAAATCATTTTGTCATATAGCGAGTGGATACTGCGTGCCAAGTGTCGTGGGATCAAGGGTGATGGGGGACAGATCTCAACCATCCCAGACGACTAAATAGTTCACGACGGTATTCAAAAACCGCCGCAATGGATTTTCTCTGGAGTGTTTCTCATGAAAAAGCTGTATTTGGCAACGCTAGTATCCGCCCTGTCTGTTTCAGCCTTCGCTGCACCAGCACCAGCAGACCTGTCGTCTGACACCACTGTCAGCACCAAAGGTGGTTTTGAGATCAAAAACGATCTGTTCTCTGCCAAACTCGGCGCACGGATTCATTTCGATGGCCGTTATATCAATGAAGAAGACGACCTGTCACCCACATCGCAAGCGACCAACAGCACGACTTCATTCCGTCGTGCCCGTATTACCTTAGAAGGGAAGGCCTACGGTTGGGGCTATAAGTTTGAAAACGACTTTGCTGGTCAAAGCGGTACTACTGGTTCAGGTTTCCGCGAAATGTGGATCAGCACCCAACTGATGGATCATAACGTGCGTTTTGGTCAAGCCAAGCCCTATCGTGGCATGGAAGAGCTGACTAGCTCGAACGAAATTACCTTTATGGAACGGCCATTTGCGACTGCATCGGGCTTGTATGAAGGTCGTCAGTACCAACAAGGTGTGTTCGTCGATACCGCTGCTAAAATGGGCGAGATGGACTATGGTTACGGCATGGCGGTCTACAATACTCGTTCGGCTGCTGGCGCGGCAACTCAAGGTCTCGGTTATAACCTGCGTGGTTATGTTGCCCCGATCAATGCCAATGGTCAAACCCTACATATCGGTCTAAGCGGCTCATCTGACCGTAACCCACTCAACGGTGCAACGCCAACCGCAGCACCGACCAATAGCTTTGCTACTGGTGCAGGTGTGGTGCGCGGCGCACTGAGTCAAGCCATCTCGGGTAATGCGATTCAGCAAGACGCTTATGCCTTAGAATTGGCCTATATGAATGGCCCGTTTTCGACCCAGCTTGAGTACGCAACAGCCGACCATGAGTTTGCCGGCACGACTGTGTCACAAAAAGTCGATACGGGTTATGTACAAGCCAGCTTTTTCGTGACTGATCATGCGCGTAAATATGATGCCAAAAAAGGCGTGTTCAAATCGCCAAGCGTCAACGCCGGTGCTGGTGCGATTGAGCTGAAAGCCCGTTACGACATGATGGAAAACAAAGACAGCAATGCTGAGGCAGTGCAATACACAGTTGGCGCCAACTACTACATCAACGGTAACACCCGCGTGATGTTTGAATACGTTGATGGCACAGCCACCGCTGCTAGCCCAACCAACAAGGGCGTAGAGCGTGACGCTAGCGCAATCCAAACCCGTCTGCAGTTTGCGTTCTAAGCGATCCTTGATCGGTTAAACGACAACCAAAACAAAGCCCGCACATTGCGGGCTTTGTTGTTTTGAGCCGGTATTGTCGCCTTCGACAGGCTCAGACAACAATACCGGCTGGTTGAGCTTGTCGAAACCTAGATTACAAACCAGCCGCCTGACGTAAGCCCTCAGCGCGGTCGGTTTTTTCCCACGTAAACGCGGTGTCTGAACCCTGCCGCCCAAAATGCCCATAACTGGCCGTTTGCTGATACATCGGCTGAATCAGATTTAGCATGCGGGTAATCCCGTATGGCCGCAGATCAAAATGCTCACGCACCAACGCGATAATCTGCTCATCGCTGATTTTACCGCTCCCAAAAGTATTAATCGAAATCGAGGTCGGCTCTGCCACACCGATGGCGTAACTGACCTGAATTTCACACTTGTCGGCCAAGCCCGCTGCCACGATGTTTTTGGCCACATAACGACCGGCATATGCCGCTGAACGGTCGACCTTAGATGGATCTTTACCCGAAAACGCCCCGCCGCCATGTCGCGCCATGCCGCCGTAGGTATCCACGATGATTTTACGACCGGTTAAGCCTGCATCGCCGACTGGTCCACCAATAATAAAAATCCCAGTCGGATTGATATGGTACTGCGTGTCTGCATGCAGCCATTCGGCGGGAATCACTTGTTTAATGATTTCTTCGCGTACTGCCTCTTGCAGGTCTTTCAGCGAAATACTGGGATCATGCTGGGTCGATAAGACAATCGCATCGACTTTGCTCGGCACGCCATTTTCATAGTGGAAGGTGATTTGGCTTTTGGCATCTGGACGTAGCCACGGCAATGTGCCGTTTTTACGCAATTGTGCTTGTTTTTCGACCAAACGATGCGCGTACTGAATCGGGGCGGGCATTAGCACGTCGGTTTCGTGACTGGCATAACCGAACATCAGCCCTTGATCGCCTGCACCTTGGTCTTCGGGTTTTTGCCGATCCACGCCTTGGGCAATGTCAGGTGATTGCTTGCCGAGCATGTTAATCACCGCACAGGTTGAGCCATCAAAGCCCAGGTCCGAATGGTTGTAACCAATGCTGTTGACGGTGTCGCGGACGATTTTTTCAAAGTCCACATTTGCTGTGGTGGTGATTTCGCCGGCCAAGATCACAGCACCGGTTTTAACCAAGGTTTCACAGGCAACTCGTGCATGTGGGTCATCAGTCAAAATCGCATCAAGAATCGCGTCGCTGATCTGATCCGCCATTTTATCAGGATGGCCTTCACTGACCGATTCTGATGTAAAAACAGTATATTCACGCATAAATAAGCATTCCAGCAGATGACCGTGAGGATAAGAGTGAAAACGCGCTATGGTACCGCGACTCGGTATGACTCGACCATATCCAATGATAAAATGCTACAGAAGATTGTATTATACAAAATACCTGTAGGACAAAATGATGAAGGTTATGTGTTTTTGGTCAATGTTGGCTTTACCCTGCGGCCAGTTTAAACGACAATAGCCGCATTTTTAGCGCAGCGGAACTTTTGATATGTCCCAACCACTCGCCCAACGCCGACTCGCCAATGCGATTCGTGTGCTCGCAATGGATTCTGTGCAACAAGCCAATTCTGGTCACCCTGGTGCGCCGATGGGCATGGCGGATATTGCTGAAGTCTTGTGGCGGCAGTTTTTAAAACATAATCCAAGCAACCCTAACTGGATTAACCGTGATCGTTTTGTGCTGTCCAACGGCCACGGCTCCATGTTGCAATATGCGCTGTTGCACTTGTCGGGCTATCCGCTCAGCATTGATGATCTCAAGCAATTCCGTCAGTTACACAGTAAAACTCCGGGCCATCCTGAATATGGCTATACCGTCGGTGTTGAAACCACCACAGGTCCACTGGGGCAGGGCATTGCCAATGCGGTCGGCTTTGCACTGGCCGAAAAAACCTTAGCGGCACAGTTTAACCGCGATAACTTAAATGTAGTCGATCATTTCACCTACTGTTTCTTGGGTGATGGCTGCCTGATGGAAGGCATCTCGCACGAAGTTTGTTCACTCGCCGGCACGCTGCAACTCGGTAAGCTGATTGCCTATTACGATGACAATGGCATCTCGATTGATGGTGAAGTTGAAGGCTGGTTTTCTGACGATACGCCGAAGCGCTTTGAGTCATACGGCTGGCAAGTGATTAAAGTTGATGGTCATGACGCGGACGCGCTTCGCCAAGCGACACTCGACGCACAAGCCGAAACCAGCAAGCCAAGTCTGATCATTTGTAAAACCATCATCGGTCTGGGCTCTCCAAATAAACAAGGCAAAGAAGACTGTCATGGCGCGCCACTGGGTAAAGACGAAATCGCGCTAACCCGCACTGCGCTGGGCTGGACCGATGAGCCGTTTGTGATTCCAGCCGATGTCTATGAAGCATGGGACTGCAACGCCAAAGGCCAAGCGCTAGAAATGCATTGGAACTCGGTGTTTGAGGTCTATCAAAACCGCTATCCTGAGCTGGCCGCTGAATTGCAGCGTCGCATCAATGGCGACTTGCCCGCAGATTTTGCAGCGCAAGCCGATGCATTTATTACCGCGTGTAACGACAAAGCCGAAACCATCGCCAGCCGTAAAGCCAGCCAGAACACGCTACAAGCGTTTGGACCAATTCTGCCGGAATTGCTCGGTGGCTCGGCGGATCTGGCTGGTTCGAACCTGACCTTGTGGAAAGGCTGCTCGGGCGTACAAGACAATCCTGCTGGTAACTATGTGCATTACGGTGTGCGTGAGTTTGGCATGAGCGCGATGGCCAACGGCGTGGCGTTGCATGGCGGTTTTATTCCATATGTGGCGACTTTCCTGA
>JBAQKP010000069.1:0-8666 GCA_049301135.1 Moraxellaceae bacterium | reverse complement strand
AGCCAACCAAGCCCGTGCCTGCGGTCACAAATAGCTCGGTGGTCGGCTGACTATAGCGACCTTCGAGACAGCCCAGCTTGGATTCTTTGCGTAGAATCCAAGCGGTCAGATACGGCAAATACACCTGCCCGCCATGCGTATGTCCCGCCAACAGCAGCGGGCGATGCGGCATCTGAGGCACTAACGCTGCGGTATCGGGATTGTGTGCCATGATCAGCCACGGCTTGTCCTGTGGCAGTAGATTCAGTGCGGTCAGATCGGCTTTGCCTGCCCATAAATCACCCGTACCGAGCAATCGAATTTCATCCAACTCAATAATTTGACCTTCAATATCGAGAATACCGACTGCTTGCAGCGCCGCTTGTAAGGCAGCTTGCAGCGGCGGGCCCGGCACTTCTTCGTCATGATTACCGAGTACCGAATAGGCAGGTGCGGTAATGCCAGCTAGTGCCGCCAGTTGCACGGTCAGGTCTGTTTGGTTCGGTTCATACGTCCAGTCCCCCGCAAACAGCACCAGATCCGGCTGTGCAGCGTTAATCGCTCGCGTGATTTTTTGCAGTTGTCGCGGCTGCCCCGAAAACAGCCCGACATGCACATCCGCCACCAACACCACAGTCAGTGGCCGTTGTAGGCGCTGCGGCGCATCCAGTTCAATGGTGCTGTGCTGGGTGATCAGTCGGTTGGGTTCAATAAAGCGGCTGTACAGCATTAATAGCGCAAACAACAACAGCGGCATACCCAATAACAGTGAACGCTGACCGCTCGCCATCAGCCAAACTTGCTCTAGCGCTAGCCAAAAAAACAAATAAAACGCATAATAAATCGTCAGTTGCAGCAGGCTTTTGCCGCGATTGTAGGTATTACAGTGCTGCAAGCGATACAGCGTGATCAGCAGCACCCACAACGCACCGACCCAATAGCCGATCTGCATCATTTGATTGATTGCGTCAGCCTGCCACATCAGACTGTCAAACATCTGCTTTGCCCATCACGTCGTGCTCACCTGTGCCGATTCATTTGGTTACCGACCAATGATACGACGTGACGATGCTGCAATCACGGCTGCGCTACAGTTTTGCTGCATAGCCTGCACAAAGCGGGTTTAAACGCGGCGATTTTAACCGTGCAAATCTTTAACACTGCAAATCAGTCAAGCAAGACTTTGGCATGTAATGTCGCCAAGCCCTCGCGCATCTGTTGTTGCAGCAAGTTGGTCAGACTGTGCACATCGTGACCGACGGAGCTGATCGCAGGTAACACCATCACATGCACAGTCACTGCCGGATGTGCCAATACCTGTTGCAGATGCTCAGCAAAACTGATCTCGCCAATAAACGGCAACACCAAGTCGAGCTGCTGTTGCGCGTTGACATAACACAAGACGACTGGCTGCACATGCGTCTGTGTATCAATCGCCGATTGTAAGAGACGGCCATGCAGGCGACGCACTTGCTTGCCATCGGTGGTCGTCGCTTCCGGAAAAAATAAGATCGGTAGTTTTTGTTTTAAAAAACTGGTGATTTGCTGGCGCACTTTATCCGAATCACCCGAACCACGCTGAATAAACAGCGTGCCCCCCGCACGGGCTAAACGTCCCATCAGCGGCCAACGGGCAACTTCGGCTTTCGATAAAAAAAACACCCGTGTCAGCGAGCCAATCACCGGAATATCAATCCATGACACATGATTGCTGACCCACAGCGCATGCTCACGCGGCATCACCCCGTGCACCTGTACCGCTACTCCAAGGGTTTTACACATGCGTTTGCAAAACTGCTGGGTCAACGCCGGATGATGCGGTTGATTCGGTTTAAAGATCGCCCCTGATGAAATGGCCATGCCAAAACCATGTCCAATGGTGGCCAGCATGCCCAGCCCACGCCCCAGCACATTGATTTTTTGTTTGGCCTGCTGTGGGAAAGAACGCACGCGGGGATCTTGAATTGCCGTCATCGATATCTGCTCATGCTGAGGACTCCGCTTCAGTATACCCAAGCCACAGCAAACGCCAATGCTTGGTTTGTGGCAAAGCGTTTTTCGAGCGGACAAAATGACGTAAATACAGCGTTTAAACTCAGGCTTGTTGGCCAAAATGCCCCAGATAGCGTGCATCCATTTGCGCCAACGGCAACCAAATCAGTACATCAGCACAGTGAAACACCGGATCAAAACAAGCAAATTGGCCAACTTTGGCGTTCATGCGCAGATAGGCTTTGAGCAGCGGCGGCAAAATCGGATCACGACTCAGTGCAGTGGTCGGCAGACGGCGTTTGGGACGAACCGGAATACTCAGCCGCTGTGTGTCAGGCAAACGATTCAGCCACCCCTGACAATCACCGACCCCAAGCGGAATCGACGCACAGCCCATCAAGACGTCGATTTTCCACGCAGCGACCACTTGTCCGATGCCCTGCCACAAGGTATTAATCGCCGCCATCGAGCGATAATCGGCGTGTACACAGGTACGACCCAGCTCCAAGATACTGCCTTGCGTGCTACTGAGCAGCTGATCCAAGTTAAACTCTTGCTGACTATAAAACCCACCCGCCAAGCGCGCCCGATGCTGATCAAGTAAACGGGTGGTTGCGATCAGTTTATCGCCATCGAACACCAACAAATGCGCACAATAGGCATCCAAGCGCTCTTCGTCGATGTCGTTTTTGAAGGTCATGGCAAACTCTTCACCGAACACTTGCGCGCGTAGCCGTTGTGCGGCTCGTACATCCAGTACGCCCGCCGCCAGACGCACGCTGAGTGCCGCAGGTGATGACGCATGCAAGCGCGTCTGCGGCGTTACGGCTGGACGCAAGCTGTTTGACAACTGAGACTCTGACAGCCGAGCGTCAGATCGGGATTCCGATGAACTGGGTAAATGTGACATATGACAAACTCGTTTTTTATACGCTAGCGTTGACTGTAAACGCTGTGCTTGTCGCGTGGATGACAGTTTATTGACATTCAGATGACAAGATCAGCAGACAAGCGCGCCGACACACAAAACCACGCAGACGTATTTGTACAAAATCCGGTATCATTTGATTGCGCTGCTGACAGCAGCTATTTTCGCTTGCCTGAGGATTGCACACACTTGGAATTATTTGAACGCCACCAAGGTGGTGAACGCGCACTACTGGTACACATGAGTATTCGGTTGCTCGAAGAGCTCGATGTGGAGGAATTCAAGCTACTGGCGCAATCGGCCGGTGCAACCATCGTTGACCTGATCACCGGCACACGGCCAAAACCAGATGCCAAGTTGTTTATTGGCTCAGGTAAAGCCGAAGAAGTCGCTGAACGGGTCAAGGCCGATGAGATCGACTTGGTGATTTTTGATCACACCTTAAGCCCTGCGCAAGAGCGTAACCTTGAGCGGCTGTTTGAATGTCGGGTGATTGACCGTACTGGCTTGATCTTGGATATTTTTGCCCAGCGTGCGCGTACCTTTGAAGGCAAGCTGCAAGTCGAATTGGCGCAACTGGATCACTTGGCATCGCGCTTGGTGCGTGGTTGGACCCACTTAGAACGACAAAAAGGTGGTATCGGTCTACGTGGACCCGGCGAAACCCAGCTCGAAACCGACCGTCGCTTGCTACAAATTCGCGTCACCCAACTAAAAGACCGACTGGAAAAAGTCCGACAAACCCGCCAGCAAGGCCGTGCCGCCCGCCAAAAAGCCGCGATTCCAACCGTGTCACTGGTCGGTTATACCAACGCTGGTAAATCTACGCTGTTCAATCGCTTGGCCGACAGCGATGTGTATGCCGCTGATCAACTGTTTGCCACGCTTGACCCAACGCTGCGCCGCTTGGAGTGGACGGGGCTTGGTCGTTTGGTATTGGCCGATACGGTCGGCTTTGTGCGGCATTTGCCACACGCGTTGGTCGATGCCTTTCGCGCCACGCTGGAAGAAACCCTCGAAGCGGATCTGCTGCTACATGTGATTGATGCCAGTAGCCCTGAGATGCACGAGCAAATCGACGCGGTTGCTGTTGTGCTCAAAGAAATCGGCTGTGATGTGCCGATGCTGAAGGTCTATAACAAAATCGACCTATCCGGTGATGCACCGTCCAGCCATGAACACGCCCCGAACCAACCAGATCGCGTCTATGTCTCGGCGCACACCGGCGCAGGGCTGGATTTATTGCGCGAGGCGGTGCAGGTCTGTCTGTCCGGCCAACTCAATCGCTATGATCTGACCTTACCACCACAAGCGGGCAAGCTGCGCAATCAACTGTATCAGCTTGATGTGGTTGAACATGAAGAACATCTGGACAATGGCGCGTGTACGCTGCGCATCCGCTTGCCGCATGATCGGGTCGCGCAACTGTTGGCACAGGCGCATTTGTCAGTCGATGAGGTACTGCCTGCCGCACAAGCGCAGCAATTTCATCGGGTGCTGGAAGCGTTTGAGCGGCATGACCAACCAAATCAACAGCAGACAGATGCGCTGGATTGGCCGGACGATATTGGGATTGAGCCGATCAGCGACCCTGACCATCCACTGGACGGCACACCTTCTACATCATGACCACGACTATTGATTGGAAGGCGCTTGGCCTAACCTTACTGTTGGTCATCGTATTTCGAGAAAGCGCTATCGCCCTGATGCGGCTACTCGGCCATCCCGAACTGGGCAATTTGGTCGGGCTGTTTGCACTACTCGCCTGCTTGCTGATCTATCGGCGTTGGCGCGTCCTTTCATCGCGCCTGATTGATGCCAATACACGCATCATGAAGGAAAGTGCGATTGCATTTTTGCCGATTGCAGCAGGTGCGGGGGTAATGATGGCGAGCCTTGGGAACGAATTGGGCTGGTTTATTGTGGTGATGACGGTCAGTACGCTGCTGCCGTTGTGGGGCTATGCGTGGTTGTCAAAGCGTTGGCTGTCTGCCCGCTCCCCAGATGAGAACTGATTAATGCTGTGGTCGATTTTTGCGGGTTTGTTACTGACGCTGGCGGCACATGTGGTGGCGCGGTTACTCGGGCAGCGTTTTCCCAAGCTGCCGGTAGTGGTGCTCTCAGTTGGTTTGGTGATGCTGTCGCTATGGCTGCTGCGCTGGCCGTATGCGGATTATTTTCAGTCGGTGGGTGAAATTTTTAATCATCTGCTCGGCTATGTCACCGTCGCGTTGGCGATTCCGCTGGCGGCGATGCGCTTTGACGATTTACCCCTAAAGCGTTTGGGCAATCTACTGCTTTTAGCAACGTTTACCGGTGCGGCGTTGCCGGTCGGTTTGGCGTGGCTACTGCATCTGTCCGAACCAACGATTTTGGCATTTACCACTCGTGCAGTGACTACACCGATTGCGTTGAATATCGCCAGTTTGATTGATGCACCGTTGGCGCTGGTCAGTATTATTGTGATCGTGTCGGGCTTGATCGGCGCTGCGCTGTCACCACTGCTCCTACGGAATGTGCATGACGAACGTGCGGTTGGACTGGCGTTGGGGCTGGCGGCACATGCGATTGGTACGGTTGAAGCATGGCAGCGCAGTCCGGTCGCGGGACGTTATGCCGCATTTGGCATGGCGGTGAATGGCGTGATGACGGCGATTTGGCTGCCGATTATGTTTTATCTGCTGGGCTGGATGAATTAACGTGCCCCTGCACCCAAAAGCTCATACCCGACAGTTTAAACTCACACCACGACAACGGCGAATCGGTTTTGCGCTGGTCGGCCTACTACTATTGTTTAGTCTAGTTCTTGTGCTTTCGCCGTATTACGCGCTATGGACACTCAAAAAACAACTCGGTTGGGTCGATTCAGAACAACGGCTCGAACCCAGTCAGATTGAACAGATCATCCCAAAATCGCTCTGGGAAAGTCGCGCGACCACAACTGCACCGAAGATTCGTGGACATGGCCAAAACTATCTCAAAAACATCTGGCCGGTCTTGCAGCAACACGCGGATCAGGCTAAATTTTTACAGCTACAACTTCAGTTTTATGCACAGGAAAACATTCAAACTGGCTACAGCGATTTTCCCAATCAGTTTCGGCTACAACTGGGGGAAAGTCAGCAAATCGATATGATCCTGCAACGCGACGGCATCTGGTCGTGGTCGGTTTACGCGCTCTGTACCCGCGAGGCGCAACCGCTACTCGATCTAAACCACTGCCCGTCAGACAGCTGATAAGCCAACAAAGCCCCACCCCAAACACAGCCGCCATCTAACGCTAAAATGTGTGGATTGTCGATTTTGCCTTCTAACGCTGCCCAATGCCCAAACAGACGGCGACGTGGCTGCTGATCACCTACTGACACTTCAATCGACGGCCAATCAAACCAAGGCAAGAACCCTGCTGGCATTTCGGCATCCAAGGAATCTTTAAAGCTAAATTCCAGCCGTCCCTCAGCCGTACATAAGCGCATACGAGTCAGGTAGTTGGTGATCACTCTTAGTCGCGCTACGCCGGTCAGATCATCCTGCCACATATCCGGCAAATCGCCATACATCTGACCCAAAAACTGATCCAGCACCGACAAATCAGCTTGCAGCATCGCTTCCACCTCACCCGCATACGCGGCTGCTTGATCAACCATCCACATCGGCGGAATGCCTGCATGGGTCAACACCGTATCAAAACTTGGCAACAGCAACAGCGGCTGCCGACGTAGCCAATTCAGCAAAATTTCGGCATCTTCGGCATCAAAAATCGGTGCAGTCAGATCTTTTTTACGCAGTTTTGCCACGCCACGCCAGACTGCCAGTAGGTTTAAATCGTGATTACCCAGTACGGTTTTGGCTGCACCGAGATCAGCCAAGCGTTTGACTTCGCGCAAGGTGTTTAACGAGTCTTCACCCCGCGCCACCAGATCACCGGTAAACCACAGGCAATCTTGCGTTTCGTCAAATTCTAACGCTATTTTTAGTGCTTGCAGCGCGGTAAAACAGCCCTGTAAGTCGCCGATGACGTACTGGTGGCGGTAGGTCATCACTGTTTAACCACTCACTACATCACTGAGCGCCACAAACTGCGCCACACTCAAAGTCTCTGGCCGCGCCATCGGATCAATCCCCGCCCGCTCAAAACCCGCATCGTCAATCTGGCCTTTTAGGCTACTGCGCAAGGTTTTACGCCGCTGAGTAAACACATGTGCGACCAACTGACTGAATTTTTTTTCGTTGACCGCCTGAATCGGCTTGTCGGTATACGGCTGCAAACGAAACACCGCACTGGTGACTTTCGGCGCAGGGATAAACGCCCCCGCCGGCACTTCAAACAAAAACGTCGGCTGACAAAAATACTGCATCATCACCGATAGACGGCCATAGGTCTTGCTGTTCGGTGGTGCAACAATCCGATCAACCACTTCTTTTTGCAGCATAAAATGCATGTCTTGAATCTGTCCACCGTGTTGCAACAGATGAAACAACAACGGCGTCGAAATGTTATACGGCAGATTGCCGACCACGCGCAGGCGATCTTGCGGCTGCCCACGCAATAGGCTCGGAAAATCAAACCGCAGTGCATCCGCCTCGACGATGGTCAGCTTGCTCGGATCAGACACCCGATTCGGCAAACCGGCTGCCAGATCTCGATCCAGCTCCACCACCGTGAGATGCTCGGCACGATTCAACAGTGGTGCAGTCAGTGCGCCAAGACCGGGGCCAATTTCTACCAAAAAATCACCCGCTTTCGGTGCGACTGCATTAACGATTTTTTCAATCACGCGCTGATCATGCAAGAAATTTTGACCAAAGCGTTTCCGCGCCTGATGACCCGAACCGGCCAAACCCTGCTTAAAATCATGTGCGAAACCTTGCCCAAAACCCTGCTCAGGCTGCTGCTTACTCATGCAAAATTCCAAATCAATTAAAGAATGCCTTGCCTTGCCGCCATATCCAGCGCCAATTCAAGCGCCACTGCCAGACTGTCCGGCTTGGCCTGCCCTGTACCGGCCAACGCCAACGCCGTGCCATGATCGACCGACGTCCGAATAAACGGCAATCCCAGCGTGATATTCACCGCCTCACCAAAACCCTGCGACTTTAACACAGGCAAGCCTTGATCGTGGTACATCGCCAGCACGGCATCGGCGGCTGCAACGACTTCAGGCCGAAACAAGGTGTCCGCCGGTAACGCTACCCCAACATCATGACCGGTTGCACGATACTCGGCCAATACTGGATCAATTACTTCGATTTCTTCACGACCTAAATGTCCCGACTCACCGGCGTGTGGGTTGAGGCCACAAACCAAAATCTTGGGTGCAGCAATCGCAAATTTGGTCTTCAAGTCTGTCAGCAAAATATCTAACACCTGCCGGAGCAGTGGCTGGGTGATCGCGTCAGCCACCGCACGCAATGGCAAATGCGTGGTTGCCAAGGCGACCCTGAGCTTTGGCGTCGCCAGCATCATTACCACGCGTGGCACGCCGGCTTGCTCCTGAAAAAACTCCGTATGCCCGCTAAACGCAATACCCGCGTCGTTGATGACGGATTTTTGCACGGGTGCCGTCACAATCCCTGCCGCCTGACCAGATAGACAGGCCTGCGCCGCACGGGTCAATTGCGCCAATACCTGCGCCGCGTTGGCCACATCAAGCTGACCTGCGACCACCGGCACTGCCACCGGCAGATGCTCAATATACAGCTGCCCCGCCAAACACGGTGCAGTCTGTCCAGTATAATCAAGTAGTTCAACCGCCAAACCCAGTTG